>NZ_JCAXEG010000023.1:0-75119 GCF_059758875.1 Streptomyces sp. GQ60 | reverse complement strand
ACCGAGTTCCGGAAACGCCTGGGTGTTTGCTTCGGGACCTTGTGCTCTGCACCACCCGAGCACGCGCCGCACAACAGCCGGTCAGTCGAACTGAGGCCGACCAGCACTCATTGAGCACCGTCGCAGACGCCGAAGACACGGGTGACCCACTGATTCATCCGGGCCTCGAAGTCCGACGCTGAGGCGATGCCCGAGGCCGGGAGGGAATCCGCAGCGTCGAGGCCGGCGATGAAGTCCACGTCGGCCCAGCCACCCCGGAACAGCGCAACCGGCAGCTCGGCCCCTCCCGAAGAAGAGGCCCACGCCGACCGAGGCCGGCTGACCTGGGTGCCGTCGTGCTCGAAGGTCTCACCGCGCCCGGCTGCCGCTGCGGCTGCCGGGAGCTGCCCCCTTCGCGAACTCGGCGTCAACGCGCTCGACCAGCACCCCAAGCAGGGGCTGGAGCTCTCGGACCTGGTCGTGCATCAGCTCCCGCCACCGGCCATGGCGCGTGTTTTCTGGGCAGCAGGATCCTGCTGCGTCCCGTGTGCGGCCGTGGTGCGGCCGTTCTTCAAGGGGGTAACCCGCCGAACGGAAGCGGAGTTCAGTGGGCGTCTCGGCCAAGGTTGTCCGTACGCCCCTGCGCGCCCCCGCAGTGACGTTCCATCGTCCCCTACGGGGGCACCCGCGTGGTGTCGTTCGTTCGTCTACCGAGGAGAGCACACGATGACGACGGTCCTCGTCCTGCACAGCGTCAGCTTGGTCAGGTCCGCACTCGCCGCCCTGCTCAGATCGGAGGGGCACTTCGAAGTCACGTCGTCGGGCTGGCGGACCGGCATGCGCCGGGCAGAGTCCTTACGACCAGACGTGACCGTCGTCGACGCCGACTGTCCGGGGACCGCGGCCGCGCTGGGCTGTGGCGTGGACGCGGACCGCCAGGTCTTCACCTCCACCTCGCAAGTCCTGATGCTCGCTTCGGCGGGGGCGCGCGGTACGTTGCACCGGGCTTTCGGAGCCGAGGCCCGCGGGTACGTCGACAAGGGCGGTTCGCCCGGACGGCTCGTCCGGGCGGTCAGCCAGGTCGCCGCGGGAGGGAAGTTCATCGACGCCTCGTTGGCCTCCGCCTTCATGGAGGCTGACCCCGCACCGCTGAGCCGGCGGGAGATCAGTGTGCTGGCGCGGGCCGCAGAAGGTGATTCCATAGCCGAGATCGCCGGCACGCTGCATCTGGCCACGGGCACGGTGCGCAACTACATGGCCGCGGCGACGCGCAAGACGGGCGCGCGCAACCTCATCGACGCGATCCGGATATCCCGGCGGGAGGGCTGGGTCTGACCGGATCCGCGGCCGCCGCGGGCGGGTGCGCTGCTCCGTCACGCGTCCGCGGCGCGACTCCACATGCCCACGAGGTCCCGGTACAGGGGCGATCTGGCGGGGAGTTCCTCGTGCGTGCCGGACACGGCGCGCGTTCCGTCGAGGACGAGGACCCGGTCGGCGCGGGCCGCGGACGAGATGCGGTGGGCCACGACGACGAGGGTGCCGGGGCGGTCCGCGAGGACTCGTTCGGCGCGCTCCTCGGTGCGCGGGTCCAGGTGGCAGGTGGCCTCGTCGAGGAGGAGCAGCGGCGCCGGGGAGAGGTAGGCGGCGGCGAGCGCGAGGTGCTGGCTTTCGCCCCGCGACAGCAGCCGGGGGGACACTTCGCCGTCCAGGCCGCCCAGGCGCTCCACCAGTGCGTCCAGCCCCAGGCGGGTGACGGCGCGCCGTACCTGTGCGTCCCCGGGCAGGTGGCCGTCCGGGGTCGCGGCCAGGTGGGTGAGGTTCTCGCGCACGGTGCCGGTGAACACGTACGCCTGCTGCGGCAGCAGGGTGCGCCGCGGGTCCGGGCCCCCGGCTCCTGGTTCCCGCCGGGCGGACTCGCCCGCGACGAGGACCGTTCCCGCGCCGGGTGACAGCATCCCGGCAAGCAGGGCGGTGAGCGTGGACTTCCCGATGCCGCTCGGTCCGACGACGGCGAGGTGCTCGCCGGGCCGCACCACCAGGTCGAGGGCGTCGAGCACGGGCGCCGCGCCCGGTCCGTAGGCGAAGGTGACGCCGCGGAGTTCGGCCGCAGCCGTGGACACGGCGGCATCCCGTTTTGACGGGGTGGCGCGCCCGTGTTCCCGCGGCGCTTTCTTGCCGCTGCCGTCCACGCCCGACGGCGCCGGATCGCAGAAGCGTTCGAGGACCACCAGCAGGCGGGTTCCGGCCGTACCCACGGCCGCCATGAGCGTGTTGAGGGCGGGCAACAGGGCCTGCACCAGGTAGGTGAGGGCGCCGGCCAGCGTGCCGGCGGTGATCCCGCGCGCGAGGAGCCAGGGTGTGGCGACGAGCAGCGCGACCACCGGCAGCCGGCCCGCCGTGCCCAGGGCCAGCGTGCGCAGGGCCGACCAGTGTGCGAGGCGGCGCGTCAGCGCTTCCTGGGTCGCGATGAGGGGCTCAACCCGGGCTTCGGCCGCCGTCTGCCCGCCGCAGGCGACGATGTCGCGAAGCCCCTCCGCCACCGTTCCCACGCGGTCCGACAGCGCCTCGTCGGTGTCCAGGGAGCGGCGTTGTACGGACGCCATGGGGCGGAGCGTGGCCAGGAAGGCGGCCGCTCCGAGCAGCAGCGGCGGCAGCACGATCAACAGCAGGACGGGGGCCAGGGCCGCCATGCCGGCGAAGGCGCCCACGGCGGTGAAGACGAAGGAGCGTGCGGTGAGGACCAGTCCGGCGAAGGAGTCACGGGCCATCTCGGTCTGCTGGGTCAGCCGGGACACGGATCCGGTGTCGGCTGCGCGGGCCGGGTCGCCGACGGCACGGTCCAGCGCCTGCCGCACCGCCCGCGTGACCAGGCCGTCCCGCAACGGCTCGACGAGGTCAGCGAGTTCGGCGAAGACACCGCGCAGCGCGAATCCGCCGAGCAGGGCGCCGGCTCCGGCCGCGGCCAGCCAGGCGAGGCCGACGGCGGCGTGGCCGGCGAGGAAGCCGTCGTCGAGTGCGCGGGCCACCCCGTAGCCGCCGAGGAACGTGTGCGCGGACTCCAGGAGCGACCACGCCGCCAGTCGTCCTACGGTGCCCTTGCGGCCCCGTAGGAAACGGCGCCCCTCGGGGGCCACCCGCCGCCAGGTCTCGCCCTCGGTCACCGCGCCGCCCCTTCCTTCTCCGGGGGTGCCCGCCGCTCGGCCGCTTCCGGGGCCCCTTCGGTGAACACCGCGCGGTAGGCGGGGTCGTGCCTCCACAGCTCGTCGTGGCTGCCGGTCGCCCGCACCCGTCCGTCCTCGAGCCATACGACGAGGTCGGCGCCGACGGCGGAAGAGAGGCGGTGCGCGACCACGATGCGGGTGCCCGGCCGCACTTCGTGGGCGAGGGCCCGCTCGACCTCGCGGGCGGTGATGGTGTCGAGGCTCGAGGTGGCGTCGTCCAGCACGAGGAGCCGGCCCGCACGGCAGAAGGCCCGTGCCAGCCCTAGGCGTTGGAGCTCGCCGCCGGACAGCGGGGCGTCGGCGAGACGCGTGCCGTATCCCTGCGGGAGGCGGGTCACGAACGCCTCGGCTCCCGCCGCACCGGCCGCGGCGCGGACAGCTTCGTGGCCGGGGTCCGGACCCGAGCCGAAGCCGATCGCGTCCCCGACCGTGTCGCCGAGCAGCACCGGTCGGTCGAAGGCGTACCCGACCTCGCGGCGCAGCGCCTCGGCGGTCACCTCCCGCAAGGGCACGCCGTCCAACAGGACCTGGCCCGCGTCGGGATCGGTGAGCCGGCCGGCCACGGCGGCGAGCAGCGACTTGCCGGACCCCGACCGGCCCACCACCGCCACCGTGGCTCCGCCGGGGACGACCAGGTCGATGTCGTGCAGGACCGTCGATCCGCCGCGCACGACCCGGACGCCGCGCAGTTCCAGCGTGCCGGGGCCGCCGTCCGGCAAATCGGCCCGGCCGTGGTCGAGTTCGGGCAGGGAGAACAGCACGGCGGCCCGCCGGGCTCCGGCCCGGCCGCGGACGACGGCCGCGAGCCCGCCGGTCACGGCGCCGACTCCGGCGGCGAGGCCCGCGTACCGGGACGCGGCGAGGAGTTCGCCGACGCCCAGGGCTCCGGCCGACAGGCGGATGCCGCCCACGGCTAGCACCGCGTAGAGGAGCATCGGCATGAGGGCGGCCGAGCGGGCCGTAGTACCGCCGTAGACCTGCCACATGCGTCGGCCCTCGGTACCGAGTTCGGGCAACTGGGCCAGGATCCGGTCGCGTTCGCGATCCGCGGTGCCGGCGGCGGCGATCGTACGGGCCCCGGCGAGCGCCTCGACGAGCCGGCCCGCCGTCGCGAGCTGCACGTGTTGGTAGCGGGCGACGCTCGTGCGGGTGTCGCGGGCGAAGGCCCGCAGCAGGAGCAGCAGCAGCGGAACACCCGCGAGGAAGGCGAGCGCGGTCCACAGGTCGATGAGGAGGAGCGCGGCCACCGCGCCGAGCGGCGGCAGCAGGGCGGCGACGGCGTGGGCGACGGCGGCGGGCACCTTCCCGGCCTCAACCGCGTTCGCGGTCAGCCGGGCGGCGGTTTCGCCGGGTGCGTGGCGGGCCGCGTGGTGCGGGGCCGTCCGCAGGAGCCGGGCGAGCCCGAACCGGCGCAGTCGGGCGGTGGAGCGGCCGTCCACGTCTCCGGACAACCGTGCGGCGACGGCGTCCAGGACCACTTCGGCCGCGATGACGGCGGCGCACAGCAGGATCCAGACCTGGCCGGAGGGATCCCGGCGGAGCAGCAGGTCGAGGGTGTGGCCGAGGACCGCCGGTTCGGCGAGCGCCGCCGCGGCGGCCGCCACCGTACATCCCAGCACGGCGGCGGTGCGCCCACCACTGTGCCGGGCCGCCGCCACGAGCGCCCTGTCGGCGGCGCGTGCGACGGCCCGCGCCTGCGCGGTGTCGGCCTCCGGGTCGGGGGCTTTCATCGGCGGATGCCTCCAGGGGTGTGGTGCGGGCCCGGGCGGCGAACCGCCCGGGCCCGAAGTGACCTGGTCAGTTACAGGTCGTGATGCTCAGGCTGCTGTCGCCGCAGAGCAGCAGGCTGGCCCGGCTTCCGCCGCCGGTCATGCCGACCTCCGCGGACTCTTCCTTCGGGGTCTCCATCGACTGCAGGTCAAGAAGCGTCATGTCAGATTCCTCTTCTTCTCTTGAGTGGTGCGATGGGTCACGGTCCCGGACGGGACCGGCTCTGGGGCCGCCGCGCGTTCGCGCAGCGGCGGGAGGAACGGCAGGTGGGCGCGCCCGCCGGGCGCGGCGCTGCCGAGGGCGAGGAGTGCGCCGGCCGTGCCCGTGGAGAGGTCCATGGACAGGCGCATCATCTGCTCGCCGGGGAAGGCCAGGTGTCCCTGGTACGGCACCGCGTGCCGGGCCAGCGCGTCGATCTGGCGGGCGACGGCTCCGGTGTCGGTACCGGGACCCGGGGTGGTGGTCCGGGCCAGGTGGAGGATCATTCCGGCGGCGCCGCGCATCAGCCCGGGCTGGGCGTAGAAGGTCGCCTGGGCGGCCCGTACGATCTCGAGCCGGGCCTGTTCGAAGCGCTCGTCCGGGCCGTGTTCCAGCCAGTCGTCGAGCACCATGCCGATGCCGACGCTGCCTTCGCCGAGGTACGGCATCGTGCGCCAGCCCTCGTTCACCTGGAGGGTACCGAAGGCGCTGGTGACGCAGCGGTCGAGGTCGCGGTGGAGCGCCTGGGAGGCCTGGAGCAGCATGTCCTTGTCGCCGGTGCGCTCGTACAGCCGCACGAGGAGCAGGGCGGGGCCGGCGTTGCCGTACAGCAGGCCCGCGCGGGCGGGGCGCTGCTCGGTGATCAGTTCGGCGCAGCGCAGGGCCGCGGTGTGCAGTTCGCCCTCGCCGGTGGCGGTGGCGAGCGCGTCCAGGGCCAGGCCGATGCCGGCGAGTCCGCCGTACAGGTCGGGTCCCGCACTCTGCCAGGGCTGGTGCAGGAGTTGGTCGACGAGGTCGAGGGCGCGGCCCCGGTGTCCGAGCCGGTGCAGCGTCCAGGCCGTGCCGGCGAGGCCGTCGTAGAAGCCGAGAGGGGTGCCGGACGCGGTTTTCGCGGTCCGTTCGAGCAGCCACTCCTCGGCCTCGGGCCAGGGCTCGGCTCCGGTCTCGGCGAGGGCGTGGAGCACGCCCGCGATGCCGTGGCCGAAGCCGATGCCTCCGCCGGCGGTCGCGAACTGGGCGATGTCGCCCGGTACGAGGCGGTCCTCGCGGTCCGGGGTGGCGCTGGCGCGCAGCGCCGCGCCCATCGACGTGCGGGCGGCGGGCCACTCCCCCGGCTCGACGGTCAGGTACGGTCCGGCCGGTGCGGGCGGGCGCCCGGCCGGTGCGTTGTCCGGTGCACCGTGCGGTGCTCCGGCCAGGATCTCCTCGACGGCCTCGTCGAGGAACTGCCTCGGTACGGGGAACTGTTCGGCGATGACGGCGGCCAGGTGGGCGGCCTTGGTCCGGTCGAGCACGAGGAGGCTGGTCAGCGGGAGGAACAGGGCGAGCCGCAGGCAGGCGAGGGCGTAGCGGTCGACGGAGAATCCGCGCCGTTCGGCCGGGGCGACGAAGGCGGGGTTCGCCACGGTCTGGCGCAGCCCCTCGTCGACGTGTGCGGCGGCTTCGAAGTCCAGGAGGGAGACGGTGGGTTCGCCGGCCTCGTCCTCCGCGACCATGATGTTGAAGAGGTGGAGGTCGTTGAAGACCACTCCTCGGGCGTGCACGGCGTCGACGGCTTCCGTCACGCGCCGGTGGATCGCGAGGGCCCACTCGGTGTACGCGGCGAGCTCGGCGGCGTCGGGTTCGGCCTCGATCAGCGGGTGGCGGCGGGCGAAGTAGGTGTTGAGCGGTTGACCCGCGAGGTGCTCCAGCACCAGGAAGTGGTGGTCGCCGAGGGTGAAGCTGCCGCGGACCTCGGGTACGCAGTCGAGGCCCGCCAGCCTTTCCAGCGCGGTCCGTTCGCGGTGGAGCCGGGTCACGGCGTCGGCCCCGTCGGCGGCGAGGCCCGCGTGGGGCCGGGCCTCCTTGAGGACGACGGACTCGCCGGTGCGGGTGTCCTTGCCGACGTAGACTCCGCCGCCGTTGGAGAAGTGCAGCGCCCGCTCCACCGTGAACGGGATCCCGGTCAGGGTGACCGCGGAGCGCGCCGCGAGGTGCGGCTTCAGGAAGTCGGGAATCCGCAGCCACTCCGGCGGCTGGAAGACCGGCCCCCGGCGGTCCGGCACGAGCTGCCCCTCGGGCGTCTCGATGGCCGGGACCAGTTCGCCGTGCTCGTCGTAGCAGTGCCGCAGCGTGAAGCTCCCGTAGCGGACGTGGACCGGTCCGGCGCCCCACCGCAGGTCGCTCAGGATGTAAGGGCCGGCCGCGCCCTCGAGCGCGGCGTCGAGGTCCTGCGCGATCCGGCGGCACTGCTCCTCGTCGGCCGGGTACACGGTGATGAACTTGCCGCTCGCCGCGCGGTCGGCGTACTTGGCGTTGCGCAGGTGCAACAGGTACTGGCTGGGGACGAACTTGAAGGCGATGCGCCGGGCGGTGCAGTACTCGTACACCGTCGCCAGCAGCGACTCGGCGTTGCCGAGGGTGGCCGAGACGTGGATCTTCCAGCCCTGGGCGGGCAGTTCGGCGTCCACGGGGCGCAGTGCCAGCCAGTCGCCGCTCCGGTGGGAGCGCCATCCGGCCGGGACGGGGGTGAGGGCGGCCCGGTAGTTCTCTCCGGCGCGCCGGTACGGCGCGTCGTAGAACCAGCGGTCTGCGTCGCAGTAGGCGGCGTACCCCTTGTTCACACCTGCTCCCTCGGTCGGTTGCTGACCCGAAGGTGTCACGTCCGGCGATGGCGCCGACAGTCACCGCTGTCACTGCCGGATGTGCAGTACTCACGAGTCACATGTCGCGGGGATCTCCTTGCGCCCGCTCGCCCTGGCTTTCGGCTTCGGCTTTGGCATTGGCTTCGGCTTCGGCTTCGGCTTCGGCTTCGGCAGTGACACGACCACGGCGACCCGCGGACGCATGCGACGGGCCCCGGTGGGGCACCTGCGGGGCATGACCGGCATCCCCCGCAGGCAAGCATGGCGTGGACACCCTCCGACGGTCGCCCTCGCGATGCGCACCCGCGGAGAGCTGCGGCGCACCGCCGTCCGCGTCTGGTCCGACAACGTCGCCGATCACGCGGCCGCCCTCACCTATTACGCCGTACTGGCGCTCCTACCCGCCCTCGTCATCGCGGTGTCCCTGGTGGGGTTGCTGGGCGGGGCGACGAGGGACCGGTTGGTCACCGACCTCACCTCGTACGCACCGCCCCAGTCCGCGCAGGTGCTGCGCGACGCGCTCGACGGACTCGCCGCCGAGCACTCTTCGATCTGGGCCCTGATGATCAGCGGCGGAGTGAGCGCCTTGTGGTCGGCGTGCAGTTACCTCGCGGTGTTCCGCCGGGCCCTGCACGCGATGCACCAGGTACCGGACACGCGGCCTCCGCTCCGAGCCGCCCACACACTGATCATCAATGCCGTGCTGCTGCTCGTACTGCTCTTCGTCGGCGCCGTGGGGCTGGTGGTGTCCGGGCCGCTGGCCCGCTGGCTCGCGCACACCACCGGCGGGGCGGGCGCCGAGGGGATCGCAATCCTGCGCTGGCCCCTGCTCCTGTCCGTCGCCACCCTGCTGGTGCTGATGCTCTTCCGCACCGGACCGGCCCAGAGCCGGGGCAGCCGCCGGGGCCTGCCCGGCGGCGTACTGGCGGCCCTGCTCTGGCTGGCCGCCTCGGCGCTCTTCACGCTGTACACGGAGCTGGACACGTACGGCCGGGTCTACGGATCGCTGGCCGGCATCGTGGTCTTCGTCATCTGGCTCTGGTTCGCGAACCTGGCCCTGCTCACGGGAGCACAGTTCAACGCCGAGCGAGCACGAGAGGACCACACGGGAGGTTCCTGACCTCCGGCTGGTCACCGCACCCGCCGCCGACGGCACCTCGCGGGGACCCGCCGGCGGGGACGGCGGTCGCGAGGGCCGGCTCGGCGGCGGCCTGTCCATCCTCGCCGTCACCCGGGCGGGGCAATGCCGCCAGGATGGTGGCCCTGGGGGCGCCAGCGCCTGCAGCTGACGGGAAGGAACCTCCCGCTTGATCGCCATCGACGTCCAGTACCACGGCACCTCGGTCCTCCCCGGCATCACCGGGAGCCTCGGCCAGAACGCGGGCACCGTTCTCCAGCGAGCCCTGGACTCCGTCGAACACAACGATCGCGTTCTGATGATCGACATGCCCCAAGTGCCGGCCATGGACACCGACGGGCTCCTGCACGTCCTGGACCTCCACCGGCGCGCCGAATGCCTGGGGCTGCGTACCCTCATCGACGGCTGGCAGCCACAGCCCCATCGAGTCATGGCCACCGTCGCCGGCACCCCGGAGCAGGCGACGGGGAACGCTACGCCCTCGCCGACTTCCGCCGACTCTTCCAAGGCCGCGCGCAACGCGCACGCGACCACGCCGAACTCGACACCGCCCCCTGCCCCACCCATAACGCCGTCAGCACACGGCACGGCCCATCGCGTACGGCAGCCGCCCTCCACGCAGACCGGCCCGGCCCCCTGGCAGAGAGCCTGCCAGGGGGCCGGTGCCGGCGCGGACGGTGCCCGTCTACGTAGACGCGCCGGAGCGGGCGGCCGCCCGTGGCCCCCGCCGTGCGCTTTCCCAGCGGGGGCTGGTGGCTGCTCAGACCGATCCGCGCCAGGATCCGGTCGCGGTTCCGCGGTCCTCGATGAAGTGCTTGAACCGCTTCAGGTCTCCCTTGACCTGCCGGTCCACGAAGCCGAGCTTGTCGCCGATGTTCTCCGCCATCCCCTCGGGATCGAAGTCCATCATCAGCGTCACCTCCGTGTGCGCCGGGTCGATCGGCCGGAACGTCACCAGCCCCGACTGCTCGGCCTCACCGCCCACGGTCACCCACGCCACCTTGGTGTCCGGGATCTGCTCCGTGATCTCCGCGTCGAACTCCCGCTCCACCCCGGCGACCTTCGTCACCCAGTGCGTGAGCGTGTCCGTACGCTGCTCGATCCGCTGCACACCATCCATGAACTGCGGAAACGACTCGAACTGCGTCCACTGGTTGTAGGCCGTCGTCACCGGCACATCAACCTCGATCGATTCCTTCACCTGCGACATCGAAGAAGTCCTTCCAGTACTCGGATCCCCGCCGTCGATCGACGGGCAGGAGTATCTCTCCCCTGCGCATCGCGCCTGCCCCAGCGCACGACAGCGACACCACCCGACCGGGGACAGTTGCGCAGGCGTGTCCCCGGCAACCGGCCCATCCCCTTTCCCGCCCGCCTTCGTCCGGAGAGTCGTCCTCGGGCCGCAAGCCGAGGATGTCCAGCAGAACATCGAGGTCGGCGACATCGACAGCCCTGGAAGCGACCGCGCGGCGGGCGGCAGCCCGCCCACGCCCCCGCCCTGGCCAACAGCGCGGGCTCATCACGACCGAATGGCTCCTTGTCTCCACCGATGCCACCACGGGCCCCTGCTCCTTTGCGGCGTGGCCGTCGCGTCCGCGTACGCCGGGCTGGTCTTCCTTCGCACGTCGGCCCGGGCGGGCCGCCACCTTCTCCGGCCGACCTCACAGGGGGATCAAAGGGATTGGGGGCGCAGCGAACGTGTCAGATCCCTCCGCTGCGTCTAGCCGGTGATCACACCGGGAGGGGGCGGAGGAAGCGGGGGCGTACTCGGGAAGGCCGGAGTTCCCCCACCCGGCGGAACCGCCCCCCGTCCGCCCGCGGTACTTCCGCAGAACGCGTCCGCGACCGCGGTCAGCGCGGGGGCGACACCGGGAGGCATCTCGTTAACGGTGCCCGACGGCGGGAAACCGAACGAGACCATCAACTGCTTCAGGGCCACCACCACGGGTGTGGGAAGCCTGTCCAGCGCGGCGATGATCTGCTCACCTGAGGAAATGCCGTCCGGGGAGACACTCCCCGTCTGCGTGTCGTCTGCCATCGTCTTTGCCCTTCAAGGGGGAATGCGGGTCGCTCCATCGCTTCTGCTCACCAGAAGGAGATCCATGCGAAAACGCAGCCGGACCGGCCTTGGGCGCATGGCCACAGTCGGCCCAGCCCTCGGCCAAGCGGCTGTTCCGCCGGGCCCGCGGGTACGGCTGGGAGCCGGCGGCGTGATCCGGCTGAAGGCGCAGTCGCTTCGACAGCCGGTTATCGGCCGGGCGACGCGGCGAGGATCCGGTCGGCGGCCAAGTGCGGACATCCGCGGACGTGCCAGGTCACCGACAGCACACCGCCGACAGCGAACAGCGTCCTCGCCTCGCCGTCCCGGTCCGTGGCCTTGCAGTACGGGCAGACAACAACCCGCGGACGGGCAGCCTCGCGCACGGCCCTCACCCCCTATCCCGACGGCACAATCGGTCCACCAGCTCAGGCCACAACTATCAAACCCGCAAGCAGCCCGCCCGCTTACTGGCGGGTATGCACAAATTTGCCCGGCCTCCTTTCAGCGGCCGGCCGCTGCGCCGCCCCTTGGCCGTGAGCTCGGGGGCGCGGGAGCGGCACCCGTCGGCGGTACGGACAGGATCGCGCTCGTCACCACTCCTGGCACGAAGTCCAGCACATCGCGCACGGACGCCGCGGTGCGGTGGGCGATGAACGCGGTCGGTGTGCAGCCCGTCATCGACTTGAACACCCGGTCGAAGTGGGGCTGGTCGTGGTACCCGGCGTGCATCGCGGCACCGGCCCAGTCTGCGCCGGAACCTTTCAGCCGCAGCGCCTCCTGCAGCCGCATCACCTGCGCCACAGCCTTCGGGCTCACCCCGATCTCGCAGCGGAAACGGCGCTCCAGGTGGCGTCTGCTCCAGCCGGTCCGGGCCGCGAGCACCTCGATGCGGATCCGGCCGGCCGTGCCTTTTATACGCTCCCAGGCCCAGGCCACCTCCGGGCTGGCGGCCGGGCCGGAGGCGAGTGCATCACGCAGAACGCGGTCCAGGAGGGCGCAGCGCCCGTCCACATCCGGAACTTCGGCGAGGCGGTCCGACAGGCCCGTCCAGGGCTCGCGACACAGGTCCTCGGGCGCCACCGGCCAATCGGACCACTCGGACATGGGCACACCGAACAGCCGGTAGGCACCGAGCGGGGTGAGCAGCACGCTCACGCCTTCGGCGGGGCCGGTGCGTTCACCGATCACGGACGTGGTCCGCACCCCTGCCGCCAGCGAGAGTCCGGACAGGGAACGGCCCGGGGCGCAGGCGTCTCGTACGGACACGGGGGCGCCGGTGCCCAGCGTCACCTTCACGACGCCGTCGGGAACAATGAGATGCCGGTTCCGCGCCACTGCCCCCGCCTCGTGGGGCGGCCCCGCCCGCGCCCGTTCATCGAAGCGGAACGGGCGGTAGCCGAGGACTCGGTCGCACAGATCAGGCGCGGCCGGACGCGCGCGTAAGTCATCCATGAATACGTTTCCCCGTCGGTCGCCGCGGACAACGGCAGCGACCCTAGACCACGGAAATCGCCTTCTCCCGTCCGTGGCCTGGAATTTGGCCGGGAAAGCACATCTCCGGTGGCAGGTCGCATTCGTACAAGCCGGGTCGCCCGTTGCCCGCAACTCTTGGTCCGACGCGACCGGCACCTGAGGCGTCGCGTCGGACCCTGCCCACCGATCGGGAAAGAGGGAACGATGAACCGTGCTCTAGCGAGGGCTCTCGTCAGCTCAGCGGCAGTGATCGGCCTGGCCGGCGGAAGCCTGGCGGGTGCGAGTGCCGGCTTCGCCGCCGCACGCCCCGCCGCTGAGCGTACGGCGACCGCCCAGGACGTCTCCGTCCTTGCGGTGAACAACCTCGGCCTCAACACGGCCCGGGCGAAGAACTGGCAGTGCTGGCTGCGCGACCGCGGCTTCAGCCCCGGCGCCATCGACGGCGAGCTCGGCACCGGCAGCTGGAAGGCGGCGCAGCGCTTCCTCAACTACAGGGGCTACAACGCCGGAACGGTCGACGGCTCCGTCGGCCCGCAGACCATCAAGGCGCTGCAGGGCTACCTGAACAACTTCGGCTACGGCCTCGCGCTCGACGGTGAGGCCGGTCCGGCCACCAGGGCGGCTTTCTGGAGCTTCAACAGCACCGGTTGCTGAACCGGCAGTCGCACTGCCTTCGGCCGGGCGGTCCGCTGCCCGGCCGAAGACGCGTGCCACCCGCTCGAGTGCGGTACGTCAGTCGATTCCACCCGCGCGGGAGGGCGCCGCGTCCGCTGTGACGGGGAGCCCCTCGCACGAGGCCACCCGCCGTCGGGATCCCGTTCCTGAAGTCGACGATCGCGCACTCGTCACGGATGCGGTGAAACCGGCCACCCGGCCGAGTGAGCTGCCCCCAACCTCCCTTCCACACCGGCCTCGCTGGCGCGCGACCAGCTCGAAAGTGGAAGGGCAAGGTGCCCTCGATCTGAGGAATGCGCCGTCCGTGCGGTACGTGGCGCGCTACTGTCCCCACCTTGCGGCACTGACATGTTGGGAGATGACGATGGACCGTGCAGAGCTACAGGCCAAGATCGACGAGCTGATGCGCCAGTACCACGACGAGGAGATTGACGGCGCAACCTACGCACAGGCGATGATGGAGTTGACCGCCTCCGCCCAGGAGTGATGCGCGGTCCGCAGTTGATCCTCTCGGCATAGCTGCGCAGCCGACCCGTCTCTCACCGAGGTGTACCGACGCGCGGTAGCGCTGGTCACGCCCGATCTCACATGAGTCCCAGCATCATGGGAGGCGTTCCAGTGCGGTGAGCACGTCTCGTGCGCCGTCCTCGAGGGCGAGGGCCGTGGCGATCTGGCGGGAGCGGGTACCCAGGGCAGGGTTTCGTGTGGCGGTGACGATGGCTTCGGACAGCCGTTGCGCCGTCAGGCGCTGGTAACGCAGTGGGAATGGGGCCACTTTCAGGGTGTGGAGGCGGGCGGCCCAGAAATGCTGGTCGAGCTGGACGGGGACGGCGACGGCGGGGATTCCGGCGCGGAGGCCGGCCGCTGTGGTTCCGGCGCCGGCGTGGTGGATGACGGCGGCGGTCTTGGGGAACAGCCAGGCGTGCGGGACTTCTTGGATGGTGATCAGGTCGTCGCCCTCACCCTGAAGGCCGCTCCAGCCGGACTGGATGATGCCGCGTACTCGCGCTCGGCGGAAGGCTTGGGCAAGGAGGGTACTCAGCCGTTCGGCGTCCGCGGCAACGAAGCTGCCGAAGCCGGCGAAGACCGGGGGCGGGCCCGCGGCGAGGAAGTCGAGCAGGCGGGGATCAGGTTGCCAGCCGGGCCCGGTCTCGGGCCACCAGTAGCCGCAGATCTGATGGCCCTCGGGCCAGTCCGTAGGGCGGGGGACGATCCGCGGGCTGAAGCCGTGCAGGACGGTACGCCCACGCTGCAGGCCCAGCGGCCCGCCGAACCGCTGGCGCGGAAGGCGCAGTTCGCGTCGCAGCTTGCTGACCGCGGGGGCGAAGATCGGTTCGGTACCGGCCCACAGTGCGTGGGCGGCGAGCCGGTTACCGAAGGGGCCCATCGAGCGGGCGCGGGTGATCAGCGGGGGAAAGGCCGTCGTGGGCTGGGTCGGCTGGAGGTACACACCGATGACCGGCAGCCGCAGCGCCTCTCCGAGCGTCGAGCAGATGGGGTCGGTGATGGTCGAGGTCAGCACCACGTCGGTGCCCTGCCGTACGGCGTCGGCGACACCGGCGGCCAGCCGGGGCATGAAGGCCCGCGCCATCCGCATCAACCGCGCCATCGCCACCGCCGGACTCATCGACCGGGCCAGGTCCTGACCGGCAGCAGAAGCGAGCTCCTGTCTGGGATCGAAGGGCAGGGACCGGAATCCCAACCCGCAGGCCCTTACCGCATCCTGGAAGCGCTCGTGGGTGGCCACTGCCACCTCGTGACCCGCGGCGCGCAGCCGCACTCCGAGTCCGGTGTAGGGCGCGACGTCTCCCCAACTACCCGCCGTCACGATGAGTACACGCATTGCCTCATTCTGTCACCTAGCGGAGCCGCGCGCGGCGACGGGCGCGGTGACGGGCGCCTCGCGAACGGCAGGCTCCTGGAGTTCCACCCCAACCGGGGTGACCTCGACGCTCTCGAAGAGGCCGGCGCCCGACGCATGCACCACCGGCCGGCCGACGTAAAGGGCGCGGAGCTCGGTCCGTCGGCGGACAGCCGCCTGTCCCACAGAACCGGCCGACGGCACCGGCCTACGACGATGCCGCAGCCAGCACCCGGGCCCGAATCCACGAACAGCTCACACATCGAAGAGGGGCGTGGTTGCGCGGCCCACAGCACGAGCACGTCGACACCGTACGGGCAGTGGACGAGTGCGGGGCCGTCGGCATCCTCGGGGGTCCGCGGGCAGATGCTCGCGGTGGCGGCCGGCCACGGAGGCGGCGGGCGAGCAGAGGTTAGGGGTGGGGGACTTCGGCGGCGCCGCCGGCCTTGACGGCGTCTACGACGCGTTCGTGGAAGGCTGCGAGGCCGCCGGGTGGGATCCGGGCCGGGCTGCCGGTGAGGGTGTAGAACTCCTCCGCGCCCGTGTACTGGATCCGGACCTGCGCGGTGCCGTCCGGGCCGGCCGCGGTGGTCACGCTTACGTCGCCGGTGATGACACCGACCTCGTCCGTCATCGCTCCGCCGGGCCCTGCCTTCACGTGGGCGGTCAGCGGAACCGCCCCGGCCTCGCTACCGTCCTGGCGGGGGCCGTCGTTCTGCTGTTGGGTGGTCATGAGGGGCACGTCTCCAGCATCTCGGTCAGCTTCGCCTTCTCCGCCTCGGTCACGGGCAGCTGATAGGTGGCCTTCAGGTTCGTCCACGCCGTCGCGTACGTACGTGAGTACGCCTTCGTCGGCGGCTGCCACTCGCCCGGGCCCTGGTCGCCCTTGGACCGGTTCGTCGCCGCGGACGCCGCCAGGAGCCGGGGGCGGGGCAGGTCGTTCGCGGACTCCTTACACCGCTCGGCCGTCCACGCGCCGGCGCCCGAGGGCCAGGCGTTGGCGAGCGGCGCCATGTGGTCGATGTCGAGCTTCCCCGACTCGGTGACGGTGATCCCGTCGTAGACCGAGATCCAGGTACCCGAGACCGCCTTGCACTCGCCGTCGCGCGTCACGGCTTCACCAGCCCGCTCCAGCACGATCTCGCGGGTGTCGCAGGCGTCGCCCTGTCCGGCCCCGTGCATGAACTTGGCCCTGCTGTAGCCCGTCATCGCCAGCTGGTCTGCGACCTTCAACCCGGCAAGCTGCCCGCGGGCCGCCGCGGCCGTCGACAACCCCGCCAGCGCCGGCACACCCGGCGGCCCCTGCCCCTTCGCCTTCCCCGCGGGCGCGGGCGGCTTGGCGTCATCGCCAGAAGCCACCCCCGGATTGCAGCCCGTGAGACCGGCGATCAGCAGACCATCCGTCACCCCATTGACAGACAGCCGCATCTGATGTGCCATAACCACTCCACAGCCTAGTGAAAAGACCAATACGACCCCCTGCCTACCGCACATACCCCGCGAAGACCCCCCGGCACGTACCCCTACAGGTTCATTGCCGGCGCCAAAGGCGCTCGTCCGGATGAGTGGTCGGAGTTGCACCGGAAATCGCAAGGTGAGGTGTTGTAAGAGGGAGGGGAGTTGAGCGGCCGGGTCCGCTTCTCCAAGCCTTGGGGGCATGCGTGCGCCGTCCAGCCGGGATCCTGTGCAGTCTTGTGGTGGGCGTGTCCTTGCCCCTAGCCCAGGCCTCGCCCCTGGGCGAACACTGAGGTCCTCGACAGCCCGGAGGCTCTTCCTCGGTGACTCAGCAGGTCGGTGCGGCGCCGGTATGCGTCCGGGCCGAATCGGGCCGACCGGTTCAACGCATGCGTGCAGGAGGAATCCACCGTGTTCGTGTACCGGGGACAAGCGCCGTGCTGGAAGTCACCCAGTCGTACGCCCTCAAGGCCAACCGTCAGGAGTTCACCGAGACGTTCACGCTCGAGGTGAAGAATATCTCCGGAGAAGCTTCCGGAGCCGTCCTGTCGTTGAAGGCTTCCTACGGCGGTACGTGCACCGTCGCCGTCCACGTGATGTCGGCGACCCGCGCAAGTCGGCGGATGGGCGGCACGATCGCCTACACCGACAGCACCACGAAGAGGAATACCACCCCCACCGCATACACGTTGACGGCGACCAAGACCGGGTTCCCTTCGGCAGTGTCCGCCTGGAAGTCGCCGGATTGCCGATGCGACCAGGAAATCGGCAAGAGCACGGGCTGCGTGTTCCTCGCGACGGTTCCCGTCCTGACCACGATGGCGTGGCTGCCCCAGATCGCCGCCAACATCCGCCACGTCCAGGACGGCGGCCCCCACCACTACGGCGACCGTCGCCGCGGCAGCGCGCTGACCCGGTCGACGAGCACCACGCTGGATCGCGCGAACCGCAACGCCGCCGGCCCACCGACCCGGCCCCGTCCGGCGGGCAAATCCTGCGACGAGTACCCCTTCGCGCGGACGAACCAGGGTGCATCGAAATCGGAGCGCCGGGACTGGGGCTGGGCGTGGGTGCCAGCATCGGAGCAGAATCAGCAGGGCGGGTTCCTGTCCGCCTTCTACCAGGGCCAGCGCGTCCTGGACGGAGACACGTTCTGGGTGGACGTCCCGTGACCGGCAACAACCTGCCCGGGACGGACGTCACCGTCGCGGCCGGCACGATGTGGGCGAGCGCCAACCAGTACTACCTGCGCGCCGACGACTTCGACACCGCCGGGTTCACCTACACCGGCTTCAACGGGCTCATCGCCCCTCTCTCGCCCGGGTTGGGAATCACCGCACCCGGAACCTTCGCCGTCATCACGACCGGCACCGAAACAGGCCCCGTCGACGTACACCTTGAGCTGCGGGCAGACGATCCCGGGCCACCTGACCTGCACACGTGGCAGGGCATCGTCGAAGCAAGCCTCCTCCTGCCCGGCACCGACGCCTGGATCACCGACGGCAACGACAGCGACCCGCTGCCGTCCCTCGCCGCCTACACCAGCCGGCCATCCAGAATCCGCGTCCACGCCCGAGGCCGCGACAGCGGCCAGCAGGCCCTCACCATCCCCGACGACACCCCCGTCGAACACCACCTCATCCAAATCTGGCCGCCCCCATCAGCGATCTCCACAGCTGGCAGCACACCGACACCTACGGCGCCGGCATGCGCTGAGCAGAAATGCACGAGGCGGACGGAACTGCCGAGAAGGCTGCTGCCGGCGTACGGCTCGTGGAGGAGCTGGCTGCTCAAGTGCTCGGGTTCGAGGTCGCCTACGAGAGCCACGTCTGCAACGAGAACGACTGCTCCCGCACGTGTTCTTCTGGGACGTCGTGCAGGACACCGTGCACTCGTACCTGGCGGAGGCCGACGCGGACGGTCCCGAGGGACTCTGCGGGCTTCCCGGAGGGGCCTCCGAGAAGCCCGGGACGTCCTGCACGTCACCACGTCCTGCCCCGTCCGTACCGCGCCCCGTCCTCCGGAGGGCGAAGGTCACAGCTCCAGCCCATATGAACCTCTTGCTCCGTATGTCACTCTGGCGGGCAAACCGGGTCCCCTGCCCCGACGACCCCGCCGACCAGTACGGAAACGCCCATGCCCCTGCATTTCCCGTCCCGAGCCGCATCCGCCGTGGCGGCTGGCGCCATGGTCGTCCTGTTGACGGCATGCAGCACCACTCGGGCTGCGGCCGGCGCGGCGGCTCCCGCACCGCCGACGATGGCAGCAGCACCCGCTTCGGCCCCGGCCGCCATCGCCGCGCGACCGCCCGAGCCACCGGTTACCTCCGTGCCGACCGAGGCCTCCGTCCTGTCCATACCCTCGGTGGGCATAACCGGGCTGCGCGTGATGCCGTACGAGGGCACCACCGACGATGCGCCCGGCACCCGTATTCAGGACAGGGGTGTGGCGGCCAGCCCGTACGGGAAGCGTGGCGGAGTCGGGCCCGGCCAGGCGGGCAATTACCTGGTCACCGCGCACCGGCTGTCGGCGGGCGGCCCGCTGCGTGACCTGCCCGCCGTGGCGGAGGGCGACTCGGTGCTCGTGGCCGTGGGCGACGTGGTGTACACGTACGAGATCATCGCGAGCCGCAAGACGTCCTTCCGGTCAGAACGCTCGCTGAGCGAGCAGCGCGCTGCGGTCCCCGGAAAGCCTGGCGTGGCCCCGACCCAGGCCATGATCACGATCTCGACCTGCGCCACCCCGGAAGATCACGCCGAAGGCAACTTCTGGAGCGATGCCCAGGGCAATCCCGAGCACCGCATCGACAAGATAGGCGTGCTCCGCAAGACGACCGCAGCGCCGCCTGCCGGATAGCGCCGCCCAGCCCCCTCGCGGAGGCACGGGCGGGCCCCTGCGCGCGCCCGGGAGGCGTTTTTCACCGGACGCGCGACGCAGATCATCAGTCGGCCACGGCCTCGATCAGGGAATACGGGGCGGCCTCCGCGAGCGGGGTGACCGACGTGACGCGCAGCGCAGCCCGGCCGCACACCTCCTCGAAGTCCGCACGGGTACGTTCCCTGCCGCCGACGTTCACCATCATGTTGAGGTCGCTCAAGTAGGTGCCCTCGTCCTCCACACCGACGACCTCGGGAAGCACGGGCTCCACGATCAGAACGACGCCGCCGGGCGGCAGCACCTCGCGGCAGTGGCGCAGGATCGTGACCGCCTGGGCGTCCGTCCAGTCGTGCAGGATGCTCTTCACGAGATACACGTCCGAGCCCTGCGGGACCGATTGGAAGAAGTCCCCGGCAATGAGGGAACAGCGCTCCTCCAGCCCGTGCCGCGCCAATGTCTTCGCCGCCTCTGCCAGGCCATCGGCAGTGTCGAAGACCACGCCGGCGACACCCGGGTGCGCTTCGAGGACAGCGGCCAGAAGGGTGCCGCTGCCTCCACCGACGTCCGTGACCGAGGCGAACCGGCCGAAGTCGAAGGCACGCGGGAGCACGGCGGCGGTCTCGGAGACGACCTGACTCATGGCCGCATTGAAGTCCGTGGAGAGCTCGGGGTGCCGGGCCAGGTGACTGAAGAAGTCCGTACCGAAGACGGAATCAAAGGCGATCTCCCCCGTACGGACACTGCTGTCCAGGTGCTCCCAGGCACGCACGATCGCCGGATCGGTGAACATGCGGACGAACGACGCGAGGGAGCCGGGGTGGCCGGGGCTCAGAAGCGCGCCCGCCGGGGTCACCGAGAACGTGTCGGGGGCGTCTTCCGTGAGCAGGCCGAGTGCGGTCAGGGCACGCAACAGGCGTGTCATGGGTTGGTGCGCGGTCCCGGCTCCGACGGCCACCTCGGCAGCTGTGCGCGGCTCGTCGCCGATCAGTTCCACGACCCCCAGGCGGACCGCCGCGCGCAGGGTGTGCGCGGCCATGCTCCCGAACGCGAGCCGGACGACGAGCTCCCGGCCTGCCGCCGTCTGTGCTGCTCGTACCTCGGTGTTCGTCACAGGTCGTGCTTCCTTCCTTCGAGTCGACCGATCACCGATCGGTCTGGATACGGACAGTCAGAGCTCGGTGGACGCGGTCAGGCCGGCCAGTGCCCCGGGCGTGCACCCGGCGAGAGCCTGGACATCGCGGTGGAGATGGGGCTGGTCGGCATATCCACAGGCCACGGCGACGTCGCCGGCGCGCTCGCCGGCAAGGAGCGCCCGGGCGGCCTGGTCGAAGCGGACCAGCATGGCGGCGCGCTTGGGAGTCAGGCCGACCTGGGAGCTGAACCTGGCCCAGAGCCGCTTGCGGCTCCATCCGCAGGACGCGGCGAGCTCGCCGACCCGCACTCGACCCCGGCCCGCCACGATGGCGTCCCAGGCGGCGGCGACCTCGGCCGCCATGGGCGGGGCGCCTGCGGCCCTGCGCCTGAGGAATCCGTCCGTGAGCGCGAGGCGTTCCTGCCAGGATCCGGTGTCGGCCAACTGCTCGCGCAGCAGCCGAGCGTGCCGCCCCCAAAGGTCCTCGAGTCCGGTGATGGAGCCTTCCAGCTCAAGCGGGGAAACCCCCAGCAGGCCATAGGCGGCCCGAGGGGACAATGCCACCTCGACGCATTCGACGCCCTCACCGCGGATACGAGTCGGACCTGGCGTCAGGGAGGCGACGAGACCCCTCAGCGGCCGGTACCCGGAGGCGCTCTCCACCGTGAGCGGGCTGGCTCCGAGCCCGATGACGACGATCACGGCGGGCTGCGGCAGCACCCGCAGGTCCAGCCCGCCGGCCATACGGTCCCGGAACCCGACCATCCGTACACCCGCGAGAGAGTTGCCGTGCAGGGGGCGGGCAACCTCCCAGCGGTCGTGGTCAGTGCGGTCCGGGGGCGCGTCCCCCGCGTCGTCTCTGGGCATGCCTCCAGGCTCTCTGAAATGACAGGCATTGTCTTGGACGAAAGTTCCGCGGCCGTACCGGCGGATCGGGCTCAGGGCGGATGCACAGCCTCAGGTCAGGAGCGTGCCGCCTCCGCAGATTCACTGACCAGCGACAGATGCCGAACAACTCGCAGCCCTCGGCAGAGCTGGGCATCGACGGGGCTGCGTAGAGGCGGTGACTCGTACAGGAGCGCTGCCGCTGCCTGCCCTCACGTCGCGTACGCCACGATCAGCCGATTCGCGGCCCCGGGAAGGGCTGGCAGTGTCTCCCGTCATCGTGCGCAGCCAAGGGGTCACCCCGCACACCCACACCCACACCCGCGCCACAGCGCCAGCCGACCACAGACCCGGCCCGCCCCGGCCCACACGGCCCGCGCCCAGGACGGCACAGAGAACCCGCCCACGGCGCCCCGTAGCGGACCGCGCTCCTGGACACCATCGGGGCTCAGGAGGCCCAGGACGACACCGTCCTGTTCGCGGTGCGGGTCCCTGGTCACTGAAGCCTGCTCCTGAACCCCAGGCCGAACGACCGAACGTGGTCCTTACCCAGCGGGCTACGGAAGCCGGCCAGGTGACGGATCACCGGGCCGAAGGCCGGGCCGTGACGCCGGGAGCCGGTTCCTGGCCGGCCCCGGTGGCCAGCACGCGCACTTCCGACCGCTCGCTGATCTCCGCCTGGATGATGCCCGTGGCGTCCTCGTAGACCGGGTGGCCTCCCGGCCCCGTCCGGTCGGTGACGGTCACCCGTACGACATCCGGGCCGCCCTGGGTCGTGCTGGGGAACACCAGCTCGTACGCACGCCGCACCTCGTCTCCCGGCTCGTCCGCCACCGGATCCGTTTGTCCCATCACCCTCTCCCCTCTGTGCCGGTGCCGCCGTGGGACAGTCGCAATGAGTCCTTCCATTTCATCCTCCCCCTGCGATGCCGCGCCGACCACCGAGCCCTCGGCCATGGCCCGGCGCCGGCAGTCGTGCCTCCCCCAGGAGCCAGTGGAGGAGAGCGGT
Organism: Streptomyces sp. GQ60; assembly: GCF_059758875.1. NCBI lineage: Bacteria > Bacillati > Actinomycetota > Actinomycetes > Kitasatosporales > Streptomycetaceae > Streptomyces > Streptomyces sp. GQ60. Next base: position 52,781 of record NZ_JCAXEG010000023.1, on the reverse strand, counting down.
GACCTCGCGGACGTCACCTTTCCGCGGTGGTGCGTTGGTACAACACGACGGCGATGCGGCCGTCGTCGTGGGTGGCGACGCCCGCGGCGTGAGGTTCAGCCGGTCGCTGTGGGGCACGCGGCCCGGGCCGCTGAGCACGATGTCGGTGAACCGGCCGCCCCGCACGATGCACTCCCCACCCGGTCTTCAGGCCGCCGTCGTCCAGGACCGGATCCCGGACACGTGTAGGTGGAAGCCTTCCAGCGTGAGCAGCGGGTGCGGGTATGCGACCGTCCGTACGCAGGGCCCGGGGCGCGGCTGCCGGTCCTGTGCTGCCGGGCCTGTCGGCGGCCATCCGACCCCTTCGGCACTGCCGTGGCGCAAAGGGTTACCAGTAGTGGCGTCGTCCGCCGACCGCATGCCCGACCGAGCCCAGAATCCAAAGTACCGCGCCCACCACGAGCAGAATGATCCCGAGGGTCCACAGAATGGAGATACCAGTCAGGAATCCGATGAGCAGGAGGATGAGTCCGGCGAAAATCATGGTGGCCTCGTTCTCGTGTCGGGAATTCGACGAAACGATTTGATCCGCAGATCGCGTGTACCCGCGAATTTCCCCCTTACGCCGGCTGAATGGTGGTATTCGCCTCCCAGCGCTCGATCGACCCGCCCTGTTTCACGGTGTCTGGATCGCGGGTAGACCGGCGACGACGTCGACACGTTCGAGCGTGTGGCCTGGCGGCCCGGAGGAGGGGCCGCGCCGATCCTCGCGGACTGCCTCGGACCACCTCGGCTTCCTGCTCGAGCCCGCGGATCAGAGCCTGCCCGGGCAGCGCGACGTGCCGCCCCTGCTCCGGTTCAGATTGCCTGGTTGCCTGAGCGGTCGGCCAAGGTCAAGCCGTGGAAGGTGGAGTCGACCGCTCCGCTTCCTCCGCACGGAGCCGGGCGCCTCTCGCCGCTCGGTGAGACCGCCCCGGATCCCGAACGGCTCGGCGACCTTGAGCGCGGCGCGACCCCTTCCCGTCTGGCTCGTCCGACGGAGCTCAAGCAGCGAGCCGGAGGTGCGAATGCCGCAGGCGTGTGTCCCTCGCACGATGGGCGTGTCCTGCTCACCGGGCCGTGCCCGGGGCGCGGACGACCAGGCGGTCTGGCGCCGTCGCCAGCGGTGCGGGCAGGCTCCAGCCCGCCGCGCCGGGTGTGAGCGAGCCGAGGACACTCGGGTGCCGGGCGCCGGTGCAGGAGGGGAGGGCCGCGGGCAGACCGTGCGCGCCGAGCCAGCCCAGGACGGCGAAGGCGTATGCCTCCTTCGTCCCGGACGGCAGTCCGAGCTCGTCCGACGTCCGCAGCGGTACGCCCGCGGCGCCCCCGCCCAGTTCCTCCCGTAGCCACCGCATCAGCACCGGGTTGCGGGTGCCGCCGCCCGACGCGATCACCTCGGTCGCCCCGAAGGGCCGGACGGCGTCGGCGACGGTCCGTGCCGTGAGCCGGGTCAGGGTGGCGACGACGTCCTCGGCAGGCAGCGGTCCGCAGGTGTGCAGCGCCGAACGCAGATAGGGCAGGTGGAAGAGTTCCTTGCCCGTCGTCTTCGGTGCGGGCAGGGCGTAGTACGGCTCGTCCAGCAGTTTCCGCAGCAGCCCCGGGTGCACGGTCCCGCGTGCGGCGAGCACTCCGTCCACGTCCATGGACCGTTCCTGGCCCGGGGCGCCCCCCTCCGAAAGCTCCCGCACCGCGACGTCGATCAGCGCGTTGGCGGGACCGGTGTCGAAGGCGAGCGGTGCGCCGCCCGCCCCGTCCGCGACCACCGTCACGTTTGCGATGCCGCCCAGGTTGAGCGCCACGGGGACGCCCGGCCGCCCGCGGAGCCACATGACGTCGAAGACGCTCACCAGGGGCGCGCCCTGCCCCCCGGCCGCCACGTCCCGCGTGCGGAAGCCGGAGACGACGGGCCGGCCCGTGGCTTCGGCGATCCAGGCCGGCTCGCCGATCTGGAGCGTGCCGTGCACCCGGCCGCCTTCGGCCCAGTGGTAGACGGTCTGCCCGTGCGAGGCGATCAAGTCAGCGCGCCCGTCGCACAGTTCGAGGTCGGCCCGTACGGCTGCCGCGGCGAAGGCCTGTCCGATGCGCGTGTCGAGTCTGCACACCGTGGCCAGATCCGTCGCGGCGGGTGGCAGCGCCCCGGCCAGTGCCGCCCGCAGACCGTTCTCGTACGCGGTACTGATCATGCCGAGCGGCGTGAGCACCAGCGTGTCCCCGTCCAGGGCGAGGTCTGCGGCGGCCGCGTCGACGGCGTCGTACGAGGTACCCGACATCAGCCCCACCACGCGCAGGGCCCCCGCCCCGCGGACGCCCACCGGCGCCCCGCTCACCGCAGCGTCCGCTCGTGGTCGTCGCCCCGCAGGGTCAGCAGCGCGGCCACGCTGACCGCGCAGGCGGCCGCGGCGTAGTACGCGGGAATGTCGGCGTCCCCGGTCCACGCGACGGCTCTGGTGATGATCAGCCCCGCGCATCCCGCGAACACGGCGTTGGACAGCGCGTACGCCAGCCCCAGCCCCGTGTAGCGCACCGCGGTCGGGAACATCTCGGACAGCATCGCAGGACCTGGTCCGGCCATCAGCCCGACGGCGGCCCCCGCGGCGAAGAGCGCGGCCCCCTTCGCGTGCACCGGCGCACCCGCGTCCTGGACGAGGTTCAGCAGCGGCATTGCGAGCACGGCCACCAGCAGCGCTCCCGTCAGCATCACCGTCCGCCGCCCGAGCCGGTCGCTCATCGCGCCGGCGGGCAGGATGGTCGCCGCGAATCCCAGGTTCGCCAGCACGGTCGCCACGAGGGCCTGCTGGAACGTGGCGTTCAGCGTGTTCTGGAGGTAGGAGGGCAGGACCACCAGGAAGGTGTACCCGGCCGCTGACCAGCCCATGACCCGCCCGGCGCCCAGCGCGACGGCCCTGACCGTCTCCCCGGCGGGCGGTCGCCGCGGGGGTCCGCCCGCCGCAGAGACGGCCGAGACGAAGGCGGGCGTCTCGTCCAGACGCACGCGCAGCCACAGTGCGGCGAGCCCGAGCGGCAGCGCCAGCAGAAAGGGCACCCGCCAGCCCCAGGCGTTCAGCTCCGAGGGGGTCAGTACGGTCGCCAGGAGCGCCGTCGTACCGGCGCCCGCGAGCAGACCGAGCGAGACCGTGAACGACTGCCACGCCCCGTACCGCCCCCGGCGGCCCGGCGGCGCGCTCTCCGTCATGACCGAGACCGCTCCGCCGAACTCCCCGCCCGCCGACAGCCCTTGCACGATCCGCAGCAGCGTCAGCAGCCACGGCGCGGCCGCGCCGATGGTCGCGTACGTCGGGAGCGCGCCGATGAGCGTGGTGGCGCCGGTCATCAGGCAGATGACCAGGACGAGCGTCGACCGCCGGCCGATCCGGTCACCGAGCCGCCCGAACACCGCCGCCCCGACGGGCCGGAAGAAGAACGCCAGGGCGAAGGAGGCGTACGTCTTGACGAGCCCCTCCACCGCGCTGCCGCCCTCGGGAGTGAAGAAGTGCGCCGCGATGACGGTGGCGAGGTAGCCGTAGACACCGAACTCGTACCACTCGATGAAGTTGCCTACGCAGCCGGCGAGCAGCGCCCGGCGGGAGCCAGACCGCCGGGCCTCGGCTGCGGCCGCAGATGAGAGGACCGGTCCGGGAGCGGGTGAGAGCATGAAGGCAAGCCTGCTGAGCACGTGGCCGCTCCACAAGTTCCGTCCGCCATCTGCCGTACAGGGCATTGGGGCGGGGAGGCGTACGCGACACGTACGTGACACGAACCGCCGTATACGAACCGGCCGGGGCGACTGCGGCCTGCACAGCCCCGGAAAGCATGATCAGGCCATCTCACACGCCCGACACCCCGCCCGGCCGGCCGGCTGCCCACGGATGAGCTGGTCACGGCCAGGGCCAGCAGAATGCCGATCCTCGAGGACGCAAGACGAGACGGTCCAGCTCGTCAGGCGGTGGACACACGGGCGGATGCGTCGCGGCTGTCCGATTCCCAGGGCGGCGCCACGGCCGACTCGGTCCAGGCGGCCAGGGCTTCGCCGTCGACACAGACAATGCCGCACGCGGCGGCGTACTCGAGTGCGGGCGTGGTGTAGGAGCTCGTGGTGACGACGATCGCCACGTCGGCGCCGTGCACGGCGAAGCAGGTACCGCCGAAACGCTGCAGGTCCTGCGAGCCGACGCGATGGGTGTCGGCGTAGTGCTTGCACTGAACGACGACGCGCCGTCCGTCCGGGGTCGTGGCGATGACGTCGGCTCCCAAGTCGCCCGCACCGCCCACCACTTCCACAGGCGTGCAGCCGTCACGCGCACACAGCGCGGCTATCGCGTGCTCGAAGCCGTCGGCGTCGGCCGCGGCATGGTCCAGCGCACCGGCACCGACGTCCGGCACCTCTCCGACGGTGGACACGTCCGGTACCGGCGCCACCTCGATCGAGTGCGGATCCCTGTGCGGGGCCGGTATGGGCACCGGAGGGGCGGTGAAAGGCCGCCGGACGGGCGACACGCTCCACTTGGCCAGCGCCAACCCGACCACGAGGACCACCGCGCAGGCGACGGGTACGGCCCAAGCGGCCGCGGCGGTCTTGAGGAAGACGGCCAGGCCGCCGACACAGATCCCCGCGAGCCCCACGGCCAGCACCACATCACGCCCGAACGGCGCGGAACCGCCCCCGGCCTTCCTTCTGCCTTCCCCCGGCAACGTCATGCGGGAGCCCTCCCTCGATCGGTTCGGACGCACCGCGGTCCCGGACCCGTCGGGCTCCGGGACCGCGGCGGTGGACGCCGGGCGTGCGATCAGTGCTTGAAGACGTCCTTGATCCTTTCCTTGGCCTGGCGGGCGTCGCCCTTCGCCTGCTCGGCGCGGCCCTCGGCCGTCAGTCGCTTGTTGCCCACCAGGCGGCCGGCCGTCTCCTTGAGCTTGCCCTTGGCCTGCTCGGTCTTGGCCCGGCTCTTCTCGTCGTTCGACACAGCTGATCACTCCCTGAGGGACGGGGAACTCTTTTCCCCTCCTCATCTGACCCGGATCGCGGCCCGCAAACACACAGGCGGACCGCCCCGGTAGGCGTCGGCATGGTGATGCGCCTCCCTCAGATAGGGCTCCGCCCCGCACCTCATCAAAAAAACGCCCGGCGTACGCAGAGCGTGCGGGAAGCGGGCTTCGAGGGCTTGACGCAGGAGCAGCAGGCCCGGGTCCCACCCAGTACGGCGGGTCAGACGGGTGTCCGCCCGCGGCGGGTCGACGCCCGGCAAAATCATGAGGCCCGCGGGCAATCCGGACAAGGACAGAGCAGCACTGGACAGGGCGCCCGTGCCTCTGGTGCCACCGCGGCCCCCGTTCGAGCCGGCGCCCCGTAGGGCCAGTACAGCGCGCCGCCCGCTCACCGGCACCCAGCGGGGGACGGCGCGTTCGGGGATATGCGGAACGGCTCCGCCTCTCCCGAGGGCGGAGCCGTTCCGTACGAAGGGGCCGCGCCAGTCAGGCGTGGCGCCTGTTGCCGGTGACCAGCCGGTAGACCACGAGGAGGATGAGGGAGCCGACGATGGCGGCGATCCAGGTGGAGAGCTCGAAGAAGCCGTCGATGGAGTCCACGCCGAATATGACCTTGCCGAGCCAGCCGCCGAGCAGACCGCCCGCGATGCCGATGAGCATGGTGATGATGATGCCGCCCGGGTCCCTGCCCGGCATGAGCGCCTTGGCGATGATGCCCGCGAGCAACCCTATGAGAATCCAGGCCAGAATGCCCATGATGCGTCTCCTGCCTCGGTGTATAAAGCTGGTGTCAGCGAGCGTCTGCGCCGTGCGGAGATTTCCAAACGTCCCTGGCCATTGATCATTTCCCGCTCCCCAGACGTGGTCCGGCGTCCGGTGCTGCGGCGCGTACGGCGGGGGCCGCGCTCGACCCGAGTCGCGATCGACCCCGACTCACGGTTGATGTCGAGCCGGACATCCGGCAGGTTCCTGAAGCTCTGGAGGAATATCAGCCGATCACACCCCGGCAGCAGCCGGCTGGTCCGAGTTTCCAGCCTGATGGTGCGCCTGCGGTGGAAGGTTCCCGATGCACGTCCTGCCATGAGGCCCTCGCCGCTCCTGCTGGTGAGCCTGATGGCCGGCGATCTCATTACCGGACAGCGGTTGATCTACCCCGGCCAGGTACCCGTGATCCGCCGGGTCGCGACGGCCCCGGACCGGTCCACGGCCGCCTTGACGACGGCGAAGATCGCCCCCTGGAGGGCGGCGGCTATGAGGATCTCCTTCCACGAGCGGTCCTCATCGGTGGCATCCGGGGCGTCGCCTTCCCCTTCGATCACCTTCCAGGCCTGCTTGAACGCCATCCCGGCGAGCATGCCGCTTGCCGCCCCCAGTGCCAGCCCGACCGGCTTGTACGCGACCGTGGACGCCTTCACTTGCGCCCCCGGCCGCGACGCACCAGGAGGATGACGATCAAGGCCGTTGCGATGGCGATCAGCGGAGTGCGGTTGGCCCGTGCCCTGGTGGCAACCCGGCCTGCTTCGTCGAGTACGGGATCCGGTGTCTTGTCCTTCACGAAATTCGCGGCCTGCTCCGTCATCGCGGACGTCTTCTCCATGGCTTGTGCCGTGAGGTCATGGGCTTGAGCCCTGACGTCCGCCACAACGTCCCTGGCTTGAGCCTTTACGTCGGCGGCCTTCTCCTTGGCCTGGGCCTTGACGTCGGCCTTGGCCGCAAGTGCTTCGACGGTCTGGCCGAGCTCATCGCGCGTGTGCTCGATCCGGTCGCGCAGTTCCTCGGACGAGGGGGTCGAGCCGTTCTTGTGGGGCTGGTTCGGCTGGTTCGTCATCGGTGGGCCCTCTCCTTGATCTCGGCCACATCGGCCTTGACGCTGTTCACGGTCTGCTCGGGCACGGGTGGGGCGGCTCGTGCGAGCTGCTTCTTGCCGGCCATCGCCAGCACCGCGGCGATCGCGGCCAGTACGGCGGCGGTGATCAGGGCCGACGCCCATACGGGGAGTACCAGAGCCATAGCTGCTATGGCCGACACCACCACTGCCTGCGCCACCAGGACGCCGAGCAATGCTCCGGCGCCGACCAGACCTCCGCCCGTCCCGAACCGTTTGCCCTTCTCGCCCAACTCCGCCCGGGCGAGCTGCATCTCCTCGCGGACCAGCTCGGAGATCTGTTCCGATGCGCGTGAGACCAGCACGCCCACCGATTCGTCCGCGGTGGGCGGCCGCCGTTCAGTTGTACGGCTCACGATCCATTCCCTTCCTCATGGCCTACCGCTCAGGCTTGATGGCGCCGGGGAGGAAGCCATCGGCCCTTGCCGGTGAAATCCGGATGACCGGTGGCGTAGTACGTGCCCAGCTCCTCGCGCGAAAGCAACTCCTCCGATAGGCGGAGGACGGCAAGGGGCATCGCCCCTGCCGCCCCTCCATTTCCGATGCCTCGCAGCGGACGGCGTCGCCTTCCGTTGGTTTCCCGCCTGCCCCTGTCCCGGCACACCATGCCTGCGTCACTACAGAAGACTCCGCACGGCAGTTGCCGGTGCCTGGCATCAGTCGGTATCGAGGCCATCGCTCAGGCGGTCGCCTCGGTTGAGGGCGCTGCGCGTGAGCCTCGGCCACACCCGTGACCACTCGGCTCGACCGCTCCGCCCCGGACGGACCACCCCGCGTGATGGGTACCCGCTTCTGGCTGCACCGCCTTCGACCGGTGGTCGAGGGGGCAGAGGAACCGGCCTTGCGGGCCGGGCCGGTCTTGCGACGAGTGCTGGCAGGTCAGTGCTTCATCCGGCGGTGGTCGCCGTCGGTCCAAGCACGGGTGTCGCGGGGTTCGACGTAAGGTTCCTCGTCCTCGGGCATCCCGCCTGCGATCGCGCGCTGGCGGACCATCTCGGCATCGAACTCCAGGCCGAGGAGGATCGCGAGGTTGGTGATCCACAGCCAGACCAGGAACACGATCACGCCGGCGAGAGTGCCGTAGGTCTTGTTGTAGGAGGCGAAGTTCGCGACGTAGAACGCGAATCCGGCCGAGGCTGCCATCCAGATGACCAGCGCCAGGAAGCTGCCCGGCGTCACCCACTTGAATCCGCGGCCCTTCGCGTTCGGGGCGGCCCAGTAGAGAATCGCGATCATGATCGTGACGAGGAGGACCAGCACCGGCCACTTCGCGATCGACCACACGGTCAGAGTGGTGTCCCCAACCCCCAGCGCGGTGCCCGCCTGCCGGGCCAGGGAGCCGGAGAAGACGACGATGAGCGCACTGGCGCAGGCCAGAACCATCAGCGCGACGGTGAGGACCACGCGCAGCGGGAGGACCTTCCACACGGGGCGGCCTTCGGGCATGTCGTAGACGGCGTTCGACGTACGGATGAACGCGGCGATGTAGCCGGACGCCGACCAGACCGCGACGATCAGGCCGACGACCGCCAGGAGCGAGCCGACCCCGGAGTGGCCCTGGAGCTGCTGCACGGCGTCGCTGACCACGTCCCTGGCCGAGCTGGGAGCGAGTTCCTGCAGATTGTCCAGGACCTGCTTCGTCGCCGACTCCCCGGCGATGCCCAGCAGTGACACCAGCACCAGCAGGGCAGGGAAGAGCGCCAGGACCCCGTAGTAGGTGAGCGCTGCGGCGCGGTCGGCGAGTTCGTCGTCCTTGAACTCCTGCACAGTGCCGCGCAGCACCGCCTTCCATGACCGCTCCGGCAGCTCGGTTGGCCCGTCGGGCGCCCGTTCCTCGACCTGCCGGTCCGGTCCCGGCGTGCTCTCGGGGCCGGCTTCCCCGCGCTTGTCGTCCTCACCTGGGCCTGGCTTCGATGTACGTGTCATACCCTGCGCCTTTCCAGCGCCGCCTCACTCATGTCAGCGAGAACGCGCCGACCATGTCAAAGTGGCGCACCCTGTAACCGAGAGGGTGTCGGGCAGGACGGCTGGCCGTGGTTCAGGGGATGGCCGGGAGCGGAATGAACGCTGTGATCGTCTTGCCGTCCCCATAGGGTCGGATCTCCGTATGGACGGCAATCCGGTTGACCAGCTGCCAGCCGAACCCTCCCGGCACATCGACCGGTGTTTCCGGCGTGCGAGGGAACATCGAGGATCTGTCCGACACTTCGACCGCCACACAGCCCGCGAGAGACCGGACGCGGAAGTCGCTGACGCCACCAGCGTGGCGGTCCGCGTTGGAGACCAGCTCGGAAACGACCAGGAGCACGTCGTTCGCCAGGTGCTCCCCCACGTCGCTCGCCGCCAGGACATCGCGGGCGATCGACCGGGCGTCCTCGCACCTCAGACCGGCCCTGCGACGTGACGTATCCGGCATCGCCTCTCCCTCCACGAACTCGCTTCTTCCCCTTCTCGCCCACTAAACCCACCTAGACATCCGCCTCGCACCCCCGCCCGCTCGGCACGACCGTCGTCGACAGCGAACGGCAGGTGCGCACGGGACGGAACGGGAAACGGGTGACGGCCCTCTTCGTCGGCTCCGAGCGTGGTCGCATCAGAGCGGCGCCACAGAAGGGGTTGATCACCGGCTCCTTCTCCGCCCTCGCTGGTTGCCCCGACCGTGAAGGAACGCGCATACCGGTCCGAGACGCGGGCATCCGCACGATACCGAGCCGATGTGATCGTGAAGACAAGGAGTGTCCGTGCTGCCCTTTGACGTGACCGAGAGCGGTGTGCTGATCATCCGACTGCGGGCCGACCTGGATATCGCCGGCCGGGCCGCGGCCGCTTGGGCGATCGACGCATACCTCGCTGCCCATCGGTCCGCACCCGTCATGCTGGAGCTCTCCGACGCGCCGCTGAGTACCGCCGCGGTGAGCACGGTCGTACGGACCGAGCGCATGTGCCGCTCCACAGGCGCCCCGCTGGCCGTCGTCGTGGCGACCACCGAAACTCGCCGGGCGCTGGAGGCGCAGACGGGGGCCGAGGGACTGGCCATCCGATCCACCCGCCCCCTGGCCGCCGCCGCGCTCTCGGCTGCCTCGGCCGCGGTCGCCACGGCAGCGTGATACCGGGCACCTGGCCCGGCCGGGGGCTGGCGAAGCCCTTCCCGCCACAGGCACGCGCGGCGTCGCACGTGATGACGTAACGATTGGCCGAGCCTCACTGCCCGCGACGGCTTCGAAGGCCCGGGCGCGGTGAGACAGCTAGGCGAGGCGAGGCCGACTTGGAGCCCAGCCGACCGATCGCACCACGCCGGTTCCGAGCGAATACGCACGCCGGGGCCGTCTTCGGACTGTCCGGCGCCGCCGGCGTAGGCCATGACGATGCTCCTCACGCAGACGGAGCGCGCACGCTTACCAGGCCAGTTCCGCGCGGACGGTTTTGCCGTCGTGGTGGAGGAAGACCTGCACATCGCAGGCGAGTCGCTGGACGATGGACCATCCGCGACCGCCGTGGAGGTCGGGGGTGCGGGGGGCAGGAGTTCCGTGGCCCGTGTCCCGCACGGCGATCTCGATCCGGTCCCCCAGCAGGGCCAGGCCAAGGACCAGGGGGCCGGGGGCATGGCGGACCGCGTTCGTCACCAGTTCGGAGACGACCAGCAGGACGTCGTCGTGAAAGGTGGGACCAGCGGGCGGGGCCTGATCGTCCAGAAACGCGGAGGCGGCATCTCGCGCCGCGGCGATGCTGCCCGAAGCACCGTCGAAGTTCATGCACACCTGCTTCGGGCGGGCATCGTGATCCGTGACCCTCGGGAGTTCCATCGCGACTCCCCCTTCCCCCTGCGCGGTCCCTCACCGATCAGGTGAGGCCCGCTGCCGCTGACCCACTGCGCCAACCACGATGACCCCGCGGCCCGTCGCGCTGCCGGACCCTGGTCGCGTGAGTTCTCTGAGACAGAATACCTATCCCCTTCGTACCGTTCAGGCATTCGCATCGTCCTGCCGTCACAGGGCCGGCGCCCCGTTCCTCCTCCGCCCAAGTGGCGTTTCCCCGTGCACGGTTGCGCTGATCCGTCGGTGTGGCTGACTGGTTCCTTCGAGCATGTGCGGCCATTGCTCGGTCCAAATGGCGCCCGTCGGCCTGATCGGGTATTCCTTCTAGTGCAAATTCACTACTCTCTAGTGGTGTCTGTTGCCCAGACAGGGATTGTCGTACGAGGGGGTCGACCGTGACGGGTCCGGTGTTCGCGATCACGACTGTGCTTGATGCCGATGGATGTGCCCTGCGGTTGATCGGTGCGTTGGATCTGGATGGGACCGCACAGTTGCGTACCGCTCTCGCCGTCTGCTTCGCGCGGCGGCCGGGCCGTGTCGTGCTCGACCTGAAGAGCCTGCGCTTTTGCGACTGCGCGGGATTGAACGTGCTGCTGGAGGCCCGGGTGACGGCCGGTAGGGTGGGCAGCGAGCTGTGCGTGGTGGGCACCCGCACGCAGGTGGCTCGACTGTTCTCCGTGGCGGGCGTCGACAAGTGGCTCGCCGACACCGTGCCGCGTCTACCCCCGAGGACCGTGTGATGTCGTCGAGTCCCCACAGCGCCCTGGGCACCGTGCCACGCACCGACAGCGGTCGTATCAGCATCCTGCTGGTCGAGGACCACGACATGGTGGCCGAGGCAATCCGGCTCGCGATGGACCACACCGACGATCTGGTGGTGGTCGGCCGGAGCCTGTCGGTCCAGGACGCTCTGACCGATGCCGCGCGGCTGCGTCCTGCCGTGGTGGTGCTGGACCGGCGTCTGCCCGACGGTGACGGGATCGACGCCATCAGCCCGCTCAAGGCCGCGGCCCCCGGCGCCCGGGTCCTGGTGCTGACGGGGGAGGCGAGCCCGGCCGTGGCCGCCCGCGTGGCTGAGGCCGGCGGGTCGGGACTCATCCTCAAGATCGGTAACCTGCGTGAACTGCAGGACGGTGTGCGCCGGGTGGCCGCAGGTGACGTGGCCTTCAGCGAGGGTCTGCTCGGCGGGGCACTGGATCGGCTGACCGGTAGGACCGCCGATCTGGGCGCCAGGCTCACCCCGCGCGAGCGGGAGACCCTCAGCCTGTTGGGCGACGGTCTGGGCGCCGCCGAGATCAGCCGGCGGCTCGGCGTGGCTGTCAACACCGCCAGGAACCACGTACAGCGCGTCCTGGAGAAGCTCGGTGCCCGCTCCCAATTGGAAGCGGTCGCCGTGGCCCGTCGCGAGGGCCTGCTGCCATGAGTGGAACGAGCACCGCCGAAGGCGGCGGCCCCCTGGCCCCGACGGAGACCGCGTTCACGCTGCTGGTCACCAGCGTCGTGGACTACGGCATCTTCATGCTCGACCCCCAGGGACACGTGTCCACCTGGAACGCGGGTGCCGAACGCATCAAGGGTTACAGCGCCACGGACATCATCGGCCAGCACTTCTCCGTCTTCTACCCGCCCGAGGACATCGCCGCCCGCAAACCCCACTGGGAGCTGGAAGCAGCCATCCAGGAAGGCCGCCTGGAGGACGAAGGCTGGCGTATCCGCAAGGACGGGTCCCGTTTCTGGGCCAACGTGGTGATCACCCCGCTGTTCGGCGCCACCGGCGAACTGCGCGGCTTCGGCAAGGTAACCCGCGACATGACCGAGCGTCGTGCCGCGGAGCAGGCGCTCACCGAACGCCGCCGCCTCTTCGCCCACCTGGTACAAGCACAGGAGGTGGAGCGCCGCCGTATCGCCTGGGACGTGCACGACGACTCCATCCAGGCCATGGTCGCGGTCGGCATGCGGCTGCAGCTCCTGGCCGAGCGTGCCGGGGAGCCGCACGCCCGCGAGCTCTCCGAACTCGACGCGTCGGTACGTGAGGCGGTGGGCCGCCTGCGCAATCTCACCTTCCGGCTCCAGCCGCCGGGCATCGACCGGCACGGGCTGATCGAAGCCTTGTCTCAGCACCTCAACGACGTCGTGCTCGGCAGCTGGGGCCTCGAGACGTCCATCGAGCACACCCTGGCGAACGAGCCGGCTCCCGAAACCGCGATCACCATCTTCCGCATCGTGCAGGAGGCGCTGCTCAACGTACGCAAGCACGCCGGAGCGCGCACGGTGCACGTCAGTGTCACCACCGAGAATCAGGGCCTGCTCGTGCGGGTCGTGGACGACGGCACCGGGCGGGCCGCGATCACCCGCGGCCTGAACGAACATTTCGGGCTGATCGAGATGCGCGAGCGGGCCGAGACCGCGGGCGGCTGGTGGACCTTGCGCAGCGAGCCGGGCACCGGCACCACCGTGGAGTTCTGGGTGCCCGACCTGCCCACCGCCGCGCTCGACGAACCACTGCCCGGAGCCTCCGCCAAGAGCTTCGACTCTCACACCGCCTCCCCGAGGCCGTCATGACTCAGCCCGCCACGCCCCCGCGCCCCCTGCGGGTACTGATCTGCGACGACAACGACACGCTTCGCGCGGCCCTGGCCGACGTCGTCCGCGCCCAGCCCGACCTCGCCCTGGTCGGCAGTGCGGCCGATGCCGATGAGGCAATCGCTCTTGCTCGCACCCACCGCCCGCACGTCGTGGTACTCGACGTGCGTTTCCCCGGTGGGGGCCCGTACACCGCTCGGGAGATCGTCCGCAGCGTCCCCGGCGTACGCATCGTGGTGTTCTCCGCCTACGGCGACCAGGGGCCGCGCAATGAGATGGCTGCCGCCGGCGTCGCCGGATATCTCGTCAAGGGCATCGCCAACGCCCGGCTGCTGGACGAGATCCGGACCCTGGGAGCGCAGGCCCTTGCCTCGCCAGCCTTCTCGGCCGAGGAAACGTCCGGCAGGTAACACCGCCGGGCGGCAACCCAGCAGGGAGTCGGCGCGCGCGGAGAGGAATGGCGTACTTCCCGCGCCAACGAGGTGACGGATCGCGAACTGGCACGGCTCAACGTCTGAGCTGCGGTAGCGCGGGTACACGAGGACAACTACGCCCCGGCCCTCGCGACCTGAGTGTGAGGGCCTTCGTACGTTCCCGTTGCACGAGGAGATGCCTTCATGAGCAACACCACCCCGGTCCTGGCCACCCCTTGCCGGTCGGTGCGCGCAGCCGCCCGTACAGCCGCCGGTCTCCCGCATTCGGCGCTCGACGCGATGCTGGACGCCGCCTACGAGACGCACCGCCGGTTCCAGCACGGCGCGTTCGCCGAGCCTTGCCCGACCTGCCACGTCTCGGCGGGCGAGTTCTGCCTGGCGCGACGCAGTGTGCACGCTGCCCGCCGGCTGGCGCACCGCGCCCGGGAAACACGGAGCGAGCTGGGCTTGCCTCCGTTCACAGCACGATGACCCGCGCGACGCGTGGCGCAGCAGGAACGAGCAGCCACCCACCGAGGCCCCGCGCAGCACACACCGTTGAGGGCACGCTCTGACAGACGCCGGCCGCCTCCTGGCCGAACTCCGCACCGGCGCCGCACCAGGTAGACGCTGCCGGGCCAGTGGGCCCGCTGCCCAGTTGGCCGGTGCTGAGGCAACACAGCCACCCACCCGCTCCGTGTCGCCGGAGGGGCGCAGCAGCAGGGCGGGGACGACAGCCTGTCGCTGTCGTCCCCGCCCCGGAGTGCTTGGTGCCCGCGCGTGTTACAGGCGGTGCGGGCCGTCGTAGTAGCCGCCGACCTGGCGGTGGTAGTCCGCATCACCGAGGTGCTCGTCCTTGTCGAACTCCGGAGCGTTCTTGATCTGTTCCTTCGTCCGGTCGACATAGATCTTCTCGTCGTTCGCGTCGATCCGGCTGATCGTGCCCGCGGGCAGCAGGACCTCCTTGCCGAAGATCCACGGACCGGTGTCGACCACGATGTACGAGGAGCCGACTTCATCCGAGTGCTTGTCGACCTTGCCGATGGAACCGTCGGTCGCCTCGACCTTGTACCCCGTCAGATCCGACCCGCCCAGACGCCCGGCGGTCTCGCGGTAACCCCAAAAATTCTCCGTCATGCGAAAAACAACTCCTCCGGTCAATGGAGACGGAAGGAAAGGAAAGTCCCTCCGTACCCTTTTCCCTGCTGTGTTCACGGCCGGAACTCACGCTCCGGCCTACCCATCGCTTGCCCCGTGTTCTTCCTCGTACACCTCTCCGGTCATCCAGAGCCCCTCACATGGCGACGTTGCGGTTGCCTGTTACCCCGCAACACCAAATGTGAATGGTGACTCTGCGAAACACCTGCCAGCGATACCGCTGCTGCCCTTCGGCCGACGACAATACCGATGAGCCAGGGCACGCGGACCGCGATAGCAACGCCCCAGAGAATTTTGATCGCGAAACCAACACCGGCAAGAAGTGCAGCACCCGTTAAGCCCGTGGAGCCGTTGCTACCCAAGGGCAGAAAACCGGGGGCGCCCACCGATATGGACCAGGCGGCAACTGATCGGCGGCATACGGTTTCGCGCCCACACCCGCACCGGTGTCCCGTGGCGGGACGTGCCGGAGCGGTACGGGCCCTGGGCCCGGGGGTACGATTTGTTCCGCCGCTGGCAGCGGGACGGCACCTGGCAGCGGATCTTCAGCGAACTGCAGGCCGAAGCCGACGCCAAAGAGCTCATCACCTGGGACCTCAACATCGACTCCACCGTGTGCCGGGCCCACCAGCACGCCGCCGGGGCGAGGAAAGGGGGACCTGCAGGTCGAGCCGCCCGGCGGCGTCACTGTCGAGCCGGACGACCACGCCCCTCGGACGCTCGCGCGGCGGACTGGCGACCAAGCTGCACCTGGCTGTCGAGCAGGGGCAGAAGCCCATGATCCTGGTGATCACCGCCGGACAGCGTGGCGACTCCCCGCAGTTCGCGCCCGTACCGAACAAGGTTCGCGTCACCCGCCAGGGCGCCGGCCGCCCGCGCACCAGGCCCTGCCGGGTCCGCGCCGACCGTTCCGTAGCCACGAGACACGACAAGCTCGCGATCCGCTACGAGGCGACCGTCCTCATAGCGGCCATCAACGAGTTGCTGTGACCAAGCGACTCAGGAAGGGAAGCACGCCTCGGAGGTCGCCGCCGTCCACCGTGACGGTCGCCGCCGCCCGTGCTCCTGCCGAGGCATTGAACGCCACACTCAGTGCGACGGAGGCGAACAAGGGCAGGTCGGAGCGGCTGTCTCCCACGGCCCCGCACGAGCGGGGAGCCAATCCGAGCTCTCGGGCCTGTTCGAGGCCGAAGTCTCGTTTGTCGTACTCGTCGAAGTGGCGGGCGACGCGGCCGGTGAACCGATTGTCGGTGGTCTCCAGCCGAGGTCCGCTGAACGCGTGGAAGCCGAAGCGGTCGGTCAGGTAACTGCCAACCGGCGACCAGGCCAGAGTGGCCAGCACGGGCACCAACCCGTTCCGCCGGCACCAGCCCACGGTCTCCGTGATGCCCGAGACCAAGGGAAGCCCATCGAGCCAGCCAGCGACTTGCTCTTCGGACACACCCGCCCAGCCCTTGGCATCCAGCTCCGAGACTTGTCGATTGTCAAGGTCACCGGAGGCGTAGGCGTCCTCGGCCTTGGCCAACTCGTCCCGATGGCCAAGGAAGCCAGCCAGAAAGACCGACGAACTCGTGCCTGGGACGAGGGTGCCATCGACATCGAAGAACACGACGCCCGCATGATCGGATGAGAACACCGGCCAAGGATGTCACCGACACGCAAGACGCCGGATCCGGGGGTACCCCACGTACTTCCGATACGCGCCCGAACGCCGCCTGCCAGATGAAGGCGTGCGAGACATAAGGTCGATCACCACCCCTTGCCCTTCTTACCCTCCGCCTTCCCGGGGCTGTCCTTCGTCTTCGCCGCCGGTGCCTTCGCCGGGAGCCGATCGCTGCCCTCCTGCGACTCCGCTGTACTGGTGGACGCCTGGAGTTCGGGTGCGGTGGGTGGTGTAGCGCTGGGCAGCGGCGAGGGCGGGACCGACTCGGGCTCTACCGGCGCGGTGCTGTTCGTTGCAGTCGGCTGCTCGCGGCCCGGCGCGACGGCAGGCATGCTGCCGTCCCCCGCCGGGATGCCTCCCATCACCAGCGTGCAGGCTCCCGCGACACTCACCGCCGCGAGGCCCAACCGAGCCCCATAACGACGACGCGCAGCCCTTCTATGCGTCGGTCCGGGAGTTCGCGCGGTTTCGGCGCGCGGACCCGCCGCAGCGAGGGGGCGCAACGACGAGCGGTGCGGGGAGGTATCCGTGGGGGGCGCGCTCCTCGCGGTGTGGGATCGCGGGGCGCGGGCGATGCCCTGCAGGCGCACGTGGACGGCGGCGGCATCAGGACGTACCGCGGGATCCCGGCCGGTCATGGCCTTCAGCAGACGGGCGAGGTCGTCCGGCAGCCCGTCGGGTATCCGGGGCGGATGCAGGAGGCGGTCGGTGCCGATCTCCACGGGCGTTCCCCGGTACTCCCGGTGGCCGGTGAGCGCTTCGAGGAGTGTCACTCCCAGGGCGTAGATGTCGCTGGCCGTACTCGCGCCCTGGCCGAGGAGTTGCTCGGGGGCCATGTAGGCGACAGTGCCGACCAGGGTGTCGGGTGCGCTGATGGAACGCTCGTGCACGGACCTGGACAGCCCGAAGTCGGCGAGGTGCGGGGAGCCGTCCTCACTGAGCAGGACGTTGGAGGGTTTCACGTCGTGGTGGATGATGCCGTGAGCGTGGACGTGGTCGAGGGCTGACGAGATGTCGGCGCCGATCCGTGTGACCTGGACGGGGCTGAGGGGGCCGGCGTCCACTCGGGCGCGCAGGGTGGCACCACGGATCAACTCGGTGACCATGAAGGCACCCTGTCCGTGGCGGCCGGCATCGTAGACGGTGACCAGGGCCCGGTGGGAAAGGCGGGCGAGCAGACGTGCTTCGTCATAGAAGCGATCGGCCGTGACCGTGTCCGTGCCCACGCGGAACACTTTGACGGCCACCTCACGGTCCAGGACTTGATCCATGCCGCGGAAGACATCCGCCGTCCCGCCGGATCCTATGGGGCCTTCGAGCCGGTAGCGACCACCCACCAGAGCGTCGCATTCAGGCAGGGCTCCGTACGTGGGGACAGGCCGGGCCGGCATGGGGTCCTCCTCCGCTCGCGGGCAGTGCCGCGCGCTTACCCGTTGCGGGTCGCACTACGCACCGGCTGCCGGCAGCCGAGCCGAGCCGGCGGCTCTGCCCGTAGAGGGCATAGGGCTTCGTGAGAGCGAAGCCGGCGTCAGACGCATACCTGGACCGGGTATTATTGACGGCCACTTGGAACACCGCCCGCAGGCGGTGGGACGAGCCTTTTCCACGCGGGCTCGCGAGCCAGGGGCGGACGGTGAGGAAACGATGATCGCGCGGGGCAGCAGGGAGCGGTCGGTCCACAGCCTTGGCCATGGGGATCACGTGTGTCTGGCGTTCGCCGACGATTCCGAGCAGCGCCGGGTTGTCACCGCCTACGTGTCCGATGGGCTGAAGCGCGGTGAGCGGGTGATGTATTTCGCCGACCGGCAGAAGCCTGCCGTGGTGCTCGACTGGCTCCGGTCGACGCAGGTGGATCCGGACGCCGCGTTGTCCAGCGGACAGCTGCAGGTGGTCACCGCCAGCGACGGCTACCTGGTTTCGGGACGTTTCGACGCCACGGCGATGGTGGCCACCCTCCGGCAGGAGATGGCAAGCGCCGCGGCCTCTGGTTTCAAAGGACTCCGGGTCAGCGGTGAAATGAGCTGGGTCCTCCGTGAGATCGCCGACGCGGACGAACTCGCCGCATACGAGAGCATGGTCAATTCGGTCTTCGAGGGACAGCCCGCTTCGGCCGTCTGCCAGTACGATGCCCGCCTCTTTCACCCCGCTCAACTGCAGACCTACGACCACTGCCACCGGGCTCCGTGGAACTCTCCCCGCTCTACGAGGACGAACTGTTGCGGATCGTGCCCACCTTCGAGGAAGGGCAACGAACGATGCGTGTGATCGGCACCGTGGACTACCGCACCACCGACGCTCTGACTGCGGTCTTGGACGCCACCCTCGACTGGGCCGGGGACGTGCGGGTGGACATGAGCGCACTCGAGTTCATCGACCTGGCCGGTCTGCGAACTCTGGTGCACACCGCCGAGCGATACGAGCCTGGCCGCCACATGCGGGTGGTGGAACTCGCCCCGCTGCTGTGCCAGGTGATAGCCGTGGCCGGCTTCGACCAGCAGGACGCCCTGGTCGTCACCTCCCCGGAAGCCTCGGTATGAGCAGCGTGATCGACGTGACCACCCCGCAGCCCGACCGGACCCCCCGGTTGGTGCACCAAGGCCTGGTCTACGGGTCCGACGAGGCGTTCTTGGCCGCGACCGTCCCGTTCTGCCTGGACGGTCTCCAGCAGGACGAGGCGGTCCTCGCCGTCACCACACCCGCCAACATCGACCTGCTGCGTCAGCAACTCGGCAGTGCCGCCGGCGCGGTGCGGTTCATCGCGGCCGACGACTGGTACCAGACGCCTGGCAACACCCTCGGCGCCTACTACCGCTACGTCGACGAACGCACTGCCACGGGGCGCCATCCCCGGGTACGCGTGATCGGAGAGCCCGTCTGGCACGGCCGCGACGCATTGGAAACCGACGAGTGGACCCGCTACGAGGCCGTCATCAACCTCGCTTTCGCCCACTGCCCGGCCTGGATCGTCTGCCCCTACGACACACGGACGGTGCCCGACCGGATCGTCGCCGACGCCCGCCGCACCCACCCGCAGCTGGTGACCGGCCCCGCTGCTGAGACAAACGGTCACTACGCCCCTCCCCAGGGCACCGCCTGGCAGCGGAACCTGTCACCGGTTCCCGCGCCGGGAAGCAACGCCACGATGCGTTTCGGCACCGACTTGCACAACGTGCGCTCGTTCGTCGCCCAGCGTTCCGCGCTGCTGGGGATGTCCCCGCAGGGGGCGGAGCGTTTGACTTTCGCCGTCCACGAAGTGGCCACCAACGCTGTTCAGCACGGCGGGGGGGCGCGGCGAAGTCTCGGTGTGGCGTACGGGGCACAAGGTCATCTGCGAGATCAGCGACCCCGGCCCCACCCGCGTCCCCGCCGATACCGGGTGGACCCTCGGCTACCTGCCCCCGGCCCCCGGGCAGCCCCGCGGGCACGGCCTGTGGACCGTGCGCCAGCTGTGCGACTTGGTCGAATTCCACACCGGCGCCCCGGCCACGGTCGTTCGCCTCCACCTGAACCTTTCGTGAATCACCCGGGCCGGTCCTGGTCGGACGCCCGGACTCTTCAGCGAGCCAGGAACTCGTCGAGAAGCTTGTCGAGGTCGAGGAACTCCTCCCCGGCAGCGACGACTGCGTAGGTCTCGTCCAGGAAGCTCCTCAGCACGGGGGCATCCACAAGGACAACGGCACTCTCCTGCCGCTCGCCGCTCCGGCCGATCAGGTCGACGCGGAGTTCATCGCGGCCGGACCCCTTGTCGGGGCGGAATGCGACGTCGCCCTCCCCCACCGGACGGTGGAGCCCCTCGGCCAGCATCTGCCGGTCGAAGTGCCACCGTGCCAAGAGGTTGGCACCGTCCAGGAACTGCGCCTGCACCACGTACGGGTCTCCGCCGTCATACGAGAAGCGGGCAAGGCAATCCAGGTCGCCCGCCGCCGTCTCGAGGCGCACAACGATCAGAGCAGACACGCAGGACATTGATGGGCCTCCAGGATGGGCTGCACGGCTACGCGCGTGTGCCCCGCTCCGCCCCCACCACACTGGCCCGATCGGGGGAACCGTGCGCCTGCGGCGACGGGCCGGAGAGCCATGATCCGTGGGCATGTGTGTGCGCCACGCTGCCCGCCGTCCCGGATTCCGCGGCACTGCTCGTGCCCGTCCGCGACGACGCCGGCCGGACCGTGGCCTTCACCGTGCGCGCGGGGAAACCACGGAAACCACGTCGTTCCCGACGTCGCAAAGGCGACGAACGGAATCGTCGCCACATCAAAGCCAGATGCATGGGTAGCAGGGGGACCATGGACACCACTGAAAACACCCCGCTGCGCGCCGTCGCGCTCGTCTGCACCCTCTCCCCCTCCCCCGCACCCTCCAGCTCACAGCTGCTGGCCGAGCAGACCATGGCCGCCCTCGCCGACCACGGAGTGACGGGCAAGACCATCCGGATCGCCGACCACGACGTGAAGCCCGGGGTGAAGACGGACATGGGCAGCGGAGATGCCTGGCCGGAGATCCGCGACACGATCCTGGGCTGCGACATCCTGATCCTGTCCACGCCCATCTGGCTGGGTCACGCCTCGAGCATCGCCCAGCGGGTGCTGGAACGCCTTGACGCGGAGCTCTCCGAGACCGATGACGAGGGCCGCAGGCTCACCTACGGCAAGGTCGCGGCGGTCTGCGTGGTCGGCAACGAAGACGGCGCCCACAAGGTCAGTGCCGACCTCTTCCAGGGCCTGAACGACGTCGGCTTCTCCCTCGCCCCCAACGCCGTCACCTACTGGGTCGGAGAAGCCATGCAGGGCACCGACTACCAGGACCTCGACAAGACGCCCGAGAAGACCGCCGCCACGACGGCCACGCTCGCCGCCAACACCGCCCACCTCGCCCGCCGCCTCAAGGGCTCCCGGTACCCTGCGACTTGATCCACGGTGCGCCACGGAGCGCAGACCTTCTTCGGGCCGGTGGAGCGGGTCAGGCCCCTTCACCGAGGACCGCGCGGATCAGTTCCCGCTGGTCTCCGGTCAGACTCGCCTCGTCGAGGTCGACCGCCTGGCCGTCGATCGTGATCCGGTAGTGGAAGCCGTCCGCGACCTGTCGTACGGCGCGGCGCGCGAGGCCCTCCCATTGCGCGGCGTCCCGCCGGACGGAGGTGTCGATCTTCCGCACCTTGTCCACGCCGGTGAAGCCCCCGGAGCGACTGACAGTGATCAGCATGGCCGTTCTCCTTCGGATGTAGAAGCTGTCCGTGGACTCGCCTGCCCCTGATCGGGCGCCGCTCCCCCGCCGGGCCCGCGCCGCGAGGCCAACGGCTCGAACTCGCCGGTGCCTGGCCGACAGGCGTCAGGCGTCAGGCGTCAGGTGCGGTGGTAACGGGCGGGTCGGGCGGGGGCGCTTCGGGGTCGGGTCCGGTGAGTTCCGGCTCCAGGCCCTCAGCCACCGCACTGCGTCGCCGTCCGGTGTCGGACCGCCAGGCCTCGAAGACCAGCGCCGTCGCGGTGACCACCCCGAGGCCCAGCAACCAGCCGCCCACGACGTCGCTGACCCAGTGGACCCCGAGCGCGACCCGCGTGTAGCCGACGCCCACCACGCTGACCAGAGCGACCGCCCACGGCAGCGGACGCCAGGCCCGCGGGATCAAGGGCAGCAGGACCAGCAGCAGGACGGCGCACGAGGTGGTCGCCGTCATCGCGTGGCCGGAGGGGAAGGAGAACCCCGGCGCGTGGGCGACGGGGTCCGGCAGGTGCGGCCGCGCCCGCTCCACCGCGCTTTTGACCAGGAGCCCGATCAGACCGCCCGCGACCGCCGTGACGCCGGCCCAGGCCGCCAGCCGCCAGGCACGCCGGCTCACCAGCCAGGCCACGAGTACGGCGACCAGCAGGCGCATGGTGACCGGGTCCCAGACCCAGTCCGAGAGCACGCGCAGGAGGCCCACCCGGTCCGGATGGGCGAGCGCGCCGGCGTGGAGGCGTTCGGCCGCGCCCCGGTCCAGGCGGTGCAGTGGCTCCCACTGGGACTGCACCAGTACCAGGGCGAGGGCGAACGGTACGGCTGCCACGGCCGTCACCGCCACGGCGAGCAGGAGTCTGGCGCCGAAGGTGGCGTCGGGTCCGGAGTGCCGCGCGAGCAGTCTCCGTAGCGGACCTCGCGGATCACGCGGTCGCTGCGGATGCCCGGGGCCCCGCGGATGTCGCTGAACGCCTCGAGCACCTTCCGTGCGCCGTGCCATGGTGGCGACTCCCTCTTCTGTGCGTGCGGTGGCGGCCCTCCGGCCGCCAGTGACTGGGGCGGTCAGACCCCGGGATCGTTCATGACCGGTTCCCTCACTCCCGCCCGTACGGCTTCCAGCTGGGCGGCGAAGGAGAGGCCGAGGAAGAGCGCCATCGAGGTGAGGTAGGACCAGAGCAGCAGGGACACGATGGCGCTCAGGGGCCCGTAGACACTGGTGAAGGAGCTGCTCTCGTCTATGTAGAGACTCAGCGCCCAGGTCGCGAGGTTCCACAGCACCAGGTGGACGACGGCCCCGAAGGCCAGCCAGGTGTAACCGGGCTGGCGCCGGCGCGGGGACAGCCGGAAGATCGCACTGGTGGCGAGGACGGCGAGCAGGATGCCCAGTGGCCAGCGCAGCAGTTCCCATGCCCGGACGGTGTCGGGAGAGAGCCGGTACACCTCGGCCAGTGCGCGGGTCAGGTGGGTGCCGATCACGGTGAGGATGAAGCTGAGTCCCAGCGGAAGTCCCGCGAGGGCCGCCATCACCAGGCCGCGGGTGTACTTCATGAGGAAGGGCCGGTCCCGCTCGTTGCCGTATATGCGGTTGGCACCCCGTTCGACCTGGCAGAGGGCGGTGGTGACGTTGGCCAGGGAGAACAGCAGGCCCAGCCACAGCGCGACCTGGCCGCCGTCGCCGGCGTGGCGCCTGCTCTCGCTGAGCGCGTCGTCCACGACGGCCTGGCCCGGGCCGCTGGTGAGCCCGCGGATGGTGAGTTCGGCGACCCGGCCCACGTCCTCGGTGTGCAGCACCCCGGACAGGCCGACGGCGGCGATGGCCAGCGGGACGATCGACAGGACGGTCTGCAGGGCGAGCGCGCGGGCGTGGCTGAAGCCGTCGGCATAGCGGAAGCGCACGAAGGAGTCGCGCGCCAGGCTCCAGCCGCCGTAGCGGCGCAGTGCGGTCCACGCCTCGTCGGCGGAGAGCTCCTCGCCGCGCACGTCGTGGCGTTGCGGTACCCGTCTCGCGGTGCCCATCGTGTTCCTGCCTTCTGGTGTCTCGTGGAGCTCGCGGACCTGGGGGCTTGCGGACGTCCGGTGTTGAGGGGGGCGTGCGCCGCCCGACTTCAGGACGGTGTGCCGGGGGCCGCCGCCGGAAGCTGCTCGGCGGATGGGGCATGCGGCGCCCCGGGCGCGCGGGGCAGGTACACCTGCAGGGCTCCCGGTTCGATCTCGGCGGTGAGGCGGACACCGTCGCTCACGGCATCACCGTCGAGCTCGCGCGGCTGCGGTACGGCGCAGCGGACGTCTATCCGGGTGGCGCTGAAGTACTCCAGCGCTCCCCCGGCCTCACTGCGCCCGGCCGGGGCGGCCGGGCCGGGGGCCGCCGCCGGACGCCGGCGCAGGAGGCGGGCCGCCAGGTACCCGGCCGCGGTGAGCCATCCGGCGGGGCCGCGCGGGTCGAAGAGCACCACTTCCAGGCGTCCGCTGTCCGGCCTCGCGGCCGGCAGGAGCGGCAGACCGCCCTGCAAGGTGCCGACGTTCCCGAGGACGACCATGCGGGCCCGGCGCCGCAGCCGGCGGCCCCCGTCGACGCGGACCGTGAGGCGGACGCCGGGATCGCGCAGGTGCCGCAGGGCCGACAGGACGTACGCGGCCCAGCCCATCCGGGACTTGAGCCGCGGGGAGGTGTCCCGGACCATCGCGGCGTCGAATCCGGCGCCGGCCATGACGGTGAACCGCATCGGCTCGAGCCCGTCGCCCCGGACCCGGCCTACGTCGATGCCGAAGCTCTCGCCGGACAGGGACTCGGCCAGGGCGGCGGCCGGGTCCATCGGGAGGCCGAGGTTGCGGGCGAGGAGGTTTCCGGTGCCGCATGGTACGACGGCCAGCGGGATCCGTGTCCCCGCCAGGACGTCGGCGCAGGCACGCAGGGTGCCGTCGCCTCCGCAGACCACCACGAGGGCGGGGCGGACGGGCCGGAGGTCCTGCGCCAGGGTGCCGCAGGGGAGCTCGGCTGAGGTCAGGATCCATCGGAGGTCCCGGTGGCCGTGCTCGCGCAGGACGGCGGCCAGCCGGTCCGCGAGCTGGTCCGGGCAGCCGTACGGGTGACGCACGACGAGGACCGGGCCACCGGTGCCGCGCGGGGCGGGCACCTCCCGGTCGGATCGCCCCGTTCCGTCGTGCTCAGCAGCGGACTGTCGCCCGTACAGCAGCGCGAACCCGGTGATCAGCAGGGTCAAAGTCCCGTTGAGCAGGCCGCCCGCCACATCGCTGGGGTAGTGCATTCCGCGGTACATCCGCGACAGTCCGACGGCCGGCGGGATCAGCAGCAGGGTGCCCGTCACCGCGTAGCGCCACGGGCCGCGCATGCGCATCGCGGCGATGACGGCCAGTCCCCCGTAGAGCGCGAGGGAAGCGCCGACGTGCCCGGAAGGGAAGCTCGACGTGGGCGGCGCGGCATCCTCCTGGGGAACCGCGGGCCGCGGGCGGTCCACGAAGGCCGTCACCACCACGAACACCGCCGACTGCGCGGCCACCGAGACGCCGAGGAACAGCGCCTCGCTGCGCAGTGCGACGCGTGGGAGGACGAGCAGGGCGACGATGCAGACCAGCGTCGCGCCGATGACGGCCTGGGTGCCTGCGAGCACGGAGAACACCTCCGTGACTCGGGACGTGGCCGGATCCCGGCCCTCCGCCAGGTCCCTGCCGATCGAGGTCTCCGTCGACAGCGGCCAGTGCCCCGCGCCCGGTCCGGTGACCAGCCGTCCCAGCCCGACCATCAGGGCCGCATGCAGGGGAAGGAGCAGGAGCGGTCTGACACCACGCACGGAGGAACCGCAGCTTCGCTTCATGGATGCCTTCTGGCCCGCGCCGACCGAAGAATGCGGGGTCCTTGGCCACCACCCTCGCTCCAGAACGGGAAATGGGCCCCGACCCGTCAAGTCGGAGCCCGTTCAGACGCCGGGTCAGGCGGTGACGTCTGGTCAGTCAGTGCGGTCGCCGAAGGAGCCGCGGCCCGTACGGCGACGTTGGCCGCGTCGTGTACGGGCGGAGCATGTCGGGGCCTCCGCCGCCGGTCAGGGTCCAGCCGCACATGGCCGCCCAGGCTGGCGCTGCCGAGGCCGTCTTGGCGCGCTCGGTCCGGGTCGCCTTGAGTGTGCGACTCGGCGAAGCGGAACTCCGTGCTGTGCTTCGGGCGCTGCGTCGTGGGGCGGCGAGATGAGCTTCCGGGGCGGCGCGCGCTCGAATGGGTCAGGGCCGGTTGTACCACCCGCACGTGCTTGCATTCACGTTCCCATCGTCAATACAGATCCTGACGTGGGCGGCCCCGCCGGGCGCCTCCGCGGGGATTGTGATCTTGAACAGATGCGTCACGTCGCACTTAAGGCTGGTGTTCCCGGCGCCGAGCTCCTGGCCAGAGGCAGCGTACGCACTGAACGACGCCCTGAGGCAGCCGGCTGACCGGAGTGTTCCTTCGGCCACGACCGACCGGTTGTACCAAGTCAGGGTGCCGCGGACGTAGCTGGCACCGTACGAAACGTCGAAGGAGGTGGTCGGGTAGGCGGCGGTCTGCGCGCCGGCGGCGGGAGCGCCCAGCAAGGTGCCCGCGGTCAGCACGATGGAGCCGAGGGCGGCGGCGAGATGAGTCTTCATGCGATCTCCAGGATGGGACGAGCGGGTTCGTTTTCCCGCGTAGGGCGCAGACCAGGGTGAAGCCTTCGTGCTCGAGGTGTCCGGTGGCTGTCGATCAGGGCAGGGGCCCGTCCGGGGTCGCCTGTGTCAACGGGCGGGCCCCGAACGGCCTGCTCCTCCGCGCCGTCGGTCCGGTCGCATCTCGACCTCGGGCCAGACGCCCGGTCGGGCCTCGCTCCGTTTCCGGTTCCTTTCGGAGTTCTCCGCCACGTCGGGGCGATGGCAGCGCTGTGACCTGCTGGACAAAGGTGAGGTACCTGACAGGTTGCTGCGTCCGGCTCGCCTCAAATGTGCGACTTGGCGAAGCGGAACTCCGTGCTGTGCTTTGGGGGCCCGGCCGTCGATGGCGGGAGTCGCCGCTGCCTCGTGGGGCGGCGAGATGAGCTTCCGGAGCGGCGGGTGTTACTTCGCCTCGGGGCCCAGTGCGGCAACGTCACGTTCCGACCGGTCGGATGGGGTCAGGGCCGGTTGTACCGCACGCACTTGAGAGGGTTCGCGTTCGCATCGTCAACACAGACGATGACATACACGGCCCCACCGGGCACATCCGCAGGGATTACGGTCTGGAGCGGATACGTCACGTCGCACTTGGTGCTGGTGCTCCTGGCGCCGAGCTCGTTGCTAGAGGCACCGTACGCGCCGAACCACGCCCTGCGGCAGTCGACGGCCCGGAGTGTTCCTTCGACCCCGACCGACCGGTTGTACCAAGTCAGGGTGCCGCGGGCGTAGCTGGCCCCGTACGTAACGTCGAAGGAGGTGGTCGGGTAGGCGGCGGTCTGCGCGCCGGCGGCGGGAGCGCCCAGCAAGGTGCCCGCGGTCAGCACGACGGAACCGAGGGCGGCGGCGAGATGAGTCTTCATGCGATCTCCAGGATGGGATGAGCCGGTTGCGGCTTCACATCCTGGGCTGGCCGGCGGCCTGCGGCCTACCTCTTAAGCCACAACTTAAAGGGGCGGGACGGCAGGCGCGGCGGTGCCTCACGAACCTGGGGCTCGAGTGCCCGGTGTCGATCGAGCAGGGCGGCGCTGAGCGCGCCGGTCGATGCCGCGGTGCCCTCGGCCCTCACGGTTCCGTCAGCACACCGGTTCGCAGCAGGGCCAGCCCGAGGGGGGTGATGAGGTGCAGCACGGACCCGCCTCGGCGGCTGGTGGTGATGAGGTCCGTGTTCCGCAGCACGCTCGCGTGCTGACTGGCCGCTGCGGCCGTGACGTTGAGGCGGCGGGCCAGTTCGCTCGTCGTGCAGCCTTCTGCTGTCACCTGTAGGGCGGCGGCTCGCGTGCGGCCGAGCAGAGACTCCAGGTTTCGCATGGCGGAGCCGTCTGCTTCCGCCGGTCCGGCACCGGTCAACGGCCGACGGAGAGCCGGCACGGTCAGCCGGGGGGGCTGGGCGGTATCGAGCGGGTCCCAGAGAAAGTTCACCGGGCGCTTCGAGAAGACCGTGGGCGTGATGATCAGTCCCCTTCCCTGGAGGTGCACCTCGACTCGGCGCGGGTAGGGAGCTTCGAGCACGGGCGGACGCCAGCGGACCAATGGTGCGCAGATCGAACGCAGCAGCAGATCGATGCCTCCCTCCAGCACCAGGTTCGCGCAACGGGCGGTCAGCGCGACCAGTTCGGACCGCGCGCCGTGCCAGTAGGGCTCCACGGTCAGTCGGTGGCAGGCGCGCACGGCTTCGGCGAGCTCCCGCCGCGCGTCGCGGTCGCCCTCGGACACCCGTCTGGCCCACGGCAGGTGTCCGGGGTGGAACTCGAGACCCTCGAACTCGCGTCGCAGCCGGGACACCGGGGCGTGCAGCAGGTTGTCCACGGCGTGGTCCAGGGATGACACATCGCCCATCAGGGCCAGCAGATCAAGCCCGGGACCGCGCACCGGAACCAGGGACGTCAGGGGACGCGTGTCGGCCCCCAGCTGGCCCGCGACCGCTGACCGCCACGAGCGGAAGTTCGGAAGCTCCCGGTTCTCCCTCAGCAGCTCCAGGCTGTAGTAGACCTCCGCTGCGACGCCGATCGTTGCGGCCACCCGTGTCCGGGCAAGGTCTTCCGTCGTGAAGTGAATGCGTAACACCGACCGGCCTCCTGCAACCGAAGTGGAGCGCGGGAGCACACCCCCAGCATGCCCCAACCCGCCGCGCCCGAGCCGGCATTCAGGCGTCCGCCGCAGCCGCTTGCCGGCTGCGCCTGCGGCGCCCGTAAACCAGTTCGTCGTGCGACGGGTCGGGTCTGCCCCCGGCATGACTCGGATCATCGCTCACAACTCGGCCTTCTTCGGCGGCTTCGTCGCCGAGCCTGACCGCGCCTCGGACAACGGTCTGTGGGCGGGCGCACCACCGGTACCCGTGTTTCGGGGTGGAGAACAGGAACCGGTTCTCCGGGCTGCCCCCGAAGTGGAGCCGTGCCGTCCGACCGGCAGCAGACGCAGGCGGTGTCGGCCTGCCGACCGCTCATCGAGAGCAGGCCCCGGCCCACCTTGCTGACGGTGGCCGGCAGATGCGCGCTCGCCCCGATCGCGGTGGTACGCAGACCGAAACGGCCGAAGCGATGGTGCTGTGGTCGATGACCATGGTCATGAGCCGGCGCCGCGCGAAACAGCGACGCTGAAGGAGCCCGAGGTTTCCTCGGCAAGCCGGCCCCGCGCGGCCAGACGCTTCGCCTTGGACCGCACGCGCCGGACCGAGGACACGCGGACCGCCGCCTGACCGGGAGGTCCGGGAGCACGGGCCCCGGGCCTGCACGCCCGCGGCGTCCTACGAAGGCGCGTTGCCCGCCCGGCTCTGCTGCCGCACCCGACGCCTCATGTCTCGGGCGGGGACCGCGACCCCGATCAGGACCGGGACCCCCGCGGCGATCCCGACCCAGAGAACGAGCGCGAGGTAGCCGTAGGCGGCGTTCCGCGTGTCCTGGTCCGCCCATACGAGGAAGACGATGCTCACCACGAGCGCGACCGCCATGAGGGCGGCGACGACGACGGCGGTCCAGGTGAGAACGCCCGCCCACCGCCGGTAGGAAGCGGTGACCTCACTGGCCTGCGGTGGCGCGTACACGCCGGACGCACCGGGCGGCCGGGGCCAGTGGGAGGGGGGCTGCTGCTCGGACATGGGACCAGTTCTACTGTGCGCCGCCCCGGAACGCCACCCTTCACTTCTTCATGGCGTCCCACCTGATGGAGCTGAAGCTGCACACCAGGGCGACCAGCGCGGCCCCGAGCCGCCAGTCAAGGTCCGGTTCATGCAGGTGCAGCTTGTCGCCGCCGGACCTGAACTCCAGGGGCATCCTGCCGCCCGCACGCCATCGGATGCGCCGGGGGCCGCGCGCGGCACCGCCCACGCCCGGGGAGCTGTCGAAGACGGAGACCAGGACGATCAGCACCATCAGGGGCAGACACAGCCACCACACGAACCACCACACGATCCGGCCCTTGTAGCCCACCGCATCGGGGCCGCCGGGCGGGGTCACGGTCCAGCGGGTGCGAAGGCCCCTGCCTCGGAACGTCTTCTCGCGCACGATCGTGCCGATGTGCTCGCCGTGCGCGCCGAGGACCTGGAAGGTGGCGACACCGCCGGCGGCGGACTGGGTCACCACCGTGGCCACCCGCTCCCGGCGGTGTTCGTCGGCCCACAATACGAAGGCGCGGGCGCCGCTTTTGCGGGCCGCGAGATAGACGGGTATGCCGCCCGGCGGCAGCTCGCGCTCCGGGTACGCGACCACGCGGGCCGGTCCCGAACCGTCGGTGAAGTCGATCGAATCCCTGACCTTTCCCGGGTCCTGGACCCTTCCCCGGACGCTGTTCATACTCAGTACGTTGCTCACCCGGCGGGCTCCTCAAGGGCTGCTAAGGGGGTGCGTCCAGCTATCAGCTGCCCACTCTATGGGCTGGAAACGGTCGGTCGGCCGGCCGGCCGGACCGGGACGGCCGGCCCGTGCGGGAGCCGACGAGAAAGGGGCGGCAGGCCCGCAGGCCCACCGCCCCTTCGTCCAAGGGGAGTTACTGGATGATCGTGATCCGGCCCGTCGCCGGCGGGGCCACCGGTGCGGCGGCCGTGGAGTGGGCCGCCAGGTAGGCGTTGAAGAGGTCCAGGTCGAAGGCGCCGACCAGCTCGTTCGTGCCCTGGCCGAGGGGCCGCGAAGCCGTCGCCGCCGTCCGCGAGGAACTCGTTCATCGCGGACGCGGTAGGTGCGCGCCGGGTCGATCGCCTCGCCGTTCAGCTTGATGGTGTCGGCGACCACGCGGTCTGCGCCGCTCTTCGTCAGCCCGTGTGTAGGTGAGGCCCTCGGAGACCTGACAACAGGTGCTTGGATAGCCGCCGTCGGCGCGGCCTGCCCTACGGACAGCCTCCACACCCTCGCGCCGCAGAGACGTCACGATCTTCCCGAAGGCGCGAGGGCTCAGTCCCGTGAACGGGGCTATCCAGGACGCCTCGGACGCCGTGATCACACCTTCCACAGAAGGATCATTCCACTGTCGGACTGCCGGCCGGTCCTGCCCGCAGCATGGAAATCAG
Source organism: Streptomyces sp. GQ60 (assembly GCF_059758875.1). NCBI lineage: Bacteria > Bacillati > Actinomycetota > Actinomycetes > Kitasatosporales > Streptomycetaceae > Streptomyces > Streptomyces sp. GQ60. Next base: position 21,880 of record NZ_JCAXEG010000023.1, on the reverse strand, counting down.
GCGACCCGGGCCTGGCGCATCGTCCAGGATGACCCCATGAGCCAAGACCTTGTGACGTTCCTCCAGGCACGGCTGGACGAAGAGGCCACCCTGGCCCGACGGTGCGACGGTGACGGCTGCCGGGAGTGGACCGCTCGCGGGCACACAGTCGAGTTCCACCAAGGAGAACTCTCCGGCTTCCATCCCACGATCGCCCTGCACGTCGCGCTGCACGACCCGAGTCGCGTCCTGCGGGAGGTCGAGGCCAAACGACGCGTGATCGCCCGCCATGTGCTCAGCCCTGCCACGGGCGACCCCGAACTACCGTGGGACAACCGCGATGACTGCCAGTACGACGGCGAAATCTGGCCGTGTGATGACCTGCTCGACCTCGCGTCACCTTACGCCGATCACCCTGACTGCCCTTAGGTTCGGTGTCAAGCGCCTCGGTTGGTTGACAGGGCGACCGGCTTCGCGGTCCAAGGACAGGCTCTTCAGCGGTAACCCGCGGGTCTGTTGCCGCGATTCTCGGCGCTGCCATCTTGGGTTCGCGGGTGAAGTCCCGGGGGCGTTCTCCAGGGGCCGCGCTCCAGGATCTGATGGGCGGAGTTCGCGTTGCGGATGGCGGTCTTCTCGTCGAGGCCGAAGATTCCGGCGAGGTGGAGCGGGTCAGGGCCGTGGGTGAGGGTTTTCTTCAAGCTGACGGACCATGCGGAGCCGCTCCGGCGTTGCGGTCTGACCGCGCAAGGCCTCGGTCATCCACACGCCCGCTGACCGGGCGGGTTCCATCGCGGATTGCCGGCTGACGATCAGGTGCGGTTTGCCTTGTCGGGCCACCGCTGGCGGCGATAATCGAGCCAGGTGAGAATCACCTGGCGGGTTCGCTCGCCTGGCGGGTGAGGTCGTCGAGCAGGCGGGCGCGACCGCCATGACCAGACGGCGATTACCCAGGTCCACGTCGTCGAGCTGGGATTCACACATTGCCTTCGGCCGCGTCGGCATGAACGGCAACCCGGGCCAGGACGAGCCGTGCGGCTGGCGTGGTCGCCGCGCCGACGCCGGCACGGACCTCGCCGCCGAGCCGCCGCGGCCTCACGGAGGGGATTTCGGGTGGCTCCGACGGGTTTCGTCGACACCCAGGCGATGCCACCGCCCGCTCATGGAGTGCAGTCTCCGAGCCAGGTCAAGACCGGCCCGACCGAATCAGCGGGAATCCGTTGCGTCATCCTCGGCCGGGCCGGGGGCTGCCGTGCTGTCGGCGGCTCGTTCCGCGCGGAGTTCTTCGGCGACCTCGTAGGCCCGGCCCGGGTCGTAGACGGTGACCGAGGTGGCAGGGCTGTACATCGCGGCTGCCGCAGGCGTGTACTGGTAGATTCCGACGCCGCGTTGGGCGGCTATGCCGTCGACCTCGTCGGCGGGTACCTGCCACATCTCGGCGGTGTGGGACGGGGTCCACCACTCGTCCGGACGCAGGAAGTCTCGCTTGACCTCCGTCTGATGCTCCACCGCCACCTGGACCTGGCCGAGTTGTTCGGTCAACCAGGCGGTGAGCGCCTGTGCGTCGGCCCGAGAGAACGCTGCGGACGTCATCGATTCGCACTCCACCGTCTCGATGCCGATATGCAACACCACCTTGATCGACTTGCGCTGCCCCAGACTCAGTCGCTCGATGACGACGACTCGCTGCAGATCAGCCATCGTCATGGTCGACGAACGCAGAAAGCGGGCGATCACGATCTGGGCCGGAGCCCCCAGGGGGCGGAACTCGACCCACCGCACCATCAGGGCGACCGTGACGAACACCATGGCCACGGCGAGCACGATCACTGCGACCACCGTGAGCGCCAGCAGGACCCAGAAAATGCCCCATGCGAGCGAGCTCCCCGAGATCACGGCGGCCACCAGAGCACCCAGCAGAAGCGGGGCTGCGACGACAGGCGGGACCATGATGCTCCCGCCGAGCGCGACAGCCAGCTCGCGGGCCCTGGTGGGCACGATCAGGAGCCGCCATCCGGCTGTCACGGGTAAGACAACTTCCGCCAGCGGGCCGGGACGCCGAGTTTCCATGACGCAAAGGTAGGACCCTGCAGCGGAGTTCGTAAGGCCTCAGCGAGCCGCACCTCCTCGAGGACGGGAGCCGCAGGCGACAGCACGTCAGCCGACCAGGTGGGTGTAGAGGTCGGCAACGGCTTGGGGGCCCGGGGAGTCCCCGAGTTGTTCCAGGGTCAGCGGCTGGCCGGTTCGGGGTCGGCGATGGGGAGGCGCCAATCGTCGACGGTGCCGGCAGGTTCTGGGGGCGCCGTTCTCCAGGACGGGCAGGGCACACTCATCGCCCGAGGCCGGCTCCCGACGCTCGCGCAGATCCCGTACGAGCGCCAACGCCACCCACCCGAGCCCCCTGACCGTCACCCAGACCTCAGATCGGTCGGCCAGGGTCCGAGCGATTCAGGAATCCCGAACTTACGTCGCCTGACCGCCAAGCCCCAGATGCCGCAAGAAGCCTGTCGCCGCCGGCCCGGACACGCAGCGGGGTTCAAGGGAACTCAAGCCAACCGAAGCTGAAGGCTCACCTCGTCCTTGCGGAAAGCAGTGCCTCCTACGTTCTGATCCAGCATGCCCATCGCGGTGAGGGAGGCATGTCCACAGGACACCGCGTCGTCCGCGTCCCCCGAGACGTTGGCCAGCAAGGCATGCCGCAGGACAAGAGCGGCAAAGCAGGCGTACGTGCCCCGCGACATCGGACGTCCCCTCGTGACTCGGCAGAAATTCGGGGAACTGCTCCAGCACACGAACGATGCTCTGAGGCATCGGCGAGAGGTCGGTCGGCGAACCAGAGGTCGCGTACGCCCCGGACGTAAAAGATCAAGGTCGGCTTCGCGGCCGACCGCGCCAGCCCGCAACCCCACGAACAGCGGCGCCATCCGCTCGACGCAGGCCGCCGACCAGCGGACGGCGGGCTCCCTGGGAGCAGGGCCGGCGCGGACGCACGGACCATCAGGCCGCTCGGGGCAGCGCGTCCGGCAGGGCGAGGGTCCGTTCGAGGGGCTTCCGTTGCTGTCGGGGTAGCACTTCAGCGCGCTCCCTTTTCGTCCTCTTGACGATATGAACACATCTCGTTATCGTCGCACTGACGAAATAAAGGGGGTTCGCCATGGCCGACATCACCCGGCGCTTCGGCTGGCGTCATCTGCGCTCCGCGCCCACCGCCCACATCCGCCACCACAAGCGCGGCCGACTCGCCCACGACGGGCTGGGGCTCAGTTTCTGGTACCGGTCACTCTCAGCGGCGCTGTCCGAAGTCCCGGTCGACGACCGGGAGCTGGCCATGGCGTTCCACGCCCGTACGTCCGACTTTCAGGACGTCGCCGTGCAGGCCACCGTCACCTACCGGATCATCGACCCGGCCGAAGCCGCGGCCCGGCTCGACTTCTCCGTCGACCCCGACACCGGGAGCTGGCGCGGAGCCCCCTTGGAGCAGATCGCCACTCTCCTCACCGAGACCGCGCAGCAGCACACGCTGGACGTCTTGGCCCGGACTCCGCTGGCCGTCGCTCTGGTGGACGGCGTCGCCTCCGTGCGGGGGAGCGTCACCGCCGGCCTCGCCGCCGAGCCCAGACTCCCGGCCACCGGCATCGATGTGGTGGCCGTGCGGGTCGTGGCGATCCGCCCCGAGGCCGAGGTGGAGCGCGCCCTGCGCACCCCGGCCCGCGAGCAGATCCAGCAGGAGGCGGACCGGGCCACCTATGAACGGCGGGCTGTCGCCGTCGAGCGTGAGCGTGCCATCGCCGAGAACGAGCTGGCCAGTCAGATCGAACTGGCCAGGCGCGAGGAGCAGCTGATCGACCAGCGCGGCACCAACTCCCGCCGCGAGGCCGAGGAGAAGGCTGCGGCGGACGGCATCCGGACCGAGACCGAGGCGTCCCGCAAGGTCTGCCTGGCCCGCGCGGACGCCGAGGCGGCGCGCGAGACGGGCGCGGCGCGCGCCGAGGTTCAGGCAGCCTGGCTGCGCGTGCACGACGAAGCAGGCCCGGGCACGCTGCACGCCCTGGCGGTGACCCGGCTCGCGGAGAACCTGCCGCGGATCGAGAGCATCACTCTCTCTCCTGACGTCCTCACCGGGCTCCTCACCAGGCTCGGACGCCCGGAAGGCGGCGCGGGCGCGTGAGCCTGGCCCCAAGGGCGGTGCTCGTGCACCGCAGAACCGAGTACGAGGAACTGCTCGCCCGGTACGGGACGCACGGGCAGGCCGCGTTCTTCCTTTCCAGCCGGGGCCGGTCGATCGACGAGGTGGTCCGCCGCCACGAACGCACGCTGCAGGCGCTGCGGGAAGTGGCGGCGGCGGTGCCGCTCACCTGGCGCAGCTCCCGGGTGGAGCGGGCGGACCTGGACCGCTTCCTGTTCGCCCCGGAGGACGTGGTGGTCGTGGTCGGCCAGGACGGCTTGGTCGCCAATACCGCGAAGTACCTGCGGGGACAGCCGGTAGTGGGCATCGACACCGACCCGGGGCGAAACCCGGGAGTCCTGGTCCGTCACCGCTGCGCCGACGCGGCTGCACTGCTGCGTGCGGCAATCGCTGCCGGAGGCCAGGCAGAGGAGCTGACCATGGTCGAGGCCGTCGCCGACGATACTCAGCGCCTTCTCGCGCTGAACGAGATCTACCTCGGCTCGCACGGTCACCAGACGGCCCGCTACCGCCTGGGTTCCGACGGCGACAACGGCCCGGGCGAGGCCCAGGCATCCTCCGGGGTGCTGGTGGGCACAGGCACGGGCGCCACCGGCTGGCTGCGTTCCCTGTGGCTGGAGCGCGGCAGCTCCGCAGGGCTGCCCGCACCCTGCGAGCGGCGGCTCCTGTGGTTCGTACGGGAGGCCTGGCCCTCGCCCGCGACCGGTACGACGAGGGTCGCCGGGGAGCTGGGGCGGGGTCAGGGGTTGGAGCTGACCGTGGAGTCGGACCGGATCGTGGTATTCGGTGACGGGATGGAGAACGACGCGCTGGAGCTGACCTGGGGCCAGAGCGTACGGCTGGGCATCGCTGGAACATCGCTGCGCCTGGTGACGTGAACGCCCTGCCCTACGACCGGCTGTCGCCACCGCAGACCCCGCCGCCCGGGCCGTGCGCCACCGGGGGAGGTGGAAGGTGCTGGAAGACGTCGGCCCGCCGATCCAGCCGGTGCCGCCGACAAACGACCGCGACACCGCCTCCGAGCGCGCCGTGGGTTGCCTCCTCCGGCCGCTCACGAGCAGTCCGAATCTAGTCTTCGATCGCGGCAACCGCGGCCGTCGTGGTGTCCGCCAGCTCCTGAGCTGATGCCTCGGCGGCGTGCAGGCGGTCCGCCTCGGCCCACGCGTCGGCCGACTAGGCCCGGGCCGCCTGCACACGCTCACGCCGTTGCCCGCTCCGCTCTCTCGCCCGCGCCCGGCGCTGGGGCCTCCTCCGTCGCCGGGCCGGCAGGTCGGACCGCTGCCTCCCGCCGGGGCGGAGCCGCAGCGGGCAGCAGCAGCTCAAGGCCGGTGACGCCAAGCCCCGGCTCTGCCTGCCGAGTGAATCCGAGCCGACCTCGCGCCGGGTCCGCAGTGCGTCTTCGTCGCGCGTGTGAGCCTCACCGTCCAGGCGTATGAAAGGACCGGACACTCCTGCTCCGTATCACCAAAACCAGAACGTCCCTGGCCGCCGCCGTGCTGGGCGTGGTCGCCACCGGCATGCTCGGTGGCGTCGCGCACGCCGCCATCCCCGACGCCGACGGCGTCTACACCGGCTGCTACTCCCGGCTTGGCGGCGCGCTGCGGGTGATCGATTTCGAGGTCGGCCAGCGGTGCAGATCCAACGAACTCACGGTGCGGTGGAACGAGCAGGGTCCCGCGGGGCCTCAGGGTGCGCCCGGAGTCTCGGGCTACGAGAAGAGCCAGTCCCAGTCCTGCGCCGCCAACCGCACCTGCCAGGCCACTCTCAACTGCGACGAAGGGACGGTGCCCACGGGCGGGGGTGTCACGCCCGGAGGCCTTCTCTTCAGCAGTGTCCCATTTCTGGCTTCCGGGCCGACCGTGGGCAACTGCTGGTCGGCGCCATCCACAACGGAGCCAGCGTTTCCATCGAGTGGCATCTCCATGTGCTCTGCGCGAACGCCGGAACCGCGGCTTACTGATCGGCCGCGGGCCCGTCACATCCGGGCGCAGACACGACGAAGACGGCCGGAAGCCCCGCACAGTGATATCCCGACAGCCTCCTGACACGCACATAGCAACAGGTCAGGGTGGTGTGGGCATGGCTGGATGCCCGTGGCCGTGAAGGCCGCCGGGTGCCAAGATCTGCTGGTCAGGCTGCGGTCTTCCTGGGGTTGAGGGTGACGGTGTAGCCGAGCTGATTGGCTGGGCGACGGCTCGGCGGGTGGCCCGTTCGGGTCCCGCTGGGTGAAGTACGCGCCCTGGTCCAGCTGGTGCGGTTCAGAAGCCCTGCTTGTCTGTCCCCAGCCGGCGGGGCTTCGCCCGTGCGAGGCCGCGGGGTGCCGCGGGGTGCCGCGCATGGGCAACTTCCGTGCCGCTGCCGCCCACCGGACGGCGGTAACTGATGTTGGGACAAGGCCCGGTTGACCGCCCTGGTTGTGCCACGGGGGGAGATCGTGGCAAGGGACCCCACCCGTGATGAGTGGCGGCCCTTGCGTGTCAGCCGAGCACGTCCCGTTCGGAGTAGTGAAGGCCGTGTCGTGAGGCCGTACGGCGGCTGGATCAGTCCTAGGTCAGGTCAGGGCGTTCAGTGCGAACTCTGGCCGCTGACGTTGCTGCCGTTGGGGCTCAGGACGTTGTTGTTGATGCTGATGTTGTTGAACGCGGTGAGGAGACCGTTGAGGTTGATCGGCAGGATCGACCCGCCTCCGTTCCCCCCATTACCGCCATTACCGCCGTTGCCGCCGTTGCCGCCGTTGCCTGCGGTGACGGTGAACGACCGCTGGAAGCCGGTCTCGGTGTCCGTGGGAGTGCCGTCGGTCCCGGTCGGGTCGTACGTCGCCACGAAGTGGTACGTCGCTGTGCCGGTGGTGGCCGAGCCCGGGACCGCTACGTTGATGCTGACGTTCCGGCTCGTCTCGCCGGGCTGGAAGGTGACGGTGACGGGCGCTCCCGCTGTCGTGCCCTGGGCCGCGTCCGCTACGAGCTGCACCGAGACCGCGGTGGTCTGGGAGGTGTTCCCGGTGCGCGTCAGGGTCGCGCTGTAAGTGACCGTTCCGCCTTGGGGGACGTTGGTGTCACCGGGCGGGGCGGTGGTCGTCAGAGCGATGATGGCGTCGGTCGCCGGGTTGGCGGACACCCGCACGGTGTCGGAATCCGACTGCTGGCCACCCGAGGTCCCGGGCTCGGCAGTCACCGTCACCGTGATCGGCACGTCCACGTCCATGGCGGGATCGCCTTCGACCGAGAACAGGTCGATGTCCGTGCCGGCGGCCAGATCCAGGGACAGGGACAGGGTGAGCATGGTCGGCTCGTCCGCGTTGGGGTCTCCGTCGGTGGTGACCTCGACGAAACCGTCATCCGCGACGGTGCATGAGCTACCCGCCAGACTGCTCAGACACGTACTGCCCGGCTGCAGGGCGAGCGAGGTTCCGGAGACGGAGACGACGAACTGCGCGCCTTCCGTAGCCGGCACCTGGACCCTCAGCTCCTGAGCCGCACCACCACGCGTGAGGAACGGGGCGATGAGGATCGTCGGCGTACCCATCGACGGTAGAGCGCTCGCTGGGGTCGCACCGAGCAAGGCCAACGCCGGGGCCAGGACGAAGCCCGTCACCAAAGCCCTCAGCCCGAAAAGGGGCCCGCTCCGCCCACGAATCGCCCCGCGCCCAGGCCTCCGGCTACCGCTTGCTTGCGGAATTTCATTAAGTCTCCAGTCCGTTCTCATATGGCCATCGGAAGAACAGTGATCGCACCGGCCACCACCACACCTGCACCCAGCGGCAAAGCCGTCGGGAACCGATACGGCCGGCTCTCTTCGCTCCGGCCACCCAACCTGCCACGGCGAACACCACACCACCGGAAACCTTGCCAACGAATCCGCGCACGCCCCGGATAACGAACCCGGCGGCGCGGTCATCACCCGTCCAGCCGCGAAATCGCCACCCGCCGGAGCAATGAAGCGGCCGCCGCGGAAACCACGGAATCGCAGCCCGTGCGGCGCGGCCGGAATGTCTGACCAGCCAGTGACTGGATGATCCGCCACCGCCGAAGTGATGCGGCCTTGTCGGTGCCCATCCCGTGCACCGCCTGCAGGCCACCCCGGCGGCGGGATCAGCGCGGTCGCGGGATCTATTCGCGCTGGCGGCGGCGCCCATAGCGGGTCGCCCCGCGCGGCTTGAAGATCGACACGGCCGCTGCCGCCAGGAGCACCAGCAGGGCGGCGGCCGCGTCGGCGACCAGCTGGATGCGCAACTTCGCAGGGGGGCGCTCGCTGCCATATCTGGGCAGCGTGGTCTGCGGTGCATGGCGGCCGCGGCACGGGGTACACGGGGTGGGACCATCCCAAGGAGGCGTCATGTCCACGTTGTTGACCCGTATCAAGCAGTTCGCGCGCAGCCCGCAAGGCCGGCGGGTGACCGCATCGGCCCGGCAGGCCGCTGCCGACCCCCGCAAGCGCGCACAGGCCGGACGGCTGCTGAACCGCCTGCGCGGGCGCCGCTGACCCGGCCGGGGGCGTACGGTTCCCGCCGGTCGGCACCCGGCAGCAGTGGCGGCAAGCCACGGATGTTGCATTGCAGGTGCCGGTCGTCGGGTTACACGGTCGCGCCGTGGGTGCGGAGGTAGGCGATCGGGTCGACGCACGCCGGTCACTCACGCCCAGCATCAATACCGGCTTTACCACGGCAACCACCACCACGAAAGCCACCCACCGACGACCCGCGCCTGCCGGCTGCCGGCTGCCGGCTGCCGGCGAAGGCGATAAGACACAAGCCGCCTCAACCACGAGCCGCGCCACGCACGCATGTGTCGCCGGTCGCCAACCGCTCCCGGGCAGAGTCCTGAGGGAAACTCAGAACCGTTGGCGCAAGCGAGGTTTGTCGGCCCGAAAGCCGGTCATACGCATCGGCAGCGGAGTACGCATCCCGGACTGAAGCGAGGCTCCGTCGGCCGGAGCCGCACGGAAGAACGTAGCCCACGCGGCACCGGCCACGGGCACCACGACTGCCGCACGGGATCCGCGCGGCACCGGAAACCCCCCGACGCCCCCGACCACCTCCCCGCGGCCGCGGCAACGGAGCGGGCTCCCGGCAGCCCTCGGCGACGGCGCTCAGACCACCGTCCCCGGGCCTCGGATCCCGGCGGCAGCCGCCGCCCCCGCGCGTAGCGTACGGAGACGGCAGCGCCGTTCCCGCCCAAGCCGACAAGGGGCTGGCCATCCCGTGCAGTCACCCGGGGTCGCCGACTGGTTAGGGAAACCCGCGGATGAGCGGTCGGCTGCGGCGAAGGAGACACCCGGCGCATCCAGAACGAGCCGAGCACCGCCACCGGGCACCGCGCTCTCGATCGCCGCGTTGAGTACAGGCAGGGAGGTCCTGATCGAGCTCTCCAGGACAACCCGATCACGCCCGGAAGACGCGAACTCCCCGCACAACGCTGCGCCCCTCCCCCGGCGGCTCAAGCCCGCCCACGAGATCGCCGCACGGTCGCCGGCTCCGGAGTAGCCGCCGGCCGAGGAGTACCACCGTCTCAACGGGCAGTCCTTCGTCCGGGCAGGGGGAGCACCGGCTGTGTCCCGCTCTCTGTGTGCGGGACGGCCCGCGCCCCTCAGCGTGCCCCGCACCGGCCAAGGGAGGCACGCGAGGCCAGGATGGCCTGCAGCCGGCCACCGCGACCGAGCTCGCCCAGGCCGGCCGGATCACCCTCGCCGGAGATGCCTCTGCCCTCGACACCACGCGGGGCTGCTCGACGCATTCGACCCGAACTTCTCCATCGTCACTCCGTGAGCACACCTGCCCTGCCGTTGGCGCATGAGCAGTCCGGCATCCGCGGGCCTCCCACCGCGTAGAAGGTAGGCGGCTCCTGCCGACTGCGCGGGAGAGGCCGCAGTCTCGCCCGCTCCACCCTGCCCGGCGCCGCGGCACGCCCGGCCTCGTCGCTGGACGCGCCGACTGCGGGGCCGAGGGGATCATCGCCACGGGACCCGGGACCCGGGACCCGGGGACTCGCGGTCGGCAAGACGTTCTGTCCCGCGCCTCGACGCCGCCTTCGATACCGCCGCCACGGTGACAGCGTCCCGCAGGGAGAGGAGGCCGGCCCGGACTGGAGGGTGCGGGGAATCTCCTCCGATGACCCGAAGACCGCGATGACCCTGACGGCGAGCCCGGGACTCTCGCCGACCCGCAGGCTCTCAGTACCGCAGCGCGGTTCCCGTCTGGGCCGTCACCGAGCCGGACAGCTTGTGCGTGCTGCGAGCAGTGCCCTGGCCCGTGCCGTTGCCGGGGACGTCCGAGATGGTCACCACGACGGTGTCGAGCGGGTTGCCGCTCTCGTCCTCGAAGTTCACCTGGACCGCGAACGACTTCGTCGAAGCGTCGGTGTTCCTGACCGTGACGAGAACCGTCGTATGGCCTCCGCTGTCGATCGACGGTGCCCCCAAGATCACCTCTTCCTTGGCGTCGACGCCGTCCTTGACCTCCCCCAGCTTCTCCTTCGCGACTGCGGCAGCCGACGCGGCGGCCTCAGTGGCCTCGGCGGCCGCCGAGGCGACCGCGTCCCCGGCCGACTCGACCGCCGAGGCCGCCTTCGACGCGGCACCGGATGGATCGCCGTCACCATCCGAGCACCCTGTCGCACCCATCACCGCGACCGACAGCAGTACGCCTGCCAGAGCACGCATCCACACGACCGACACCATGCCTCCAAGGCTCGTGGCTATTCCGGTCGAGTCCACCACGGGCCGGTTCGGAGGCCCACTCGGCCGGGCCATCGGGGTGACGCCTTCCCGAACAGCCACGGCCACCCGAAGGGCTCAGCTCTTATGGACGGCGGCGGCTGCGGGGACGAGGGCGAGGGAGCGGGAACGCCCTGCCGCTCCGGGACTGGGGACGGCTTTCGCCCAGATGAGGAGCGTCCGATGCACCGCTACCCGCCCATCGCCGAACACGGCCTGATCGGGGATCTGCAGACGTGTGCGCTGGTCTCCTCCGAGGGCGTTCTCGACTGGTTCTGCTCGCCGCGCTTCGACTCTCCGAGTGTTTTCGCGGGACTCCTCGATCACGACCGCGGTGGGTACTTCGCGATCACAGCCGACGCTGCGGACGTCACCACACGTCAGCTCTACCTGGCGGACACCGCCGTCCTGGTCACCCGCTTCCTTACCGCCGACGGTGTCGGTGAAGTCGTCGACTTCATGCCGATCCGCGACCCGCACACCGCCGGCGACCGCCACCAGGTCGTACGGTTCCTGCGCGTGGTCCGCGGAACCGTACGCTTCGCGCTGGATTGCCGCCCGCGCTTCGACTACGGACGCGCCAAGCACGATCGCTATGTGGACGAGAGGAGTGCGCGCTTCGAGGGGCCGGGGATCACCGCGCACCTGCAGGCCGCCGGGGTCGTGCTGCTGGAGGCCGACGAGGGGGACGTACGTGCGAGCGTCGAGCTCAAGGCCGGTGAGCATGCGGCCGTCACGCTGACGGTGTGCGATGCCGTCAGCGAGGCCCCGCCGCCCGCGAGCATCGCCGAGATGGTGGAAGAGTTCAGGGCGGTGCGCCGCTTCTGGCATGGATGGATCAGCCGCTGCCGTTACCAGGGCCGCTGGCAGCAGATGGTCAACCGCTCCGCCATCACCCTCAAGCTCCTCACATACGCCCCCACCGGTGCGCCGATCGCCGCGCCCACCATGGGTCTGCCGGAGCAGGAGGGCGGCGAGCGCAACTGGGACTACCGCTACACGTGGGTCCGCGACGCCTCACTTTCCGTGCGCGCGATGCGCGACCTCGGCTTCACCGAGGAGGCGAACGCCTTCCGCACCTGGCTCGGACAGCGCCTCCAGGACGGCGGAGCCCCCAACGGCGAACCCCTGCAGATCATGTACCGGATCGACGGCGACCCCTACCTCACCGAAGAGGTCTTGGAGCACCTCGAAGGCTGGCGGGGCTCCGCCCCGGTGCGGGCGGGCAACGGAGCGGCCGACCAACTACAGCTCGACATCTACGGGGAGGCCGTGTACGCCCTCGCCCAGGCCGGCCAGGTCACCGACGTCGTGGGCTATGACGGCTGGCAGCGCTTCGCCGGGTTGCTCGACTGGCTGTGCGAGAACTGGGACCGCCCCGACGAAGGCATCTGGGAGACCCGCGGCGGCCAGAAGGACTTCACGTACAGCCGCCTCATGTGCTGGGTGGCCCTCGACCGTGGGATCCGCCAGGCCACCGCCACCGCCCGCCCCGCGGATCTGCCCCGCTGGACCGCGGTGCGCGACACCGTCATGGACCAGATCATGACCCGCGGCTGGAGCCAGGAGCGCCAGGCTTTCGTGCAGCAATACGGCAGTACCGTCCTGGACGCCTCGCTGCTCCTGATGCCCCTCGTCGGCTTCATCGCCCCCAAGGACCCGCGCTGGCTCTCCACGCTCGACGCCATGGACATCGAGCTCGTCTCCGACAGCCTCGTCTACCGCTACGACCCCGCCGCCTCACCCGACGGCCTCAAGGGATCCGAAGGCACCTTCTCCCTCTGCAGCTTCCTGTACGTCCACGCCCTCGCAAGAGCGGGACGGCTCGAACAGGCCCGCTACGCCTTCGACAAGATGCTCACCTACGCCAACCACGTAGGTCTGTTCGCAGAGGAGATCGGCCCCACCGGCGAACAGCTCGGCAACTTTCCCCAGGCCTTCACCCACCTCGCTCTCATCACCGCCGCCCTGGCACTCGATTCCGAGCTCGACGAGGCCGCCGCACATCTTCGGTAGCGGTGACCGGAACGGACCGACGCGGTCGTGGCCGGCAGGGGACGCGAGGACTGCTGTACGCGCTGCCGGCCCTGGCCGCCCTGGCGGGCGCGAGTCGCCTCGGGCGCGATCTCGCTACCGGACGGCTGCCCCTGCCCCGCACCTAACCCGGCGGTACCGCTGCGGCCCGGCGGCGTGCCTGCCCGGGCCCACACCGCTCCGGCGGCACAGTGGGGCGCGGCGGGCTCGCGTAGGGACCGGCGCAGCAGCCGCGTGCGGGGCCTTCGCCGCCGCTCGCGCGGCCCCGCCGTGGCCCCCGTCGTGCGGCTCGCGGCCACCCGGGTGGTCTCCTCCCCGCCCACGGCGCTGTACCGCCTCGCTGCACGCACACCGGCGCGAGGATGGCCGGGCTGGTTCCCCCTCTTTGTGGCTGGAGTCCTTTCCGTGCTCGAACGCAAGCAGCTCAAGAGCCGCACCCAGGTCACTTTCATCCTGCCCGAGGACACTCCGGACGGGCCGGTCAGCGTCGTCGGAGACTTCAACCACTGGAACCCCACAGCCCACCCCCTCGAGCCCCGCGGGGACGGCACCCGCGCCGCGACCGTCGCTCTGCCGGCCCACGGCGCACACTCCTTCCGCTACCTCGCGGCCGGTGACTACTGGTTCGACGATGAACACGCAGACAGCCACGACGGCACCAACAGCCGCCTCCACACCTGACCACCGGCCTGCCGCCCGGTCCACCCCGGCCGGCCAGTGCCTTGGTCTTCCTCCGCCCGCTCGTCGAGCCCTTCCTGATTCCCAGGCCGTGAACAACACCGAGGTGAGGCGCCTGTGAGCAGCCCGACCGCCCTTTCGGAGAACTCCCTTGCAGCGCTGAACCATCTGCGGGAGAGGCGGGAGATCAACACCGTGATCCTCCGCTACGCGGAGGTCCCGGACGTCCTGGTCGCCGAGTTGGAGGGAAACTTGACCCACGAGGACTTGGTGCGGGCCCTGCCCGCGGATCAGCCGCGGCTGGTCGTCCATGAGCTGTCCTTCGCCAGCCCCGAGGGCATGCGAAGGAACACGCAACTGCTGATCTTCTGGATGCCGCCCGACGCCGGCGAGCAGGAGGAGACGTACACGGCCGGGTACGCCGCGTTGAAGGAGTACTTCGCCGACGTTCACGTCCACCTCACCGCCCGGCGGGCCGACCAGCTCGAATACCGGCGACTCGTCGCCCTGGCCGGGTGAGCGTACGCACGCGCGTGGTGCAGGCTGTCGTCATTCCGGCCGCGGCCCCCTTAGCCGGCGGGGTCTTCGCGGCCGGAGCGTCACTTCCCGTCGGTGATGTAGTAGTCGTCCTTGAGGTATTCCAGGACGTAGCTGCCGAGGTCTTCCTCGGAGAAGGTGGCGGAGGACCTGACCGCTTCGAGCGGCATCTCGATCGTGTCGAGGGTGCGGACTTGAACGCGCTGCGGATCGACCGTCGCGGTTCGCAGGGCCTTCTTCTGCTCGGGAGAAATCATCTGGAACACGATCGCGTACGTCTTCGTGCACGGGCCGAACCCTTGATCCTCTGCCTTCTTCGCGCCTGGCCCGGCTACCTCGCAGACCGTGCCGATGTCCTCCCGGCCGAGGCCGTGGAGGTACTGCTCGTACCGCTGGATCGCGCGCTCCTTCGTCCTGGGCGCGGGCAGGTCAGCGGTGACCGTGGCCGAAGGCTGCTCGGTTGCGGCGGATCCGGCGGATGCGGACGGCGTGCCCGACGGTACGTTCGCAGGTGTGGACGCGGACGGCTGCGAAGGCTTCGCGTCGGCGTTCTTCGCCGCTCCGTCCGGAGCGCAACCGCACGTCATCAGCGCCATGCATGCCGATACCGCTGCCACGCCCACCATCGCCCGCGTCTTCATCAGGTCTCCTCCACCAACGACTGCCCATGAAGAACTCACGCACGATCACGCGGAACGGTTCCCGACCCCGAACCGCTGTTCACAGAGGACCTTTTCCTCCCCGCGGTCACGTCGATACGGACCGCGGACCCGAGCGCTCTCGTACAGGAGCCGTGGCGAGTGTCCGCACGGGTGTCAGTCCGGGCGTCAGTCCGGAGTGCGCAGCCCTGACAGGAGCCGGTCGAGTGCCTGCTCGGCGGCTTGGGGATCCCCGCCCCGCGCGATCCAGAGCGCTGCCTCGTTCATCGCCCCGGACAGCAGCCGGGCCAGGGGCTCCACCGGCTGACCGGCGATGATCCCGGCTGCCACGAGCGCGGTCAGGGCCTCGACGAGGTGGCGTGCGGAGGACTCCTCGTCCATGGTCCGCCACGCGTCCCAACCCAGCACGGTCGGCGCGTCGACCAGCACGATCTGTCGGACCGCCGGGTCGGTCCCCGCGGCCAGGAAGGCGCGGCAGCCGGCTCGCAGCTGCTCCCAGAGGTCTTCGTGCAGCTCTGCCGCGGTCGCGACCCGCTCCCCCAGTTCCTGCTGGAGCTCGGCGACGACGGCGCGGAAGAGCCCCGCTTTGCTGTCGAAGTGGTGGTAGGCGGCCCCCTTGGTGACGCCGGCGGCCCGCGCCACCTCGGCCAGCACCACATGGTGGTAACCATCCGCGGCGAACCTGCGCCGTCCTTCGGCCAGCAGGGCCCGCCGCGTGGCCGCCCGCTGCTCCGCCCGGTTGACCGCCACCGCGCTCACCACCCTTTCCATTTCGCGTACCGAAGGTATGCTAGCCCTCACGGTTCACATACCCAGGGTATGCGAAATGGAACGAGGGAACTCCTGCCATGACCAACGACCTCACGACGATGCCCGCTCCCACGCTCGGCGGTTTCTACCCGGTGCTCGCCACGCGAGACGTGGCAGCCTCCCGCGACTTCTACGTCCGCCACCTCGGGTTCGAGGTCACCTTCGAGGCGGACTGGTACGTCAGCCTGCGCCGACCCGACGCCCCGCAGTACGAGCTGGCCCTCCTGGACCACACCCACCCGACCGTCCCCGAGAGCCACCGGATCGCGCTCCAGGGCGGCTTGCTGCTGAACTTCGAAGTGGACGACGTGGACAGCGAGCACCAGCGACTCGTCTCGGAGGCCGGCCTGCCCGAAGTACTGCCCCTGCGCACCGAGGAGTTCGGCCAGCGCCACTTCATCGTCGCCGCTCCCGACGGCGTACTGATCGACGTCATCACCGTCGTCCCGCCCAGCCAGGAGTACGCGGCCCAGTACACCTCCCACTCAGCCGACCATCTAGAAGGTTGAGCGCGAGGGCCACCACCGCCGTGGCGGAGGGCGAGGCCGGGCTGCGACGCGCCTGCGGGGACCTGGGTGAATACGGGTGGCAGCCTCTACAGCTGGAGCTGCTGACCTCCCGTCCTGGGAGGTGCCTCGCGGTCGAGGCCGCTGCACGCCGCGAGCTCGGTGCCGAGGACCATCCACACTGGAGGCTGTCCGTCGTAGAGGAGCCTGACGGGCTTCGCTCCACCCTCGTCCTACGCCTCGGGTACCGATACCGCGGGCTTCCCCCGACCGTCTGCTGGTAGGTTCGCGGCCGCAGATGCCGATGGGGGACGATCATGACGCCGACCACACTGCCGGAACCGTCCGGCCAGCTCTCGCGCGGACAGCGCAGGGCACGCCGCATCGTGTTCCGCACGGGTATCGGAATGCTCATGCTCCTGCTCCTCGGCACCCTTCTCGCCGGCCGGCCGTGGAACGCGCCCTGGTGGCCCGGCAGGACCGAGGTCGCCGGGATCCCCGACCCATGTGGGGTCCTCGCCGAACCGGCCCGCAGGCTGCTGCCCGGTGTCATCCCCGTGCGGGACCCGCGGGAGCGGGTGCTGGTCAAGCAGGAGGTGTGCGAGGCCAAGAACGACGCGGCGGCCCTCAGGCTCGGCTATGAGCGATGGCAGTGGGGACACCTCGAGTCCCCCCGAAGCGGCGAAGCCGCGGCCCGCGACCGGCTCCAGAGCCTCATGG
Organism: Streptomyces sp. GQ60; assembly: GCF_059758875.1. Taxonomy (NCBI): domain Bacteria; kingdom Bacillati; phylum Actinomycetota; class Actinomycetes; order Kitasatosporales; family Streptomycetaceae; genus Streptomyces; species Streptomyces sp. GQ60. Next base: position 5,063 of record NZ_JCAXEG010000023.1, on the reverse strand, counting down.
CCCGCGACCACGGCCGGAGCTGGGATCCGGTGCCGGGTCTCGGCGCCGAGGCGTATCGAGACAAGGCGACCGTGCTGGTACGCGAGGCCAATGTCATCGTCCGTGTCTCGTACAGCGAGACCCGGACGCAATCGGCCGGCGCGGTGGCCGAGGCCGAACACCTGGCCCGAGCAGCGGTGGCCGCGATCCGTCACTAGGGCGCGTCCCGTGGATCCCAAGTAACCCGCCGACCGAGGCCAGTTCAGGACAATCGCCCGGCACAGCGGCAGTCGTGGCGGTTCAGGCGCACGGCGCCGAATAGCGCACGGTGTCGCCGACGTACCGCCGCCAGGTGTCCGGCGTCAGGGTGGTGCGCGTGGCGGCGCAGACCCGGTCGATGGCGTGGCTGACGTTCATGTCCCACCGCTGGATCGCTTGGTTCGCGTTCCGCGTCGCCAGCGTCTGCCCGTCCGGACTGAAGGCGACCTGGGCGAACCCGCCGGCGTACCCGGTCAACGACTGGGTGGAAGGCTGCCGCGTGGCCGGGGAGGCCATGTCCCACAGCCGTACGGTGCCGTCGTACGCGGCGGTGGCGAGGATCCGGCCGTCGTGCCTGAAGGCCATGTCGGCGACCGGCTGTGTGTGGCCGGTGAGCTGCTGGCCGAGCGGCGCGGGCCGGCCGGGGTCGGCCACGCTCCACAGGCGTACCGTGTTGTCGGCGCTGCCGGTGGCCAACGTGAGGCCGTCCGGAGCGAAACGGACAGAGCTGACGTCGGCTATGTGACCGGTCAGAGCCGGGCCCAGGGTCGTGGCCCGGGCGGCGTCGGCCACGTTCCACAACCGCACGGTCTTGTCGCGGGAGGCACTGGCCAGAACGCGTCCGTCGGGGCTGAAGGCCAGCGCGAGGACCTGTTTGCCGTGCCCGGCCAGCGGCCGGCCCAGGGGCTGGGGGTGGCGGGGATCGGCGAGGCTCCACAACCGCACCGCGTGGCCGTCCGAGGCGATCGCGGCCGTGGTGGCCAGGGTGCGCCCGTCCGGGGAGAACACCGCCGAGCCGACCCCGGTCAGGGGCGGACCCAGGAGATGGGGCGCGGCCGGGTCGGCGACGTCCCACAGCCTCACGGTATAGCCGAAGTCGCCGTTGTCGAGGGTCCGGCCGCCGACGGCAAGTGTCCGTGCGTTCGGGCTGAACACCGCCCACTGGGCGTCGGGCAGGGACTTGCCCAAGGCGGTGGTCCGCTTCGGGTCGGAGACGTCCCACAGGCGCAGGCTCTCGTCCATGCCGACGGTGGCCATCAGCCGCCAGTCCGGGCTGAACGCTGCGGACAGGGCGGAACCGTGGGCATCGGCCGGCGCGGTGGAGACCGGCACGGTGGAGACCGGCACGGCGGGAGGCAGCGTCCACAACCGCACGGCGTGATCGCCGCCACCGGTGGCCACCGTGCGCCCGTCAGGGCTGAACGCGACCGCTCGAACAGGGGCCGAGTGGCCGGCCAGCGGCTGTCCCCATCCCTTTGCCGTCCTGGGCTCGGAAACGTCCCACAACCGCGCCGCATGGTCGTTGGCGCCCGTGACCAGCGTGGCACCGTCCGGGCTGAAGGCGAGCGACTTGACCGCGGCGGTGTGACCGTAGAGGGGCATATCGAGGTCCGTGGCCGGGGTGACCCGGGTCGGGTCGCTGATGTTCCACAGCCTCACCGTGGTGTCGTTCCCGCCGGTCGCGAGGGTGCGCCCGTCCGGAGAGAACGCCAGGGACGCCAGCGCATCGACGCCGACCGTAGCCGTGGGGCCTTCGACCGCGGGCTGCGCGGGGTCCGGAAGGGTCCACAGCCGGAGCGCGAACTTCGTGGGCTCCGACCGAACGACGGCGGCCAGTCGGCGCCCGTCCCGGCTGAAGGCGACCGACTGGGATGCATCGGCGTCCACACGACGCGTCAACACGGGCGTGGACGGGTCCGTGACGTTCCACAGCCACACCCCGCTCCCCGAGGTGGTCGTATCGGCCGCCGCGGCCAGGAAGGCCCCGTTCGGGCTGAACGCCACTGACCAGACGAAACCCATACCCTGCAGGGGCCGACCGATGGCCGAGGGGTGGGCTGGGTCCGCAACGTTCCAGAGGCGCACCATCTTGTCGCTTCCGCCCGTTGCCAGCGTGCGCCCGTCCGGGCTGAAGGACAGCGAGGCGACGTCGTTGGTATCGCTGCCCGCAAACTGCGAGAGGAGAGCCGGACTCATGGGGTCGGCGACGTTCCACAGTTGGACGGTGGAACCATCGGTCACCCTCAGGCCCACCGCCAGGACCCGCCCGTCGGGGCTGTAGGCCACGCTGGTCACCGGTTTGTCGATGCCGGGCAGCGGCGTGGACAGCGGGCTGTTCGCGGCGGCGACCAGCCGGGTGGCGGTCGCTTCGCCGGGGCGCATCCGGTGTGCGGCGAGTGCGAGTTGGGCCGCCGGGGAGAGATCGACGTCGTACAGGCGGTCGGCGTTGGCGAGGACCTGCTGGTACTTCACCGTGTCGCGTTCGCGGACGGCCGCGCGCCGCTGCTCGAAGGCGACGGCGGCGGCACCGACCGCGAAGACGAGAAGGACGCTCACGACGCCGGTGAAGAGCGCCCGCACACGGGTCCGGCGGCGGGCCAGACGTGCGCCGGCTGCCAGGAAGGCGCGCTCGACGCCGTTCAGGGCGAGGTTGTGGCGGCCCGTCGCGGCCCAGCCGCTCACCCGTTCCAACGCCGTGCCCTGGAGCACGTCCCCGTTCTTGCGCCCGTGGTCGTCCCAGAGCCGCGAGGCGTCGGCCAGCCTCTGGTGGACGCCCAGGCCCGTACGTTCGCCCTCCACCCACTCCCGCAGTCGCGGCCAGGAGCGGATGAGCGCGGCACCGGACAAGGAGACCTCCTCGCCCTCCCACACCAGCACCCCGGCCTCGGTGTACGCGGACAGCACCCGTTCCAGCACCTCGGACGGCGCTTGGCTGTGGCGGAACTCGCTCCGTCGCGCCGAGCGCAGGGTGTCCTCGGCACGGCTCCCCGGGGCCACCAGCCGTAGCATCACCGGAGCCACCATCTCCTGTGCCCGGAGGTCCAGCCCGGCGAACACCTCCTCCGCGAGCTCGGCCCGGGTGGGTGCGGTGGAGACGCCCGCCCGTCCCGGACCGACCCTCCCCACCGCCTCCGCCAGATCCGCCCGGCCGACCAGGGAGAGCAGCAGCTCCTCCGAAGTCGGCCGCTGCCGCGGGTCCTTGGCCAGCGCCGTCGCCACCAGCGAACGCAGCGGCTCCGCCAGCACGGAGGTGTCCGGCTCGTGGGTGGCCACGCACCAGGTCAGCGCGGCCGCGTGGGGCGCGTCGAAGGCGTGCCGTCCGGTGGCCGCGAACAGTACGACCGCGCCCCAGCCCCACACGTCGACCGCGCCGTCACCGTGCTCGCCGTTGTACCGCTCGGGGGGCATGTAGCGCAGGGTGCCCATGGGCATGCCGGTGGTGGCGGTGCCCTCCACGATCCGGGCGATGCCGAAGTCGATCACGCGTGGGCCGTCGGGCCCGAGAAGGATGTTCTCGGGCTTCAGGTCCCGGTGGACGACACCGGCCCGGTGGACGGCTACCAGGGCGGTGGCCACGCCGATCGCCAGCCGCAGTAGCTCCTCGGGCCCGTACGGGCCGCCCTCGTCGACCGCGCGCCGCAGATCGGGGCCGGGAACGTACTCGCTGACGACGAACGGAACCGGGCCTTCGAGGTCGTCGTGGAGCACCTTGGTCGTGCAGAAGGGCGCCACGCGGCGCCATGCCCGAAGCTCCTTGCCGAGCGCGTCGCGGTCGCCGTCGGACACGTCCCGCAGGACCTTGACGGCCACGCGGCGGCCGTCGACGCCGTAGCCCTCGAACACCACTCCCTGACCACCCGCGCCGAGTCGACCGTCGAGGTAGTAGGTGCCCAGCTGTCGTGGATCGCCGTCCTGGAGCGGAGCAGCCACAACGCGTTCCCCCTCGTCCCCGTAAGAGCCACAGCTTCACACGCCGTGGCGGAAGACGCCCCGATCGGTCTCCAGGTTCTACGGGTTCCGGCCAACATCCGGCAGCGACAGGCCTGTTGGCGGTCTCGAAGCCGCGCGTCGGCGTCCGTCCCGGAGCACACGCATGTGGGGGCGGAGACGCGGGGACGCCCCGACCGGCCCAAGGGAAGACTGGGGCGGTCGGGGCGCGGTCGGGGCGCGATGGGGGCGGGGGAAACGCAGGCCGGAGGCCGGAGGCCCCGTTGCGGAGCCACGCATCGGGTGACGGGAGAGCCGGGTCAGCTGATGGACTTGATGGTCCCCCAGCCGCCGGTGCCGACCTGGATGCTCGGGCCGTCGATCGGGCCGTGGATCGAGGTTCCGCCCTTGTAGAACTTCAGGGTGCCGTCGGCCGCGGTGGCCCACGTGTCGGCGGTGCCGTCACCGTTGGCGTCGGCGGCGCCGGCGATCAGGGGCCGGTAGGCGGTGGTGTACCCGCGGCCGTACTCGGTGCGGTCGCTGAAGGTCTTTCCGTCGGGCTGGCCGAGGTAGTGGTACAGAATGCCGTCCCGGCTGTCGCGGGCGATCAGGTCGACGCGGCCGTCCTTGTCCGCGTCGCCGGGGGCGGTGAGGTCCATGACGTCCCAACCGGAGGTGCCGATGAGGACGGGGGCGGCGACGGACGGCGCGGGGGCCGCGGTGCCCGCGTACAGGTACAGCTTGTCGGAGTGCTGGACGACGAGGTCGGGGTGGCCGTCCTTCGTGACATCGCCGGCGCCGACGACCTGGGCGGTGGTGGGCAGGCCCGAGCCGATTCTGATCGGCGCGTTGAGCGTGCCGTCGCCGCGGTTGGGGTAGACGCGCAGCTCGCCGCCGACGCGGGCGACGATGTCCTCCTTGGCGTCACCGGTCCAGTCGCCGCGGTGCGTCACGGAGGATCCCGACCAGCCGCCGGTACCGATGACCTTGGGTGCTCCGAGGGCGCCGGTGCCCATGCCGGGGTACAGGAGAAGCTTGCCGGCGTCATCGACCGCGACGAGGTCCGGCTTGTTGTCGCCGGTCATGTCGCCGGGAGTGGCGGGCACCGGCACCGGCTG
>NZ_JCAXEG010000022.1:0-86788 GCF_059758875.1 Streptomyces sp. GQ60 | reverse complement strand
TCGGCGAAGTGCGGGTTGTCGGTGAGGAAGTCCGTCATGGACACGGCCAGTGCCCCGATGAGGAGGTAGTAGGCGCCGACACCGGCCGACCAGGCGGCAAGTGGCCGCGGCCTGCGCCCGGACTGGCTGTCCGATCCGAAGGTGTGGCGCACCGAAGTGCTGGCAGGCCTGGTGGTCGCGCTGGCGCTGATCCCGGAGGCGATCTCGTTCTCGATCACCGCCGGCGTCGATCCGGCGGTCGGCCTGTTCCGTCGGCGGGCACCGGGCAATGATCTCGGCCGCGACCGATGCGGTTGCGCTGGTGATCGCTCCGCTGAACCGTGAACACGGTCTGGGCTACCTGGTCGCCGCGGTCATCCTGGCTGATGTCTTCCAGATCGTCCTGGGCGCGCTGGGCGTGGCGAAGCTGATGCCGTGCATCCCGCGCTCAGTGATGGCCGGCTTCGTCAACTCGCTCGCCATCCTGATCTTCATGGCTCAGGTCCCCGAGATGCGAAACGTCCCCTGGACGGTCTACCCGCTGATCGCGGCGGGCCTGGCCATCATGGAGTTCCTCCCGAAGATCACCACCGTCATCCTGGCCCCGCTGGTCTCCATCGCCATCCTGACCGTCATCACGGTCGGGCGCGGCCATCGCGGTGCCGGCCGTGGGCGACAAGGGAGCCCTGCCGTCCTCCCTGTCGGTACCGGGCCTGCCCGACGTGCCGTTCGCCCTGGACACGCTGATCACCATCGCCCCGTACGCCTTCGCCATGGCGCTGGTCGGCCTGATGGAGTCCCTGATGACTGCGAAGCTCGTCGACGAGATCACCGACACCCACTCCTCGAAGACCCGCGAGTCCATCGGCCAGGGCATCGCCAACATCGTCACCGGCTTCTTCCGTGGTAAGGGCGGCTGCGCGATGCTCGGCCGGTCTCGGGTTCCCATACCCGCCTGTCCACCTTCCTGGCCGGCGCGTTCCCGATGGTGCTGTGCATCGTCTTCGGCCCGGTCGTCTCCGACATCCCATGGCCGCCCTGGTCGCCGTCATGGTGATGGTGTCGTTCGCGACCTTCGACTGGCACTCCATCGCGCCGAAGACCCTCGAGCGGATGCCGACCGGAGAGATCGCCGTCATGGCGATCCCCATCGTCTGCATGGTGGTCACCCACAACCTGGCCATCGGTGTCGCCGTCGGCTCGGTCACCGCCATGGTGATCTTCGCCAAGCGCGTTGCCCACCTAGCAGCAGCGTCGGTGCCGGACGGTCGGCCAGCAGCCCGGGATCAATGGCCAGGATGTCGAGCAGGACCTCGCGTTCGGCGGCTTTGGCGCCGGTCAGGGCGAAGGCGATGGGCAGGCCGTGCAGGGTGCAGACCAGGTGCAGGCGCAGGCCCCAGAAGAACAGTGAGTGGCTGGCGCAGTAGCCGTACTCGGCCCATCCGGCCAGGTCGGAGCGTTTCGCGGTCTCGCGGGAGCGTCCGCACTCCACCGGTGTGGAGTCCACGATCCACACCACAGGTCGGTGTCGGTGGCCAGCTCCCGCAAGACCCGCCTGACCAGGCCCGACGCCCGCCGCAGCCGCTTGTTCCAGCCCGGCTGGCGGGGCAGGTACGGGAAGAGATACCGCAGGTGGGCGTGGGCATGGCGTATCCAGCGGGCCTCGGAGACGCAACGTCACTCCTGTCACCACCGCCGACGGCACCACGGTCTACCGAGTGACGGGCGAGCTGTTCTTCGCCTCCTCCAACAACCTCGTCGGCCAGTTCAACTACGCCACCGATCCCGACAAGGTCGTCATCGACCTGCCCGCCGCCCGCATCTGGCCGGAAACGTCGACGCGGCGGACGCGATCTGCACCGCCGACTACCGGGAACACGACCCGTCCCTGTCCTCGTACGACATGGGCCTCGAGCAGGCCAAGGCCGAGAACCGGGAGACCATGACGGCCTTCGAACCCCGGGCCACCATCGAGAGCTTGGTGGCCGAAGGTGACACGGTGTGCGTCCGGTTGACCTTTAAGGGGCGCCACGTGGCCGCGTACCAGGGCATGGAAGCTACCGGCCGCGAGGTCTCTGGAACCGCGCACGCGACCTTCCGCTGCGCAGGCGGCAAGATCGCGGAGAGCTGGTGGAACTTCGACGACCTCGGGCTGCTGAAGCAGCTCGGCGTAGTGGAAGCCTGAACCGAAGCGGTTCCTGGGCGAGCATGCTACTCAGCATCAGGGCGGCGAAGCCTCGCGGTCGACGGCCGCCCACTGCGATCTCCAGGACGCGTCCCGTCCCGTCCCGGGTACGGCGTAGACGACGGTGTCCCGGGGGACGGACGGCGAGCCCGCCCCGCAACAACCGGTACGGCTCGCCCTCAGCGCGACGGTGCCCGTTCAGAACCTGCGTGGGGACATCCACTCCACATTTCCCTCGATCACCGCCGCACACCGAGGCGTCCCGGGTCCGGGCATGATCCGCACACTGAGCTGCCGGGGAGGGTCGGTCGGCAGTTCACCGGACATGATCAAGGGCCGGTTCCCGTGTACTTCGGTGCGGCCGGTCTCTTTGCCGTCGACCAGCAGTTCGGCATCGCCGTGGAGACCCGTGTGGATGTTCACGGTCACCGAGTGGCCCGCGGTATCGAGGTGGAAGTGGTGACTGCGAGGCATCATGAACCTCCCTGGCCGGACACGCAGGTACTACTCGAAGCATGCCCCTCCGCAGCCCTCCCCGCCCTCCCGGCTTCCGGTCGTGATCGCCCGGCATTTCGCGGTGTGGTGCGGCTCTTTGATCCGCGTCCGGCCGCGCCGATCGGGGTGATATACCGCAGACTCCTGTATAAGGGCCGGCGCGGCGTCGGCTCCGGGGAGAGTGGCTGGCGTGCTTGAGGTTCCGCTCTGGCTGTGGGCAGCGTTCGCCGTGACAGTGGTGGTATCGCTGGCGGTGGACTTGCTGGCCCACCGCAGCGCGCACGTCATCGGGTTCAAAGAGGCCGCCGCCTGGAGCGGGCTGTGGGTGAGCCTCGCCCTGATCTTCGGTGCGGTCGTCTTCCTCGTCCTGGGCACGACGGCTGGAACCGAGTACACGACCGCGTGGCTGCTGGAGAAGAGCCTGTCGGTCGACAACCTTTTCGTATTCGCGGTGATCTTCGCCTATTTCAAGGTCCCTCGCGCCTACCAGCACCGGGTGCTGTTCTTCGGCGTGATGGGGGCCCTGGTCTTCCGCGGGATCTTCCTGTCTCTCGGCGTGGCCGTGGTCAGCCGCTTCACCGCAGTGCTGTTCGCCTTCGCCGCCGTCCTCTTCTACAGCACGTACAAGCTCCTCAAAGAGGAGGAGGACGCCTTCGACCCGGGCAACAGCTTCGCCGTGAGGATGCTGAGGAGGATCATCCCGGTCCGTGACGAGTACGCCGGAACGAAGTTCTTCGTCAAGGAGGCCGGCAGGCGCGTGGCCACGCCGCTCCTCGCTGTGGTGGCGGCGATCGAGGCGGCCGACCTGATCTTCGCCGTCGACAGCGTCCCGGCCGTCCTGGCCGTCAGCGACGACGCCTTCATCGTGTACACCAGCAACGCCTTCGCCATCCTGGGCCTGCGTGCCCTGTACTTCATGCTCTCCGGCCTCCTGGACCGTTTCCACTATCTCAACGTCGGCCTCGCGGTCATCCTGTCTTTCATCGGCGTCAAGCTCATCCTCCAGGCATCCCACAAGATGATCAGCCCCGCGATCCCGGAGATCCCCTCCCCGATCAGCCTGGCCGTCATCGCCGCCATCCTCGCCGCGGCGGTCGTCCTCAGCCTGCTCAGACCAGCCCCACACAAGCCGCCAGGAGCCGACGACATCGATCGGAGCGCACCATCCGCAGACATAGCCGACCCGGACACCGCCGCTCCCGAAGACTCCGCTGGCGAGCAGGATGAGCAGCCCGACGGCCCGCCCCGGCCGGTGAACTGACCCCGGGCGCCATCGACAGATGGCTACCACGCGTCCCCCTGACCAATCCCCCACCACGTTCTAATATTAAAGAATGGGTAAAAGCGAACATGAGACCGGGCCGCAAGGCGTGCTCCTGTGCCCGGTCTGCAAGCAGACCATCGACACTGTCGTCAAGCGACGACACAAGACACTCGGGGTCTTCGTTCCGGTGTGGGAACCGGGCCCGTGCCGTAACCCTGAGTGCCCCGAATACGCGGAATACCCGACGCACACCCGGCCCCACCACCCGTAGACCCCGGGACACGAGGGCCGCCCCGAGCCTCGGCCTGTCTGACGCCCGGTGCACTGCTCTGGGCCGTCCGGCGCTCGATCTTCGCGTGGGAGGGCATCGGCCTGCTCCAGTCAGACGACGGCTTTCCCCACACCAAGCGGCGCGCCCAGGGCCGTCATGAGCCAGTGCCGCCTCGGCGACTCGGGGATCGACAGGTGTGGTGGCGTTGCAGTCGAGGTAGATCGGCCCGTCACCCAGGGCGGGGCGTGTGGACGTCATGCGGCGCTCTCCGTGTCCACAGGCAGCTCTGCCAGGCGCCATTCGAGCATGCCGTCGGTGAGGCGGACGGCTCTGCGGCCGTGGTCTTGCAGCAGGCGTACGGCGTCGTAGGCCATGACGCAGTAGGCGCCCCGGCAGTACGCGACGACTTCCACATCTGCGGGGAGTTCGCTGATGCGGTCGGCGAGTTCGGTGACGGGGATGGAGAGGGCTCCGGGGATGTGGCCGGCGGCGTACTCCTCCGCGGGGCGGACGTCGAGGACCACGATTTCGCCGGACTGCGCGCGGGTGAGGAGGTCCTCGCGGCGGACCTCTTCGGCGTGGTCGGTGCCGAGGTAGGCCGTGCGGGCGGGCTCGACGGCGTCCTGGCGGGCCTGAGCGACGTTGCGCAGGAGGGCGTAGAGGGCGGCGACGTCGTCGCCGGCGAGGCGGTAGTGGATGCGTACGCCGTCGCGGCGGGTGGCGACGAGCCCGGCCTGCTTGAGGGTCTGCAGGTGGGCAGAGGCGGTGGTCAGGTTGAGGGCGGCGGCCTTGGCGAGGCCGTCGACGGTGCGCTCGCCCTGAGCGAGAAGGTCGAGCAGCTCCAGGCGCTTGCCGTTGCTCAGTGCCTTGCCCGTGCGGGCGAAGGCGTCGTACAGCGCGGTCTTGCGCTCGGGGTCTCCCATGACATCCTCCATAGATCCATGGAATATTGTAAATGAGGGCGGGCGCTGAAGCGACCCGGCATCTACCCTGACACCTGGAGGACCCTATGGGCTTCGCCGACGATCACCTCGTACCGCTCGTCGACCACGGCCTGGGCAACAGCGCCTACCTCGTCGACCTCGGCGACGGCCGGGCCCTGGCCGTCGACGCCGCACGGGACCTGCGCGCCCTGCACGCCGCGGCCAAGCGGCGCGGGCTGCGGGTCGCGTTCGCGGCCGACACCCACCTGCACGCCGACTTCCTCTCCGGCGCCGTCCAGCTCGCCCACGACGACGGCGCCGCCGTACTCGCCTCCACCGCCGGGATGCGGGCCTTCGCCCACCACGGCCTGGGAGACGGCGCCGAGGTCGACCTCGGCGGGCTGACCCTGCGGGCCCTGGCCACGCCCGGCCACACCGACGAGCACCTGTCCTTCCTCCTCCTCGACGGGGACCTGGAGCTCGGCGTGTTCACCGGCGGCTCGCTGATCGTCGGTTCCGCCGCCCGCACCGACCTCCTCGGCTCCGACCGGACGGAGGAGCTGGCCCGCGCGCAGTACCACTCACTGAAGCGTCTGGCCCGCCTGCCCGATGCCGTAGCGGTGTGGCCCACCCATGGCGCTGGGTCCTTCTGCTCCGCCCCGCCCGGGGCCGAGCGCACCACTACCATCGGCGCCCAGAAGCACGCCAACCCACTGCTGGCCGCACCCGACGAGGACACCTTCGTCGCGCAACTGCTGGACAGCCTCGGCTCCTACCCCGCCTACTTCGACCGACTCGGCGAGGCGAACCGCCGCGGCCCCGCCATCCTGGCCGGCGCCCCGCTCCTGCCCGCGCTCCACACCCAGCGTGTACGGACGCTGCTCGCCGACGGCGCTCAGCTCGTCGACGTACGCCCGGTGGCCGACTTCGCCACCGGTCACATTCCCGGTGCGATCTCGATCCCGCTGCGGGACCAGTTCGCCACCTGGCTGGGCTGGCTGCTGCCCGACGACGCCCCACTCGTCTTCGTCGCCGCCCCCGGCCAGGACTTGGCCGAGATCAGCTGGCAAGCGTTGAAGATCGGTTACGAACGGCTTGCCGGATTCCTTGACGGCGGCACGGACGCCTGGACTGCCCAGGGCGGTGCACGAGAGACGATCGACCTCGTCTCCGCTGACCGGATCGCCGGGCGGCCGGTGCTGGACATCCGGCAGAAGGCCGAGCACACCGCCGGCCACATCCCGGGCGCCATCGGCATCGAACTCGGCGACCTCCCCACGCGCACGGACGAGGCTCCGGCCGGGGCGGTCGTGGCATGCGGGCACGGCGAACGCGCCATGACCGCCGCCAGCCTCCTCCAGCGCGCCGGACACCGGAACCTCGCCGTCCTCGACGGCGGCCCCGGCGACTGGGCCAACGCGACCGGCAACGCACTCGAGGAAGGCGAGTGAACACTCCCGCCCCCGTGCACCCGACCGCCGACCGCCCGGGGATCCGGCTCGGGCTGCGCGCCAACCTCGCCCAGTTCACCCTGCTCGTCGCCGTCAACGCGCTCGTCGGCGGTATGCTCGGCCAGGAACGCGTCGTCCTGCCCCTGCTCGCCGACCAGGTCTTCCACCTGGCCGCGTCCGCGTTCGCGCTGACCTACATCCTGGCCTTCGGCGCCACGAAGGCGGCCGTCAACTTCTTCGCCGGGACCCTCTCGGACCGCTACGGCCGCAAGCCCGTCCTCATCGCGGGCTGGCTGATCGCCCTGCCCGTTCCCGCCATGCTGGCCTGGGGCCCGACCTGGGGCTGGATCGTCGCCGCGAACATCCTCCTCGGCGCCTCCCAGGGCCTGACGTGGTCCACCACCGTCATCATGAAGATCGACCTCGCCGGCCCCGAACGCCGCGGCCTCGCCATGGGCTTCAACGAAGCCGCCGGGTACGTCGCGGTCGCGGCCACCTCCCTGGCCACCGGTGCCATCGCCTCTCACTACGGCCTGCGTCCCGAGCCGTTCCTGCTCGGTGCCGCCTACGCCGCCCTCGGCCTCGGCATGTCCACCTTCCTCGTCCGCGAGACTCGTGAACACGCCCGCGCCGAGGCAGCCCTCCACCCGGTGCAGTCCACGGCGGAAACGGCCCTGACGACCGCCCAGGTCACCCGCCGCACCAGCTTCACTGACAAGGCCCTGTCCGCCGCGAGCCAGGCGGGCATGGTCAACAACCTCAACGACGCCCTCGCCTGGGGCATCTTCCCCCTGCTCTTCGCCGCCCACGGCCTGTCCATCGCACAGATCGGCATCCTGGCCGCCATCTACCCCGCGGTCTGGGGCGCCGGCCAGCTCCTCACCGGCTGGTGGTCCGACCGCGTCGGCCGCAAACACCTCATCACCGCTGGCATGCTCCTCCAGGCCGCAGCCATCGCCCTGGTCGCCGCCGGCACCGCCTTCCCCGTCTGGGCCACAGCCCAAGTCCTCCTCGGCATCGGCACCGCCCTGGTCTACCCGACCCTCCTCGCCGTCATCGGCGACGTCGCCCACCCCGCCTGGCGCGCCCGGGCGGTCGGCGTCTACCGACTATGGCGAGACGGCGGCTTCGCCGTCGGAGCCCTCCTCGCCGGAGCCATCGCCGCCGCATACGGACTGACCGCCGCCATCTGGACCGTTGCCGCCCTCACCGCCGCCTCCGGCCTTGTCGTCGCGGTGCGGATGTACGAAACCCACCCCCACCCAGCCGCACCGCGAGGCGCTAAGGCTCGCTGATAGAACCCGCGGGCGCCGCCACCCCGGCGCGGCGGCTGCCGGGCTGGACGAGGGTCGCCCCCCCCGGCGCAGGTATCAAGGAAACGCGGCCAGAACCAACTCGGGGCCGACCATACGAAGATCGATGTTAAGACTCGACAAGGAGACATCGCCCTGTCCGAGCTATTCGGAGAGTTCCGATACCTGACTGCACCAGGTCACGCCGCTCGCTCTTTTCGGGCTAGTTCGTTTCGTTCGGATCATCTGACGCCGTCCAGTTCTGGGCGACGGTCACATTCCAGCGCAGTCCACTTCTCATCGAAAGACACAGGTCCGCGCCCATACGCATCGACGTCGACTCTCGTGGACCCGCTCCTACGGCTCGATCAGGCCCACCCGGATCGCATAGCGGGTCAGCTCCAGGCGGTCCCGCATCCCCAGCTTCTGGAGCAGGTTCGCCCGGTGCCGCTCCACCGTTTTCGCGCTGATCACCAGCATGTCTCCGATCTCCTTGGACGAGTGCCCTTCGGCCACGAGCTTGAGGATCTCCTCCTCGCGCTCGGTGATCGCCCGGGGCGGCAGCGGATCTCGCTGTCGGGCGTGTTCGAGGTGGTTGCGGATCAGGGTGGTCTCGGCGCCCGGGTAGATGAAGGGCTCGTCCCGGATCGCCGCGCGGCAGGCTTCGACGAGGTCGCGGTCGGCGACGGATTTGGGGACGTAACCGGCGGCTCCGGCCTTGAGGGCCTCGAAGAAGTACTGCTCGTTGTCATACATCGTCAGAATGAGGATCCGCAGATCCGGCCGGAGCCGGGAAAGCTCCCGGGCGGCCTGGAGACCGGTCATGCGGGGCATCGAGACGTCCAGCACGGCGAGGTCGATGTCCTGCGTACGGGCCAGGGCGACGGCTTCGGCTCCGTCGCCGGCCTCGGCGACCACTGTCAGGTCCGGCTCGGCGTCGAGGATGAGCCGTACGCCCCGCCGGACGAGGGCGTGGTCGTCGGCGAGCAGGACGCGGGTCGGAGCGGCCGGTTGTCGTGTGGTCATCGGAGGTTTTCCTCGGCCCTGCTCGTGGGGACGTCCAGTCGTACGTCGGTACCGCCGTGCGGCCCGGGTCCGATGGCTATATCGGCGCCGATCAGCAGTACGCGTTCGCGCATGCCCTGAATGCCGGCACCCTCGGCCGCCAGGCGGATGCCTGTGCCGTTGTCCCGCACGAGGAGTCGTACCGCTCCCGCAGGCCGGTTGGAAAGGTGGACCTCGACGTCGCTCGCGCTCGCGTGGCGGGCGGCGTTGGTCAGGGCTTCCTGGGCGACCCGGTAGAGGACGAGTTCGGTGGCCTCGTCCAGCTCTGGCAGTCCCGGCGCGATGAAGTGCCGTACGGAGAGCGACGGGGTGGTGAACTCCGTCGTGAGCGCCCGCAGCGCGCTGTGCAGGCCCAGGTCCTCCAGCACGCCTGGGCGCAGGCGCCGGGCGATGCGCCGGATCTCGTCCAGGCTGGTGCGGGTGGTCTCCTGTACCTGGCGGAGCTCCTCGCGCAGCGGTGCCGGCGTCCGGTCGGCGGCGTGCTTAAGCTGCAGCAGGACGGCCGTGAGGGTCTGACCGACCTCGTCGTGGAGCTCCTGGGCGATGCGGCGCCGTTCGGCCTCCTGCGCCGAGAGGGCCCGGGCACTGCTGGTCGCGCGCTCGGCCTCCAACCGGCCCAGCATCGCGTTGAACGAGGTGGTCAGCTCGGCCACCTCGCCGGGACCCTCCACCCGGGTCCGGCCACCGGGACGAAGCAGGTCGACCGAAGTCATGGCCCGGGTCAGCCGGCCGAGGGGCGCCAGACCAATACGCAGCAGAACGGCGTTCGCTATCAGCATGGCAGCCAGCCCCGTGAGCAGGACGACGGCTTCGCCGAACAGGGCCGGCGAGGAGACCTTGACCGGGCCGAGCAGTAGCAGAACCGCCACGACTAGGACGGCGGCGTTGAGCAGGAAGATCCGCCAGTACAACGACATGTCCGTCCCTCCTCTTCGCTTCCATACCCGCCTGTTCGGCGCGATCAGCTCCACTATCCCCGCCAGCACTCCTGAACACCTACGGACCTGCGGCGTCCCGATCAGCCTTCACCCGGATTTGGCCTTGCACTTGGGTTGTCTTCGCAATGATCGGGTGGCGCAGGCACCGAAGGCAAACGTCGGACGCTCAGCGAACCCGTTCTGCTGCGGAAGGAGACGCCTGGCGGGCGGCTCTGCATACACCAGGCAAAAAGGGTCCGATCTCGCAGCAGTGGAAGTCCTCCACCCTCTTGGTGCGGCCACGGGCGCCAAAAGATGGGTGTCAGCATGTATGGACGGACAGATTCCGGTCACGCAGACTGCGTTCCGGATTGATTTTCGCAGGTCAGAGCCATTGACGGCGCCCTGGGCTGTTGTGGGGGACGAGTACTAACCGGGGGTGAGGTCCGCATGCCGTTGTTCTGGCGGATCTCCACGATGCACGCCATCGTCCTCGTCGCGGCCGTCGTACTTCTACCGAGCCTCTGGGGCACCGCCTCCGTGCCGACGCTCTGCGGCGTCCTCGTGATGCTTGTGACAGGTGCGCTTCCCTTCCGCTTCGGGCTCGCTTTCCGCTGGCTCCAGCAGTCCTCTCCTGCGATGGTTTTAGCAGATCTCCTGCGGCCGCTATCCCGGCCGCAGGACACGGGCCACGGCGACATCGCGGGGCTGGTTCAGGCTTCCGCCCATGACGCCGAACTCTGGGATCCCGACGGGGCTCTACGCCGAAACCGGCTAGGTCCGAACTCAGGTTGACTGGTAAATCCGCGGATGGGCACAAGTAGCCACAGCCGGCCGGAGCCCGTTTGTTGATCGGGCCGTGTCCATGTCGCCATGCACGGCTCATTGGACTGCCCGCCCATGCGTGATGTCACTCGCTGAGCCATCCGGAGCGGCCTGATCAAGCCGTAGCACCGACACGTCCATCTACGTCGCCCCTTCCCGGCCCGTCGGCCGGGAGGCAGGGCGGCATGCCGTCGTCCAGCGAAAGCGCCGGACGGCGGCACCACAGACCGCGCCGGTCCCGCCTCTGGCGATCCGGCGCAGGGGCCGGTTGATCAGCCGCCTGCCCCACCAGCACAACCCGTACACGTACAAGGGGAGAAACGTGACAAGCCAGATACCGGAACCCGCGTCAGGGTTCCGAGCACGGCCAAGACGCGACCAGCGGGCGAGCGTACGCGCCTTCGCGGCCGGCGTTGCCGTGCTGATGTCGGTGTCGACGGTCTACGGAGCCGAGGCGGCCATCGCCGCGCCCTCCGCGCAGAACACCCCCCAGGCTTCGAAGCCGCAGGCCGCGACCACGGCCGCCGACATTCCGTCGGCCCGTGTGGCGGCCCGGCTCTCGGGCCAGCGGGTCGAGGCGCTCTCCGAGCGCACGGAGACGTCCACCACCTGGGCGAACAAGGACGGCTCGCTCACCACGGACATGGCGGCCGGCCCGATCCGTTTCCAGGACCCCGCGACGGGCGCGTGGCGTGACGTCGACGTCGCGCTCACCGCGGCATCCGACGGCTCGGTCTACTCCAAGGCCCACCCGCGCGGCCTCAAGCTCGCCGGCAAGTCCGGCACGAAGGCAGCATCTCTGCGGGCCGCGCAGTCGGCCCCGGCCACTGATTTGGTGACTCTGGGGCAGGGCGAGGAGGCGATCACCCTGCAGTGGCGTGGCGGTCTGCCGGCGCCGAAGCTGGATGCCACCCGTGCCGTATACGAGAACGCCGTCCCGGGCGCGGATGTCGTCGTGGAGGCGACGCGTACCGGCTTCGAGCAGTTCGTCGAGGTCAAGGCCAAGCCTGAGGCAGGCTTCTCCTACACTCTGCCCCTGAAGACCAAGGGTCTGAAGGTCGAGCAGCAGAGCGACGGCAGCATCCTGTTCACGGACAAGAAGTCCGAGAAGAGCGCCACCATGCCGGCTCCCATGATGTGGGATGCCACCGTCGACGAGGTTTCCGGCGAGCACACCCGCCGGGCCAGGGTCGACATGAAGGTCGTCAAGACCAAGGGCGGCGTGGACCTGGTCATCACGCCGGACGCGGGATTCCTTGCCGACCCCGCCACCAAGTACCCGGTAACCGTCGACCCGTCGACGTCAGCGCTGGGCAGCATCTTCGACACCTACGTCCAGCAGGGCGAGACCGTCGACTGGTCGGGCGACACGGAGCTCGACCTCGGAAACCCGGGGACGAAGAACGCGGACGGCACCTTCCGCACGGCTCGTTCCTTCATCACCTGGAACACCGCTCCGGTCGCCGACGCGCTGATCTCCAATGCCAAGCTGTCGCTGTTCAACTTCCACTCCGGGAACACGGACTGCACCGCCCAGCCCTGGGAGGTGTGGACGGCCAACAACGCCTCCACGGCCTCTCGCTGGACGAACCAGCCCTCGATGGTGACCAAGATGGCCACCTCCACTCAGACCAAGGGCAACCCGGCCTGCACCGCTGACGGCTGGATCGACGCGGACGTCACCAGCCTGGTCCAGCACTGGGCCAACAACAAGTGGTCCCACTCCGGCATGGGCCTGCGGGCCACCTCGGAAACCACGTCCTTGCAGTGGAAGCGGGTCAACTCTGCCAACGCGGCGAGCAATGTGCCCAAGCTGACGGTGACCTACAACTACCGGCCGCGCACGGGCACCAAGCAGGAGGCGGGCGCCCCGTTCTTCTCCTACGGCGGTGCGTATGTCGTGAACTCCACGACGCCGACGCTGCGTGACTCGTTCATCGACGCCAACGGCGACAAGGTCCAGGGCGCCTTCCAGATCTTCGACAATGCCACCAATGTCCAGGTCGGCGACGTCCTGCGCTCGGCATTCGTCCCCTCGGGCCAGGTCTCCTCGGTGACGGTCCCTGCCGGGGTCCTCGCGAACGGGAAGACATACCGCTTCCGTACGTCTCCGTACGACGGCACGCACTACAACCTTGGCTGGTCGGCGGAGAAAACCTTCACGGTCGACACCTCCGCCCCCTCTGCCCCCACCAGCATCACCTCGACGGACTACCCGTCCAACGCCTGGGTCAAGGGCGTCGGCCAGGCCGGCACCTTCAACGTCACCCCGCCCGCAGCCGACCACAACTGGCTCGAGTGGTCGCTCGACGGCACGACCTGGAACAAGGTCACCACCGGCGGCGCCTCGGGCGCCAAGGCGATCTCCATCGCCCCGCCCAAGGACGGCACCCACACCCTCCAGGTCCGCACGGTCGACAAGGCAGACAACAAGTCCGAGCCCCTCTCGTACACCTTCCACGCAGGTCCGGGCGGCTTCGTCCAGCCCAGCGAGGGCGAGCACACCGCACGACGTCTCCCGCTGGCCGCCGAAGCCGACGGCTCCAAGTACGACAAGGTCTCGTTCTCCTGGCGCCGCTCCCAGGCCGACCCCTGGGTGCAGATCCCGGCAGGTCAGGTGAGTTCCGGCGGAACTGCGCTCACCGCGTGGCCCGTCGCCATGACCGGCGGCAAGAATGCCCCGCTCGTGTGGAACACCACCGACACGGTCAACCCCGACGGTGCTGTGCAGATCAAGGCCGACTTCAGCGGCCCCGGCGGCAGTGGTTCCACGCAGCCGTTGAACGCCGTGGTGGACCGCAATGCCGACGGCGCCGCCTCCTCCGAGGTGGGGCCCGGTTCGCTGAACCTGCTGACTGGCGACTACACCCTGTCCGGCACCGACGTGTCGGTCCTGGCCATGTCGGTGACCCGCAGCTTCTCCTCGCGGACGCCGGACGCAGGCTCCACCCAGGGCGGCCAAGCGGCCATCTTCGGCAAGGAGTGGGTGACGGGCACGGCCGCGCAGGCGGTGCAGTCCGACTACTCCGAACTCCGCAAGACCTCCGCGACGTCGCTGGACGTGGTCACCGCCGACGGCGGCACCGTCGCGTTCACGGCCAACACCGCCGGTACGGGCTGGATTGCGGAACCGGGAGCGGAGAACCTGGCGCTCGCCGGCAACTTCACCAGCGGTGACTTCACCCTCTCGGACACCGACGGCGCCGTCACCACCTTCAAGCGCGTCGACGCGTCCGCGACGGCGTGGGTCGTCTCCCGCTCCCTCGTGGACGGCCGCGCGAACTCCACGACCGAGGTCGTCTCGGAGGCGGTGACCGTCGGGGGCAAGGTCCTCGCCCGCCCCAAGCGCATCATCGCCGCGACCAGCGCCGTAACGGTCGGCGCCTGCGAGACCGCGCCGTCCACCAAGGGCTGCCGGGTGCTGGAGTTCGTCTACGCGTCCTCCACGACCGCCACGTCCATGTCGCTCGGTGACGTGAAGGACCAGGTCTCCGAGATCCGGGTCTGGGCCACGACCCCGGGCGCGGCCTCCTCCACCGCGACGACTGTCGCCAAGTACTCGTACGACGACCTGGGCCGACTTCGGGCGACGTGGGATCCCCGGATCTCGCCCGCTCTCAAGACGACGTACGCCTATGACGCCTCCGGCCGTGTCATCGAGATGACGCCGCCGGGCCAGCTGCCCTGGACGTTCCACTACGGCAAGGTGGGCAGCGACCCCGTCTCCGGTGAGGGCATGCTCCTGAAGGTGACCCGTCCCACGCTCAAGGCCGGTTCGGCCTCCGAGACGGACGGAAACACCGCTCAGAACACGATCGTCTACGGCGTCGGCCTCACGGGAGCGAAGGCTCCGCAGGCGATGGCGGCAGCCGATGTGAAGGCGTGGGGGCAGCTCGACGCGCCCACCGACGCGACCGCTGTCTTCCCGACCGACTCCCGCCCCTCCTCCAACGACGGCAGTGCCCTGGTCACCGGCGACTACAGCCGGGCGATGGTGCACTACCTGAACGCCTCCGGCCGTGAGGTCAACACTCTCGACCCGGGCAAGAACGTCACCACGACCGAGTACGACCGCTTCGGCAACGCCGTACGTGAGCTCTCGGCCGCGAACCGCGCCCTGGCTATCGGCACCACGGCCGAGCAGAAGGCCCAGCTGGCCGACCTCGGCATCGCTCAGCTCCCCGTCGCCGAACGCGCGGAGCTGCTGTCGAACCGCGGTATCTACAACGCCGACGGCTCCCGCGAGGTGGAAACCCTCGGACCGCTGCACCGCGTGGTCCTGGAGGCAGACCTCAAGGACGGCACGACCACGGTGGCCGCGGCCGGCGAGCAGGTGATCGCCCGCCACCAGAACATCAAGGAGTACGACGCCGGCAGGCCGACCGACGGCACCGCGAACGTCTCGGAGAAGGTCACCAAGACCACCGAGGGTGCCCAGGCCCGCAACTGGCCGGCTCTGACGGCCGACCGCCGCACCACCCAGACCGTCTACGACTGGATCAAGGGGCAGCCCACCAGCACCATCCAGGACCCGGGCGGCCTGGCCATCACCGAGAATGCAACCTACGACGCGGCCGGACGCCAGGTCACCCGCACGATGCCGCTCTCGAACGGCGCCGACGCCGGAACACTGATCACCGAGTACTACACCGGTGGCGGGACCGGGATCTGCGCGGGACGGCCCGAATGGGCCGACGAAGTGTGCCGCACCAGGCCCGCCGCGGCCGTCACCGGCGGCGGCTCCAACCCTGCCGAGCTGGTGACCACCCTCGCCGAGTACGACCGCTGGGGCCAGACGTCCAAGCTGACGGAGACCGCCAACGGCAGCACCCGGGTGAAGACCACGGGCTACGACCCGGCCGGCCGGGCCACCTCGGTCACCATCACCGGTGGCGTGGGCACGGCAGTTCCCGCGGTGACCACGGCCTTCGACGCCAACAGCGGCAAGGTCTCGACCATCAGCTCCACCGACGGAGGGACGGTCACCAAGGCCTACGACCAGCTCGGCCGGCTCCTGTCGTACACCGACGCCGACGGGGGCGTCACCACGAGCAAGTACGACGCCGAAGGACGCGCGGTCCAGGTCAGCGACAATGTGCCCTCGACCACCACGTACGGATACGACACCGCGGTGGACCCCCGTGGTCTGCCCACGTCCATCACCGACTCCGTGGCGGGCACCTTCAGCGTCAGCTACGACGGCGACGGACAGGTCCGCAGCCAGAAGCTGCCTGGTGGCTACACCATGCGGCAGGCCGTGAACCCCGCCGGCATGCCGACGGACCGTACGTACACGCGGGACAGCGACGGCGTCGTCCTGTTCTCCGAAAACCTGGTGCCCACTGCACACGCCCAGCGGTCCCTCTACACGGGATCGGCAGGCCAGACGGCGAACCAGAAGTACAGCTACGACAAGGTCGGCCGACTGGTGAAGGCCGAGGACGAAACGGTCGACACCGTCTGTGTAACCCGCAGCTACACCTTCGACAAGAACTCCAACCGGAAGTCGCTGGCGACGGCCACTGCCGCTCCTGGCCTGGACTGCACAGCCGCAGGTGCCACGACCCGCAACCACACCTACGACACCGGCGACCGCCTGGTGGACTCCGGGTACACGTACGACGCGTTCGGCCGCACCTCGGCCGCACCGAGCACCTCCCTGTCGTACTTCACCAACGACCTGGTCCGCCAGCAGACCGTCGGATCCCAGCGCCAGACATGGAACCTCGACTCCCAGCTCCGCTTCCGCAGCTGGACCGTCGAATCCAACGCCACCGGCACCTGGGTCAAAAACCAGTCCAAGCTCAACCACTACAGCTCCGACGCGGACAGCCCACGCTGGATCGTGGAGGACACCGCCACCGGCGCCGTGACACGTAACGTCAACGGTTTCGACGGCCAGCTGGCCGCCATCACCGCCAAGACCGACGCCACCGTGCTCCAGCTCGTCAACCTCCACGGCGATGTGGTCATCCAGCTGCCGGCCGCGGCCGGACAGGCGCCCACCGTCCTCAAGACGGACGAATACGGCAACGGCGGCCAGCCTTCCGTCCGCTACGGCTGGCACGGCGGCGCCCACCGTTCGACCGAAACGCTCAACAACATCACACTGATGGGCGTCCGCCTCTACAACCCGACAACGGGCCGGTTCCTCTCCAGCGACCCGGTTCCCGGTGGAAGCTGCAACGCCTACGACTACGCCTGCGCCGACCCGGTCAACAACGACGACGTAACCGGGTGCGCCACATGCCGCGTCCCCAAGCACGCCTGGACCGGACGGAGCTACACCACCGTCCTGCGTACGACCTCGTGGAGCTACGGCAGCTGGCAGAACTACAGCTACCACTGGATCTGGGACGTCATCAGCGGCGACTGGGGACCGCAGCCCATCACCTCATGGCAGCGCCAGCACAAGTACCGCAAGCAGTACATTTTCAAGTGCCGCGTCGTCGCCTGGTACGGATGGGGCAAGCAGAAGATCCTCGCCACACACGAAACCCACTACCAGTACTCCTACCGGGACCGGACCACCTACCGGATCGCCTTCACCGGCATCAAGTGGACCAGGACCGGCGGCTGGAGCTGGGCACGTACCTACTCCTCGTACGTATCCAGCTCGAGAATCGTCTACACCAAGGGCTGACCCGGTCACCTGACATGTAATGCCCGGGTGGTGCGCCGCGACAACGCTTCGCGGCGCACCACCCCCTTCCATCCCTCTCACGGAGGCACACGAATGCTGCTCGCCATGGCCCTCCTCGGCATCGCCGTCTTCGGCACCCTCTTGTGGTGCACCGTGACCGTCGCCCTGATACGGGACATCCCCGCGTGGCGGCGCGCACTGCCCCTGACCCTGTTCCTGCTCTCCCTGGCCGCGAGCCTCCTGCGGGCATTCGACATACCCGCCGTGGCGAACGCCGTAGCGTTTCCGCTCAATCTCGTAGCGATCGTCCTGTCTATCCGGGAGATCCGCGCGCACCGCCGCAGAACCGCCACCCCGGGATCCACCAGCTGAACGACTGGTGGTTTCAGTCTGCTTGACCGGAAGAAGCTGGTCAGGCGCGTGGCCGAGATCCGCGGTCGCTGTCCATGATCGCGCGAGGCAGCGATCGCCTACCTGCCTCGATGAGTCCTCGCTCACGAGAGCACCTATGGCCACAGTTGTCCGCGTATCCTTGCGTCGTATCTACCGCACCACCACACCACGGAGACAATCTGGTCGCGCTGCGCCGTCTGCTCCTACGCGTCGGGGGTGCGGATCGGCCTGACGAGGTCGAGCTGCTGCAATCTCGCGCGTCCACCGCCAAGCTGCGAGCGTTGTGATGTGGCGCGTTTCCGCAACCCGACCGGGAGCCGCAGGTTCGCCCGGCTGTCCTGCTCGCCGGGCGTCGTGCGAGCGGGCGCCGCCTCAGAGGCTGAGGACCAGCTTCCCGCGTACCCGCCCCTCCCGGCTCGGCGAGGCCCTGGCCGAGCTGGCCAAGTTCGCCGCGCTCCTGGTCTTCGGCGCGCTGCTCACCCCTCAGCTGTTCGGAGACCTGCCGGTGGGCGGATACGTGGCGGTGGTACTGGCGATCTTGCTGATCCGCCCTGCGTCGCTGCTGGTCTCGCTCCTGGGCGCGCGGCTGGACCGGCGGGAAAAGCTGGTCGCAGCCTGGTTCGGCCCCAAGGGGTTCGCGTCCGTCGTCTACGGCCTGCTGGTGCTCCAAGCCGGCATCCCCCAGGGCGAGGAGGCGTACACGCTGATCGCCGTCTGCATCGCCTTCTCGATCGTCGCCCACAGCAGCACCGACGTGCCGATCGCCCGCCTGTTCCATGTCGAAGACCTCGCCGGTATCCCCGACGGCGAGCACAGCGTCCATTCGGCCAGCCAGACTGACAAGGATTCCGCGGCCGGCAGCGCGTGACCCCTGCCGAGCTGTCCCACGTGAAATTCAGCCGTCGGGCCATCCATTTCTCTTGGTCCGGCAAGCCTGCCCGGCGCTGGACGCCGAGGGCTCAGCGTCACAGTGACTGCGTTTCCGCGTCGAAGGGCGGGACGACCATCACGGGGCAATCGGCTAGGTGCAGGACTTCGGCACTGACCGATCCCAGGAGCAGCCGACGCAACCCCGTGCGGCCGTGGCAGCCGACCACCAGCAGGGCGGCCTCCTTGGAAGCGTCCACGAGCGCTGTGGCCGGGCGCTGAAATTGCACCTGCCAGGTGGCACGCAGTCCAGGATGCCGTAGCGCGCGCTGGGCGATCTCCCGCTCGAGGAACTCTCCGGCGTCCCGCTCAACGGCATCAGCATCGGGGACATCCGATATCACCGCCCCCATCGGCCCGATGGCCACGACCCCGGGCAACGGGGCGGCGTAGAGAAGCTCCAGCGAGGCGTCGCGCCGCTCGGCCTCCTCATAGGCCACCTCGACGGCTTCGCGGGACGCGTCGCCGATGTCGAGCCCCGCCACGACCAGATTCCGTGGCCGTCCGCCGCTCGTACGGGGCCTGGGAACGAGGACCGGACACTGGGCGTGCGTGGCCACCTGCCAGCTCACCGAGCCCAGCGGCAGCCGCGGAAAACCGCCACTGCCACGGTGTCCCACAACGAGCAGCGAGGCCTCCGCGGAGCGTTCCACCAGGGTCGCGGCGACGCCTCCGAAAGGCAGCTCTCCCTGCACCACGAGATCGGAGAACTCCTCGCGGACCATCGCCTCGAAACGGTCCAGCACCGCGACTCCCTCACGTGCGGGCGTGCTGCTCTCCGCCTCTGCCGCAGAGCGCCCGGAGCCGACCGCCAGCGGCACCGCATGCACGATATGCAGTGCGCACCCCCGTATCCGCGCCTCCCGAGCCGCCAGCAACACGACGTCCTGCTGACCGGGAGCGTCCTCGACACCCACCATGACAGGCTTCATGCGAAGGCTCCTTCCCCCGGACCGGGACACTGGCCTTGTGTTGCGGCTACCCGTCATCCAGCCAGGCAACCGCCTGGGTCGTTTTCGCCCACACGTCGGTGCATGAACGCGACCGCTACAGGGCAGAGACAAGGCTTCTGGCTCGACACGTCGGACGCGTGGACATAATCACTGTGCGGGTGCCAGCGCTCTGGGCGACTGAGCGCCGACGGCTCACCCTGGCGTGTGTCGGCGACGGGTGAAAAGTGGTTCTGGATCACTTTCCGTGTCAGGGCCACGGAAAAAGTGATCCAGTAACCACGATTCAAGCGCCCCCGACAGGCGTGCTGATCACTGGCGGGGCCCGGGCGTGATCCGGGCAGGCGGCAGGCGACGGACAGAGCGGTTCCGGTGTCGCCTTGTCCGGGCCGCCGTTCAGCGCAGCAGGCTCGTTAGGGTGCACTGCGTTAGCCTGACGTGATGGTGCCGCACGAAGACTCTCCGTTGGTCGTAGTAATCGGTGTGGCAGGCTCCGGCAAGACGACCATTGGGAAACCCCTGGCCCAATTACTCGGCGTGCCTTTCGCGGAGGGCGATGATTTTCATCCGCCTGAGAACGTAGCCAAGATGAGGGCAGGAATACCCTTGGACGATAAGGACCGGCGTCCCTGGCTCGACGCCATCGGCGCTTGGCTCCTCGAGCACGCCGCCCGTGGCGGGGTCATCTCCTGTTCAGCCCTGAAGCGGCGCTACCGCGACCGTCTGGCGTCCGCAGCGCCGCGGGTCTTCTTCATCCACCTGGACGGCTCAGCGGAGCTCATCGCCGACCGCATGGCAAGACGGCGAGGGCACTTCATGCCGGTAAGCCTTCTGCAATCCCAGCTGGCCACCCTGGAACCGCTGACCGCAGAAGAACCGGGAGCTCTTGTTCCCATCAGCGGCACGGCCGACGAGACGACTCGCCTCGCACGCGCCGCTGTACGAGGACGCTGACAGGAGGCGATGGCACGGGCCGACCCGTCACGTCTCTTGGAAAGTGGCTACGCACGGCAATTCGCTGGCACGTGCCACCACCACGTGATGGAAAGGCGGGAAAGCGACATGCTTGCGTTGACTGTACGACCCGACGTCGCCCACTCCCTCGAAGTACGGCAGCAGCCTGACCCCTCGCCGGCCGACAGTGAGCTGCTCGTGCGCGGCTCGGCGATGGGGGTCTGCGGTACGGACAGAGAAATCGCAGGCGGCCAATACGGGTGGGCACCACCTGGTCGCGACTGGCTGGTGCTGGGACATGAGTCGCTGGGCCGAGTGACGCAGGCGCCACACAACAGCGGGTTTACCAGCGGTGACCTCGTCGCCGGTGTAGTACGCCGACCGGACCCGGTGCCCTGCGGTGCCTGTGGACACGGTGAGTTCGACATGTGCCGCAACGGCCGCTACACCGAACGCGGCATCAAAGAGATCGACGGCTACGGCGCCCAGACGTGGTGCGTGGAACCCGCCTACGCGGTGAAACTCACGCCGAACCTGGAGCAGGTCGGGGTGCTGATCGAGCCGGCCTCCGTCGTCGCCAAGGCATGGGAACAGGTGGAGCGCGTCGGGGGACGTGCCTGGTTCGAGCCGCGGCGGGTCCTGGTCACCGGCGCCGGGCCGATCGGTCTGCTGGCCGCGTTGCTCGGCACACAGCGGGGACTGGAGGTACACGTACTCGACCGCGTGAGCCAGGGACCCAAGCCCCGCCTCGTCCAGGATCTGGGCGCCATTTACCACACCGAGCACGCCGAGCAGGTCATCCAAAAAGTGTGTCCGGACATCATCATCGAAGCAACCGGCGCCAGCGCCCTGGTCTTCAGCTCACTCACCGGCACCGCCCGCTACGGAGTCGTGTGCCTGACCGGAGTCTCACCCTCCGGCCGCCACATCAGCGTGGACGCCGGCACCGTCAACCGCGAAATCGTGCTTCAGAACGACGCCGTGGTCGGCTCCGTCAACGCCAACCTGCGGCACTACCGACAAGCGGCCCAAGCACTGGCAAACGCCGACATCACGTGGCTGGAGCGTCTGATCACGCGACGGGTACCCCTCGATCGAGCCGCCGAGGCATTCGAGCGTCAGGCCGACGACGTTAAAGTGGTCATCGACCTATAGGTCCCGCCTGGCCGTTTTCTGTCGATCGACCGTTCCTTTTCGCCTCCTCGGCCAAGCCTGGGCCACCGGCCGGCCATCACAACAAGCCGCACCCAGCACTAAGGGTTGTCCCGTAACTGCTGGTCACCGGTGAGATGATCTTGGTGTGGCTGGTGTGATCACGGCGTCGGAGCCGTCTTGGATAGCCCCGTTTACCGGGCTGAGTCCGCGTGCCTTCGGGAAGCTGGTGACGGTGTTGCGCCGTGGGGGTGCGGACGCGGTCCGCAGGGGCCGGCCGTGGAGCCTTCCGCTGGAGGACCGGGCACTGCTGGTCGCGGCGTACTGGCGCACGAACCTGACCATGCGGCAGCTCGCTCCGCTGTTCGGGGTTTCGAAGTCTGCGGCGGACCGGATCATCGACCACCTGGGGCCGATGCTCGCGCTCCAGCCCCGCAAGCGGTTCGCGAAGGACACCGTGCTCATCGTGGACGGCACCCTGGTTCCCACCCGCGACCACACCATCGCCGAGCGGTCCAAGAACTACAGGTACGCCACCAACCACCAGGTCGTCATCGACGCCGACACCCGCCTGGTCGTCGTGGTCGGCCGACCGCTCGCCGGCAACCGCAACGACTGCAAGGCATGGGAAGAATCCGGCGCCAAGGCCGCCGTCGGCAACACTCTCACGATCGCTGACGGCGGCTACCCGGGCACCGGACTCGTCATCCCGCACCGCCGGCAGCGCGGCCAAAGCGAACTCCCGGACTGGAAAGAGGAACACAACAAATCCCACAAGCAGGTCCGCGCCCGCGTCGAGCACGTCTTCGCCCGCATGAAGACCTGGAAGATCCTCCGCGACTGCCGCCTCAAAGGCGACGGAGTCCACCAAGCCATGCTCGGCATCGCCCGCATGCACAACTTCGCCCTCGCCGGATAGGCAAGCTGGCTGCAGAGCGGCCAACCACGCCCGAGGCGACTCGAAGATCATTTACGGGACAACCCTTAGGTGAGCCGAGGCCCACCTCAGAGGTGACCATCGCCGCCGAGCACTGAGGGCCACTCGGGCCGAATCACGCCAGGTGCCAAGACGAGCAGCCAAAGCGAGGAGGCTACGGGCGGGGCGACCGTACGGGAACGCCCGGTCGCGGGCGTGCAATACAACGGTTGTCGGCCTCAGCCGGGCGTCTCCGCCTCGTCCACCACTTCGCTCGTTCCCGTGATGACGGCAGCGAAGTTGCCGACCCCGACGAACCCGGCACCGGAGGCGTTGGCGGCCTCCTGTCAGGCCCGGGATTCAGCCCGGTGACGGTCGACAACGACATCGGCCTGCTTGAGCGGACGTTGAACGCCCTGGGGCAGCCGGCGTGGGATGTCCCGCCCGAGGACATCGACCGTGTGGTCGGCGGCCTGGCCGTAGAAGGGCGGACGCCTTCCACCCGCCGCGGATACGTCCAGATCTTCAAGGGCTTCCACCGCTTCCTGCAGGCCCGAAAAGCAGTCGAGATCGAGGCCGCATTCGGCGTCCGCCTGGTCTGCCCAGTGGACGAATCCAACGCCTCTCGGCATGTCGGCGACGACTCGCCGGCCCTGCTGCCGCCGCCGACACAGCGACGAGCCCGGACTGGCCCCCGCCGCTCACCACCACATCGGTGCGGGCGGTCACGCGGCGGCGGCCGTGAACTTCTTGCGCCAGGCCCCGGGATAGTCCGCCCCTCGCCGCAAAGACCATGCATCCGCGCCACGGACTGGAGGCCAGTCACCCGATGTGGCCAAGAGCGAGAAATGCAGCGTCAAGGCAGCTCGCCCGTGCCACCGCAACGACCAGCTCCCTTCCGCGGGCGAAGGCCAAGACCGTCACGGAGCAGCTCCTGGATGAGGTCGTCGAAGCCGACAGCCGCCTCGTCAAAAAACGCGAAACGAGCGGTCGTGAGACTGAGAAATGGCCTATCCGAGTGGGCAGCGCGGTGGTCCGGAAAGATCCCTGCGACCAAGGAATCGCACGCAGGATGGTGCCACGACGGATACGTAATCCGGCTAAGGAAGGAACTCGCGGACGCGGAGAAGAACTTCCGGGTCAGCATTCCTCGGTACGACCACTCCCCCCGCCGAACGCCTGAAACTCTGTGTCAACGGCGCGGGCTGCGACACAGGGCCGGAGAGTGGGTCGAAAGGCCGCACGCCTCCTGATGACCAGCTCGCCGAGATCGTGCAGGTAGTGGGACTTCGAGCCGAGGCCTCCGAACACAACCGGCTACGGCTACCAGGTGTACACCTCCAGGCTCTCCGCGTGTGCGGATGCGGGCCTCCGACATCAGCGCGCTACCTTCTGCGGCTGCCCCGCCCCCAGTTCCACACCTGATCGGCGGCGAACCCAATACCCCGCCAGCCGGTGTACGCCCGACGGTTAGGGCCTACGCCTCGACTGAGTGGGAAGAATCCCAAGAGGACGTAAAGTTCCATGATTGTCGGTGATTGTCATGCTGCAAGGACTGCTGACTGTTCTGGTCGTGGCGGGCAGCGGCGCTGTGCTGTATCTGGCGGCCGCTGCCCGGGTGATCAAGCAGTACGAGCGCGGTGTCGTGCTGCGTTTCGGCCGTTTGATGGGCTCGGTCCGCGGGCCGGGCTTCACCATGGTCGTTCCCGTGGTCGACCGGATGCACAAGGTGAACATCCAGATCGTCACCATGCCAGTGCCGGCCCAGGACGGCATCACCCGTGACAACGTGACCGTGCGGGTCGACGCGGTGATCTATTTCAAGGTCGTCGACCCGGTGGACGCGATCATCCGCGTGGAGGACTACCGATTCGCCGTCTCGCAGATGGCGCAGACCTCGCTGCGCTCCATCCTGGGCAAGTCCGACCTCGACGAATTGCTGTCCAACCGAGAGAAGCTCAACCAGGGCTTGGAACTGATGATGGACAGTCCCGCCGTGGAGTGGGGCGTGACCATCGACCGCGTCGAGATCAAGGACGTTTCCCTGCCCGAGGGCATGAAGCGCTCCATGGCACGGCAGGCCGAGGCCGACCGCGAACGGCGCTCTCGAGTGATCAACGCGGACGCCGAACTCCAGGCGTCCAGAAAGCTCGCCCAAGCGGCGGCGGTCATGTCCGAACAGCCGGCCGCCCTCCAGTTGCGGCTCTTGCAGACCGTCGTGGCCGTGGCCGCCGAGAAGAACTCCACCCTCGTACTGCCCTTTCCCGTCGAACTCCTGCGCTTCCTCGAACGCGCCGGGGAGCATCACCAGGATCAGGCCCCACAGTCGTCCCGTGGGACAGCGACGCAGGTCGCGAGCCCGGCGGACGGCGAGTCATCGGTCTCTGCCCAGCCACCTCTCGCGGGAGTACCTGACGCGGCGGGGAGCTGAAGGGCCCGGCACCAGCGGGAGCGGGACACGCGCGGGACAATGCCCGCCCGGCCCGGTGCTGGTGCGGGCGGACCTGCCGTGAAGGGCGAAACTGAGAGGGTGTGCCCGTGCACCTGGCACACAGCGGAGGTGGTGTGCAATGGACGAAGGACCGGCGCTCTCGCCTCACGAACGCAAAATCCTGGCGGACATCGAGCAGACACTGGACTCCGACGTCGAGTTCCAGCACACGCTGAGCTCCCAGTCCCAGCTACGCGCCATCGCGCGGCGTCGCCTCGCAGCGGGAATCGTCTGCACCCTTGCCGTGCTCTGCCTCGGCCTGCTGGTGGCCGCCGCCGCGACCTCCTCCCCCGTGGTGATCTGGTGTTTCTCCGTCGCCTGGGTGTCACTGTTCGTCACCGCGGCCCTGTGCCTGCGGGAGTGGTACCGCAAACGGAGGCGCGCGGCCGGCAAGCCTCCCGACCGGCCATAGCGGCACGCCTTCCGATGCGGCACCGCTATGTTCGGCGAATGAAAGGCGATGCGGACACTGGGAGAGGAGGAGACGACATGAGGAGGACAATGTTCGAGATCACCGGACTCGGTGGCGAAAACGTCGGCCTGACCTCCTGGTCGCGCTACGCCGTCCCCTCCTACGCGTTGGGGGTACGGATCGGCCCAAGCACCTTTGGCCACAGACGAGGTGGACGAGGTCGAGCCACCTCGGTCTCTCTCGTCCACCGCCAAGCTACGAGCGTGGTGATGTGGTGCGTTTCCGTAACCCGACCGGGAGCCGCAGATCCGCTCCTGCCCTGCTCGCCAGGCGTCGTGCGAGCGGCCGCTGCATCAGAGGGTGAGGACCAGCTTCCCGCGTACCCGCCCCTCCCGGCTCATGCGGTGCGCCTTCGCCGCTTCCTCCAAGGGGAGGACGGACTGGATCTCGACGTGCACCACACCGGAGTCGATGAGCGTGCCGATCCGGCGCAGCGCCGCGCCGTCAGGGGCGACGATGACACGCCGGGCCGCGATGCCGGGGAGGCGGTATGCCTCGTCGATGGGTTCCGGGAGGGTGATGAGGGTTCCGCCTGGCCGAAGGAGCCGCCACGACATGTGCTGCACCGGGCCGCCGATGGTATCCAGGACGATGTCGAAAGGATCGGCGGCGGACAGGTCGGCTGTCGCCCGGTCGACCGGCTCGTTGACGCCGAGCCGGCGCAGGAAGTCCAGGTTGTGGGCGGAGGCGGTGGCGGTGACGTGCGCCCCGAGCTGCCGGGCGAACTGCACGGCGAAGTGGCCGACACCGCCGGCGCCCGCATGCACCAGGACGCGCAGGCCGGTATCCGCTCCTGCCGCTTCTAGCGCCTGCCACGCGGTCAGGGCCGCGAGGGGTACAGCGGCGGCCTCCGCGTAGGACAGCCGAGCCGGCTTGGGCGCCGCCGCGGAGGAGGGCAAGACTGCCAGTTCCTGATAGGCGCCCCCGTACGGTAGCGGCAGCATCCCGTACACGGCTTCGCCCACGGCCGGGCCGCCCGGCACCGTGGTCCGCACCACCCCCGCCACGTCCCAGCCCATGCCCAGCGGAAACAGGCGATCGTTGCGCACCGCTCCTTCTCTGTGCTTCCAGTCGACTGGGTTCACCCCTGCGGCCATGACCTCAATGAGAAGCTCGCCCTCCGCCGGGGCCGGCTCCGGTCGCTGGGTGAGCTCCAGCACGCTCTCGTCGCCGTACCGCGAGAATATTACTGCGCGCATGGAAGGCGCTCCTGTCCTGTCGGTCCTGCTCGTTGGTGTCCGCCGCGTCCGTCGTATCGCGACGGGTTCCACGGTGCTGGATCGCCCGAGACGGAGCCACTACCCCCCGAGTACCAGGGAAGGAGGCGATGGGGGTACCGGCAAGGAGAGGTTCCCGGATTCCTGGCCCGGAATACTGGTGGGCATGAACTCAGCCAGCGAACTCGGTAGATTCCTCATGTCACGGCGTGCCCTGGTTACTCCGGCAGCGGCCGGAGTCCCCGCCCTCGGCCGGCGCCGGGTCACAGGGCTGCGTCGCGAGGAAGTAGCCGAACTCGCGGGCGTCAGCGCCGTCTACTACACGCGCTTGGAGCAGGGCCGCGCACACAACCCCTCGGATGCCGTGCTCGACGCGCTGGCGAGGGTGCTGCGAGTCGACGCGACCGCGCGTGCATACATGTACGACTTGGTGCACCGGGACCGCAACCGGAGCGCAGCCGCGTCCTCGGCCGATGCCGGGTCGTCGGCGGCGGACATGTCGGTTCGGCACGGGCTGCGGCGTCTCCTGGCTGCGGTGGGCGCCGTCCCTGCATACGTCCTCAGTCCGGCGATGGACGTCCTCGACGCCAACGACCTGGCTCGCGCCCTCGTGGGCGCTCCCAGCCCGGCTTGCGGTACGGGGTTCAACCTCGCCCGGCACGTCTTCCTCGACTCCGCTGCTCGGAAGCTGTACCCCCGGTGGGAGGAGATCGCCTGCCAAACCGTCGGATTCCTCCGCTTCGCGGCCGGACGCCGTCCCGCCGACGCGCAACTCGCCCGCCTCGTCGCCGAACTGTGCGCCCAGAGCGTGGAGTTCCGTTCTCTGTGGGCAACGCAGGAAGTAGGGGAGAAGTCGTACGGCGTAAAGAGGTTCCTGCATCCCGTGGTCGGCGACTTCGACCTCGATTACGAAACGCTTGCGCTCCCCGGCGACGAAGGACGCTCCCTGGTCGTCTTCACCGCCCCCGACGCACGCTCGGACGCCGCACTGCGGATACTCGGCAGCTGGACGGCGCCAACCCCGGCAGGCACCTAGCCTAGGCCGTGTCTGTTGGGTCTTGACGGTGTCCGTGACGCGTTAAGCCGTCTCATGGCGGATACCAGCCTTACGCGGAACCGGCCTGCACACGTCGGCGTCACTCCAGGAGTCCGCAAGATCTACTCCCATGGAGACTCGCGCATGACCCGCACAGCCGCCCGGTATCTGTACCTCACTCGGCACGGCGAGGCCACGTCGGACGAGAGCGAGCTGACAGAGGCTGGCCGCCGCCAGGCCGCCCTACTCGGAGAGCGGCTGCGTGGGGTCCCGCTGACGGCGATCCACCACGGGCCGCTCTCCCGTGCCGCACAGACCGCGCGACTGGTCGGTGAACAGCTCGACGGCGTCCCCCTGCAGCTCACCGCTACAGCCGGCGACTACATCCCCTATCTTCCGTCGCGCGAGGAACTGCCTTCGGAGACGGCCGATGCCATGCTGGGTTTTTTGAACCAGTTTCCAGTCGAGGATCGCGAGCAAGGCCCCGGCCTTGCGGAGGCGGCGCTAGCGGAGTTCACGGGGCGCGTCGTCGGCGACGAGCCGCGCCACGAACTTGTCGTCACACACAACTTCCTCGTCGGCTGGCTCTTCCGTGCCGCCTTCGATGCCCCGAAATGGCGCTGGATGGGCATCAACCACGCCAACGCGGCGCTGACCGTCATCCGCTATGCGCCCGGCCGTCCCCCGGCGGTCCTCCTCTTCAACGACACCGGCCATCTCCCCGCCGAACTCCGCTGGACCGGCTTCCCGCAGGAAGCCCGGTTGGCCGTGGCGTCGACGGCGACGGTCGACTCCACCCGGCCCACCGTGTCGTCGCGGACCTGCACATGCTCCAACAGCCTTGCCCACGTGCCATCCGCCTCCCAGCGGGCGAACCGCTCGTAGACGATCTGTCACGGCCCATACTGCTCCGGCAGGTCACGCCATGGAGCCCGGGTCCGCAACCGCCACAGCACACCATTGACCACCTGTCGGTGATCACGCCACGGCCGACCACGCCCGTCCACCTGCGGCAACAAGGGCTCTATTCGCTCCCACGCCGCTTCCGTCAACTCGCCTCGACCTGCCACAAGATCAATTGCCAGACAGGCCTTGGGACGCCATACATCCGCTGCGGGTGCGGCCCGACCTGGACCGGGGTATCGGGGCAGAGCAACCGATGGGCTGCCCGGCAGCGCCATCAGCGCCGGGAACTACTTCTTCGGCAGCCACGCCTTCCAAGTGGACTCGTTCCCCTTGACCCACTTCTCTGCCGCCTTCTCCGGGCTCATCTTGTCGGCGGCGACGTACTTGGCGACGAGGTTCTGCTGCTCGGTCGTCCACTTGAAGTTCTTGAGGAACCGTGCCGCAGCGCTGTCCTCCTTCGCGAAGTCGGCGTTCATCCACTTCTTCAGCGGCACATCGGGGTAGGCACAGGCGACGGTCTTCTTGTCGGCGTCGCAGCTTTCCTGGTGCGGCGGCAGCTTCACCTCGACCAGGTCCATGGTCGCGTTCATCCACTGCGGGGTCCACCAGTAGGTGAGGAAGGGCTTCTTGTTCTTGTACAGCTGCTCGAGCTGAGCCAGGTGTGTGGCCTCGGCGCCCGCCTCGATCGGCTTGTAGTTCAGGCCGAGGTTCTCGATCAGAGCGTTGTCGTGGGAGACGTAGGAGGGGTCGCCCTTGATGAACTGGCCCTTGTCACCGCTCTCGGGTGTCTTGAAGAGGTCGGCGTACTTGTTGAGGTTCTTGTGGTCGGTGATGTCCGCGTGTTCGTCGGCGACGTACTTGGGGACGAACCAGCCGATGTGGCCCGTCACGCCGAGTTGGCCGGCCGTGACGACCGTCTTGTTGCCCTCGACGTAGCGCTTCTCCTCCTGGGGGTGGCCCCAGTCCTCCAGGATCGCGTCAATCTTGCCCTGACTCATCGCGTCCCAGGCGGGGGTCTCGTCCATCTGCTTGGTCTTGACCGTGTACCCGAGCTCGTGCTCCAGCAGGTATGCCGCGACGGCGGTGTTGACCTCCGCACCGACCCATGACGGGGTGTGCAGGTTGACGGTCTTGGAGTCGCCGCCGGTGTCGGCGGCCCCGCATGCGCCGACGGTGAGCAGGGCGAGCACGCCGGCCGCAGCGATCCCGGTCCGGGTTCCGCGGGACCGGGCGCGCTGGCGGGCGTCGACGACGATGCCGTCGGTGCGGGAGTGCGTGGTGTGTGCTGTGTGTGCGGTCATGTTGGACTGCCTTTCGTACGGAGGTGAATACCGGGAGCGCGGACCGGGTGCGGCGCGCGTCGGTCAGTGCCGGGCGGAGGCGGAAGGCGATCCGGCGGCCGGCTGGGTCAGTTTGTCGAGGGCCAGGCCGAGGCAGACGATGCCCGCGCCGGCTGTCAGGCCGGTGCCCAGCTCACCCGCGGTGAGGCCCTTGACAACGTCGAAGCCGAGCGCTCCGCCGCCGACCAGGCCGCCGATGACGACGACCGCGAGGACCAGTACGACGCCCTGGTTCGCGGCGACCAGCAGGGCAGGGCGTGCGAGCGGCCACTGAACGTCGCGGATCTGCTGCCAGGTGGTGGCGCCCAGCGAGCGGGACACCTCCATGGTGGCCGGGCTCACCTGCTTGAGGCCCTGGGTGGTGACCCGCACCACCGCGGGCAGGGCGTACACGGCCGCCGCGGTGATCGCGGCGACCCGGCCGGCGTTGAAGAGCTGCACGACCGGGATGAGGTAGATGAACTGTGGCAGCGTCTGCATGGCGTCGAACACGGGGCGCAGTAGGCGCTCGACCGTCGGGACGCGGGCTGCGAGCGTGCCGATGGCGAAGCCAAGCAGCAGGGTGAGGGCGACGGCGACCAGGACCTGGGACAGCGTGTAGAGGGACTTACTCCAGATGCCCAGCACTCCGGTGCAGGAGAGGGCGAGTACGGCGGTCAGCGCGCCGCGCCAGGTGCCGACCAGCCAGGCGACCGCGCCGGCCAGGAGCAGCAGGGACCACCAGGGAAGAGTCTGCAGCCCGGTGTCCAGCGGGTTGAGTACCCAGCTGGTGAAGTTGCCGGCCCAGACCGAGGTGCCGCCGAGGACGGGGACGTCCTGGTACACCGTGCCGACGAGCCAGTCCACGGCTGTGTTCAGCGGGGCGGCGAAGTCCACGGTCAGGGCTTCGGGCCAGCCGGACGCCAGGCGAGTGCCCACCAACACGCCGGCAGCGGCCACCGCGAGGGCGAGCCCGATGGCCCAGCGGCCGACCGGGGCTCCGGAACGGGCTCCGGCCGCCGCGGTCGTCCGGTCCAGCCAGACGGCGATGAGCACGATGGCCAGTCCGGCGGTGAGGCCTTGGCCGAAGTCCCGAGTTTTCAGAGCCTGGTAGACGCTCTCCCCGAGGCCGCCGGCGCCCACGACGGAGGCGATGACAACCATCGACAGGGCCATCATGATGGTTTGGTTCAGGCCGAGGAAGAGCTGCGGCCGGGCCATGGGCAGGCGCGCCGTCCGCAGTCGCTGCCACCGGGTCGAACCCAGGGAGCGCGATGCCTCCAGGACGGCAGGGTCCGCGCCGCGCAACCCGAGGGCAGTCATCCGCACCATCGGGGGCGTCGCGTAGATCACGGTGGTGATCAGTGCCGACGGGGTGCCGATGCCGAAGATCAGGACGAGCGGGAGCAGGTAGGCGAAGGACGGCAGAACCTGCATGGTGTCCAGCACCGGGCGCAGGATCCGCTGGGCCGTGTCGGAGAGCCCGGCGGCCAGGCCGAGCAGCAGCCCGAGAGCGCAGGCGGCGACGACCGACACCAGCATCAGGGCGAGCGTCTCGCTCGCCTGCTCCCACAGCCCGAGGAGGCCGCACCCCGCCAGTGAGCCGAGGGCCACGAGGGCGGGCCCGGCTCCCTTGCGGCCCGCACCGCCCGCGTACCAGGCAAGTGCCGCGGCCACGGCCAGCACACCCACCCAGCCGGCCGACGTGAGCAGCCCGTGGACCCAGTCGACCGAGTCGGTGGCCGCGTTGGACAGGTGCAGCAGGAAGTAGAGGAAGAGGGGGTGGCTGTCGCGGTTGTCGACCACCCAGTCGGCGAAGGAATCCAGCGCGGGGACCAGGTCCACGGACAGCGCCTGCGGCCAGCCGCCGTCCGCGAGCAATGCGGCGGTGGGCAGCAGCGCGGCAATAGCCAAGAGCACCGTCGGGGCGGAGGGTCTGGACGGGCGCCTGCCGCGTCGGGGGGCGGGCGCCTCGCCGCGGGCCCGGGGGCGGTCGCTGCCGACGGGCGGGCAGGATGTGGTGGTGGTCATGCGGTCATCACGTCCGTAGCCGGATCCGCGTCGGCGTCCGGACCCACGTCCGCGTTCCCTGCCGGGCCGGTGTAAGGGCCGGCCTCGGCCGGATCCAGTCCGGCCACCACGGCGAGCAGCCGCGCGTGGTCCACGACACCGAGCGTCCTGCCGTCTTCCACGACCCGGGCCGGTACGCCGTCCCGGGCGACGGCGGCGATGCCCTCGGCGACCGTGGCGTGCGGGGCGAGCACCGCGCCTTGCTGGGCCTCGTCGCCGACGGCCGGGCGCATCGCCCGGGACACCGGGACGATCTGCTCGCGGGGCACGTCGCGTACGAAATCCCGGACGTAGTCGTCGGCCGGCCGGGTGACAATCTCCTCCGGTGTGCCGAGCTGCACGATGGCGCCGTCGCGCATGAGCGCGATCCGGTCACCCAGCTTGAGCGCCTCCGCGAGGTCGTGGGTGATGAACACCATGGTCCGTCCCTCCTCCCGGTGCAGCCGGGCCACTTCCTCCTGCATGTCGCGGCGGATCAGCGGGTCGAGGGCGCTGAACGGCTCGTCGAACAGCAGGACTTCGGGATCAGTCACGAGCGCGCGGGCCAGGCCCACCCGCTGCTGCTGGCCACCGGACAGCTGGTCGGGGCGGCGGTTCTCCAGCCCGTCGAGGCCGACCTTCGCAACGACCTCGCGGGCCCGTGCCCTGCGCTCGGTCTTCGCCACGCCCTGGATTTCCAGCCCGTACGCGACGTTGTCCAGGACGGTGCGGTGCGGGAGCAGTCCGAAGTGCTGGAAGACCATCGCGGCACGGTGCCTGCGCAGCTCGCGCAGCCGGGTCTGGTCCATGGCCAGGACGTCCTCGCCGTCCATGGCGAGTTCACCGGAGGTGGGCTCGATCAGTCGGGTCAGGCAGCGCACCAGTGTGGACTTGCCGGAGCCGGACAGGCCCATGACGACGAAGACCTCGCCCCGGCGGACGTCGAATGAGACGTCCCGGACGGCCGCCGTGCAGCCGGTCCGCTCACGAAGCTCCGTCGCGGACAGTGTGGCGTGCCGGGGGTCGCCGGGCACGCGTTCGGCCTTCGGTCCGAAAACCTTCCACAGGTTGCGTACCGAGAAGACGGGATCGTGACCGTCCATCAGACGGCCTCCTTCCGGGCGGCGTCTGGTACAAGCAGGTCGGCGCACTTCTCCCCCACCATCAGGACGGCGATCATCGGGTTCACGGTGGGGATGGTCGGGAAGACGGAGGCGTCGGCGATCCGGATGCCCTCCAGGCCCCTGACGGTCAGGTCGGGGGCGACCACGGCCAG
Source organism: Streptomyces sp. GQ60 (assembly GCF_059758875.1). Classification (NCBI taxonomy): domain Bacteria; kingdom Bacillati; phylum Actinomycetota; class Actinomycetes; order Kitasatosporales; family Streptomycetaceae; genus Streptomyces; species Streptomyces sp. GQ60. The sequence continues at coordinate 53,420 of NZ_JCAXEG010000022.1, read as the reverse complement.
GCCGTCGTCCTCGGCGCCGATCCGGCAGGTGCCGGCCGGGTGGTACACGGTGTGCGCGACCTTACGGGCGTACTCGCTGAGCTCCGCGTCCCCGGTGACCTCGGGGCCGGGGCAGACCTCGCGGCCGAGCCACGATGCGAGCGGCTCGGTCGCCGCGATCTTCCGCGCGATCCGGATCCCGTCGACCAGGGTTCGGGCGTCGTAGTCGTGGTCGTCGGTGAAGTAGCGGAAGTCCAGGGCCGGCTTGACTTCGGGGTCGGCGCTGGTCAGGTAGAGCCGGCCGCGGCTGCGGGGCTTGGGGATGTTCGGTGTCATCGACACGCCGTGTGCGGGCCGTTCGTAGCCCAGCCGCTCCGGGTTGTCGGTGAACGGGATCTGGTAGAAGTGGAACATCAGGTCGGGCCCGGCCGAGCTCGGGTCGCGGCGCACGAACAGTCCGGCGTCGCTGTCCATCGCGGAGTTCTCGGGAATCGGGCCATGGGTCTCCCAGACGATCACCGACTCCGGGTGGTCGAGCAGGTTCTCGCCGACTCCCGGCAGGTCATGACGGACCTCGATGCCCAGCGCCGCCAGGTCAGCGCGCGGGCCGATGCCGGAGTGCATGAGCAGCCGCGGAGTGTCCACCGCACCTGCGCAAACGACTACTTCGCGCGATGCCTGGACGAGTATCTCCTCGCCGTCCTTGGTCCGCGCCCGCACGCCGGTGGCGCGGACGCCCTCGAACTCCAGCCGGGAGGCCCAGGTCTCCAGCAGCAAGTGGAGACCCGGCCGGTCCAGGTAGGGGTGCAGATAGGCGACCGAGGCGGAGGACCGCTTGTTGTCCTCGGGGTGGTATGCCAGGTCGAAGAAGCCGGCACCCTCGTGGAAGGGCTGCCGGTTGAAGCCCTCGACCACCGGCACGCCCAGCGCGTCCTGTGCGGCGTCGACGAAGTCGCGGGCGATGGCGTTGCGGTCTTTCTCGGCGACCGGGACGATGTTGTTGCGGAGCTTCCCGAAGTACGGCTCCATCGCGGGGGCGTCCCAGCCGGTGGCTCCGAGGGCGGCCCACTCGTTCCAGTCGGACGGCAGCGGCTTGAACGCGATGAGGGTGTTGTGCGAGGAGCAGCCGCCGAGGACGCGGGCGCGGCTGTGCCTGATGTGGGAGTTGCCGCGGGGCTGTTCGGTCGTCGGGTAGTCGTAGTCCAGGTCGCCGCCGAGCAGGCCCATCCAGCGTCGCAAGGTGAGTACGTCGGGGCGGTCGACGTCGGAGGGGCCGCCCTCTATGACGGCGACGGTGATATCCGGGTCCTCGGTGAGTCGGGAGGCGATCACCGAACCGGCGGTGCCGCCGCCGACGATGACGTAGTCGTAGATGTGGTCGGACATGATGCGTCACTCCAAGAGGGGCGGGGGCTTCTGGCGCTGTCAGGCTTCGGCGGCGCAGGCGGGCGCAGCCGGGGCCATCCGGGAGTCAGCCGGTGAACCACCGGACGGGACGGGGCGCCAGGTTCTGGTAGATGTGCTTGGCCTCGCGGTACTCGGCGAGCCCGGAGGGACCGAGCTCGCGTCCGATGCCGGACTTGCCGAAGCCGCCCCACTCGGCCTGCGGCAGGTAGGGGTGGAAGTCGTTGATCCACACGGTGCCGTGGCGCAGCCGGCCGGCCACCCGACGGGCCCGTGCCGCGTCGGCCGTCCAGACGGCGCCCGCGAGCCCGTACTCGGTGTCGTTGGCGAGAGCCACCGCCTCATCCTCGGTCCGGAAGGTCTCCACCGTCAGAACAGGGCCGAAAACCTCCTCGCGGACCACCCGCATCCGGCGGTGACAGCGGTCGAGGACCGTCGGCTCGTAGAACCAGCCGCCGGCCGGCCGGGTCTCGGACGGCTCGGGGCGGGCTCCCCCGCTGCGGAGTACTGCTCCCTCGGCGAGCGCGGAGGCGACGTACTCCTCAGTGCGCTCCAACTGACCCAGTGAGACCAAAGGCCCGCACTCGACGCCCTTCTCGGTACCACGGCCCAGCCGGATCCGGGCGGCCCGGCGGCTCAGCTCGGCCACGAAACGCGCCCGCAGCGACTCCTCGACGATCAGCCGGGAACCGGCCGAACAGACCTGGCCGCTGTGCATGAACGCGGCGTTCAGGGCCTGGTCGACCGCGGTGTCGAAGCCGACCGCGGTGTCGCAGGCATCGGCGAAGACCACGTTCGGGTTCTTGCCGCCGAGCTCCAGGGTCACCTTCTTGACACCGGGCGCCGCCGCCTGCGCCACCTTCACGCCGCTGGCCAGGCCGCCGGTGAAAGACACCAGGTCGACGTCAGGGTGCTCTGCAAGGCGGGCGCCGACCGTGTGGCCGGGGCCGGTCACGAGGTTCGCGACTCCGTTGGGCAGGCCGGCCTCGGCCAGCAGGGCGATCAGCGCCACCGTGCTGAGCGGGGTGATCTCGCTCGGCTTGACCACGAAGGAGTTCCCGGCCGCCAGGGCCGGCGCGATCTTCCAACTCGCCTGGAGCAGGGGATAGTTCCAGGGCGTGATCAGCGCACAGACCCCCACCGGCTCGTGGACTACGACGCTGTGCACGGTGTCGCTGCCCGCGTCCACGACACGTCCCGCACCTTCCGCCAGAACCAGATCGGCGAAGTAGCGGAAGGCGTCGGCCACGCAGTCGACGTCGACGCGTCCCTCCTCGAGGGTCTTGCCGGCGTCGCGGCTCTCCAGCAGCGCGAGTTCCTCGCGGTCGCGCACCAGCAGGTCGGCGACCCGGCGCAGCAGCGCAGCCCGATCGGCCACCGGAACACCCGGCCAGACACCGGAGTCGAAGGCAGCGCGCGCCGAGGCTACGGCGGCGTCGGCGTCCGCCGCGCCCCCCTCGGCCACCACTGCGAAGGGCTGCCCGTCCGCCGGGTCAAGGATGTCGCGGGTTTCACCGCTCAGAGCATCGCGCCAGGTCCCATCCGCGTGAATGGTCTTTCGTATCAACAAGATTCAAGTGACTTTCTTCTGAAGGGCTGGCGTCGGCTCCGCGGCCTCACGCAATGCCCACGCCGAGACGGAGTAGCAGGGCATGACAGGTCCGTGTGGCCGGGGCGCGTCCAGCGCATCGCCGGGAAGGGCGATCGGACGGGAACGCGGGACGGACCGGCGCGACACGGCAACGGGCGGCAGGAAGCGCGACGGCGGAACCCGACCCGGGCCGCCCGTCGGCGGTCGGCCGGAGTGCGGGCAGTGGTCATACGGGCCGAAGTTACCCATCAGGATGCAAAAACGCATGGGCCGAAACGCTTGCACCAGCTAGTTGCAAGTGATAACCACCAGGAGGCCTTTACATCCTCAAAAGTGGCGAGCCGCACAGGAATTACGGACAAAGCGCCGCGAACCATTGCGATCACGCGAATAGTAACAAGGCGATAACATCTTTGCAGCATGCCAAAGTTACGGCCGACCGTTATGACATCGTCCGCAAGTTCCAGGTTTGACCACTCGGTGGGTGGTTCAGATGCCGTGTCACCACAGGTGCTCCACAGCTCGAAACTCTCGCGAAGAGGCGTGCAGGGGGAACTCGGACCGGAAGCCCTCGGCCGGCGCAGCTGAGCAGGATCGCCGAGAAGATCGGCCCAACGCTGCTTGGGAGGGGATTCCTCACCCTCCATGACTGATCGGGGATTTCCAGCTCACGCTGCCAGGCCAGGCAGCGCCTGGTCTGGTCTTCCACGATCAGCACAAGCCGGGTTGAGACCAGCCCGGACCAGCATCACGCGTGCGGAGTTCTTTGCCCCTGACACAACGCGCACCGGGCATCCCACCTAGTGTCACGGAACGTTACTACGGAGAAGCGGATGGGGTAGGGGTAGGGGTAGCCAATAGCTCGGCAACCGCCCCCGTCACTTCAAGGCGCCCACCGCCACACAGCCGGAGGCTCCGCCCGGTGGTCGCCAATCACGCATGGCCTGGGTGGGCTCTTCCCGCTGGTCCAGCCGGGCCATAGGTCCGGGCCCGCCCCGGGGACCACACCTCATCACCATTGTCGGAAGCCACGGTCGCCGATGGCGCCCCGCTATCCAGGCAGTCTCTCCTCAAACCTTCGAGTAGCCGACAATGCCATAACGTTCAAGACTCAAACTTAGCATGAAGCAAATGTGTTGCAGTTTCGTTACCTTGAAAGCATATGGGGCAGAATGACCTGTTTTTCATCAGTCTGCCTCACCGAACAGCTACGCAGATCACCCTCTTCGAGGCGAATCAAATACCACACAGTCAAGCTTCAGGTAACCCATCGACCCCATGCAATTTCATTTTTTGCTGGGTAACTTCGGCCCGCATGACCACCGCTCGTGCAGAACCGGCCCACTACCGAGACAACGCCTGCGCCCTTCCCCCGGGATTTCACCTCGATCGGCCGACCGTCAGTGACGGAGCCACCCTCTGGCGAATCGCCCGCGACTCCAAGGCCCTCGACCTCAACTCGCCGTACAGCTACCTGCTGTGGTGCCGCGACTTCGCCGACACCTCCGCGGTGGCCCGGGACGCCTCCGGGCAGCCGGTCGGCTTCGTGAGCGGCTACCTGCGCCCCGAGGCGCCGCGGACACTGCTGATCTGGCAGATCGCCGTCGACGAGTCCCTGAGGGGGCTGGGTGTCGCCGGCGCGCTTCTCGACGCACTTTCCCGGCGGGTTGCCGAAGAGCGCGGCCTGCGATGCCTGGAGGCGACCGTAACGCCCGGCAACGCGGCCTCGGAGCGGCTGTTCACTTCCTACGCCGAGCGGCACGGCGGGCAGGTACGGCGCGAAGTCCTCTTCGGAAGCGGCCAGTTCCCCGGCGAAGGTCACGAGGAAGAGGTCTTGTACCGCATCGGTCCGCTGTCCTTCTGAACCCCAGCCGGTCTGGGCCTGCCCGCCTGCGGCTGCACCGCAACACACCTGCACTGGAGCATACGTTGACCATCACCGCCCCGGCCCCGACCGTCTTCGAGACCGTGGAGTCAGAGGTACGCAGCTACTGTCGCGCCTGGCCGGTCGTCTTCGAGCGGGCCAGCGGCAGTCGGCTCTACGACGAGCAGGGCCGCTCCTACCTCGACTTCTTCGCCGGCGCCGGATCCCTCAACTACGGCCACAACAACCCAGTGCTCAAGAGCGCCCTCCTCGAGTACATCGAGCGGGACGGCATCACTCACGCACTGGACATGTCGACCACCGCGAAACGGGCGTTCCTGGAGACCTTCCAGTCGGCCGTCCTCCAGCCGCGCGGCCTTCCCTACAAGGTGATGTTCCCCGGCCCGACCGGAACGAACGCCGTCGAGGCGGCCCTGAAGCTGGCGCGCAAGGTCAAGGGGCGTGAATCGGTCGTCTCCTTCACCAACGCCTTCCACGGCATGTCGCTCGGCTCTCTCGCCGTGACCGGCAACGCCTTCAAACGGGCCGGCGCCGGCATCCCGCTCGTGCACGCCACTCCGATGCCCTTCGACAACTACCTCGGCGGCCGGGTCCCTGACTTCCTCTGGTTCGAACGGCTGCTGGAGGACCAGGGCTCGGGGCTGAACCACCCCGCCGCCGTCATCGTCGAGACGATCCAGGGCGAGGGCGGTGTCAACGTGGCCCGCGCCGAGTGGCTGCGGGGCCTGGCGAACCTCTGCCGTCGGCGCGACATGCTGCTCATCGTCGACGACGTGCAGATGGGCTGTGGCCGGACGGGGGACTTCTTCTCCTTCGAGGAGGCGGGCATCGTCCCGGACATCGTCACCGTGTCCAAGTCCATCAGCGGATACGGGCTGCCCATGGCCCTCTGCCTGTTCAAGCCGGAACTGGACCTGTGGGAGCCCGGTGAGCACAACGGGACCTTCCGGGGGAACAACCCCGCCTTCGTGACCGCGACGGCCGCCCTGCAGGCGTACTGGGGCGACGGCGCCCTGCGCCAGCAAACTCTGGTGCACGGCGGACGCGTTGAGAGCGCCCTGCGCCGCCTCTGCGCCGACCACGAGCGCAGCGGCGCGAGCTACCGGGGCCGCGGACTGGTGTGGGGGATCGAATTCACCGACAAGCAGCGGGCCGAGGCCGTCTGCCGCAAGGCCTTCGAACACGGCCTGCTCGTCGAGACCTCCGGCCCCGAGGGGGAAGTAGTCAAGCTGCTCCCGCCCCTCACCCTCACCGGCGACGAATTGGACGAGGGACTCGACATCCTGGCCCGCTCCGTCCACGAGACCGCCTGAACGCCACCCACGCCCAAGAGAGGCACCACACCATGATCGTCCGCTCGTTCAGGGACATCGAGGGAACCGAACGCCACGTCAAGGCGGCGTCGGGCACCTGGGAGAGCAAGCGCATCATCCTCGCCCGCGAACGCGTCGGGTTCTCCCTCCACGAGACCGTGCTCTACGCCGGAACCGAAACATCGATGTGGTACGCGAACCACGTCGAGGCCGTCGTCTGCACCGAGGGCAAGGCCGAACTCACCGACGAGGAGACAGGCGAGGTCTACACCATCACACCCGGAACCATGTACCTGCTCGACGGACACGAGCGGCACACCCTGCGCGTCAAGAGCGACTTCCGCTGCCTGTGCGTCTTCAACCCACCGGTCACCGGCCGCGAAGACCACGACCAGAACGGCACATACCCGCTGCTCACCGAGCCGGACCAGGGCTGACCGGCCCAAGGAAGAGGAGAGGCAGACACCACCATGACCACGTTCCCCACCCTCACCACCGACCTGTACCCCACCAGGGGCGCCGAAGAGGTGCTCATCGGCCGCAAGGACCCCGTCGTCTGGTCGGAGCCGGGCACCGTGGGCCCCTTCTGGGCACACGAACTGGAAAGCTACGAGCGCCACGGATTCCTCCCGGTGGACCAGCTGATCACTCCGGAGGAGGTCGACAGCTACAAGGCCGAGATGGACCGGCTCATCGCCGACCCCCGGACGCGTGAGGACGAGCGCTCGATCATCGAGCCAAAGTCGCAGGAGGTCCGGTCCGTCTTCGAGGTCCACCGGCTCAGCGAGGTGTTCGCTCGACTGGCCGCCGACCCGCGCGTGGTGGGCCGGGCCCGCCAGATCCTGGGTTCCGACGTGTACGTGCACCAGTCCCGCATCAACGTCAAGCCCGGGTTCGGCGCGAGCGGCTTCTACTGGCACTCCGACTTCGAGACCTGGCACGCCGAGGACGGCCTGCCACAAATGAGGACCGTCTCCGTGTCGATCGCGCTGACGCCCAACTACGCAACCAACGGCGGCCTGATGATCATGCCGGGGTCGCACCGGACCTTCCTGGGCTGCGCCGGAGCGACCCCGAAGGACAACTACAAGAAGTCGCTCCAGATGCAGGATGCCGGGACGCCCTCCGACGACGCCCTGACCAAGTTCGCCTCGGCGTGCGGCATCAAGCTCTTCACCGGCAAGGCCGGCTCCGCGACCTGGTTCGACTGCAACGCGATGCACGGCTCGGGGGACAACATCACGCCGTACCCGCGCAGCAACGTATTCCTCGTCTTCAACAGCGTGCACAACCAGCCGGAGGCACCCTTCGCCGCTCCCGTGCGCCGCCCGTCCTTCATCGCGTCCCAAGACTTCACGCCGGTGCGCTGACACCCGTGGCCGCCTCGCCCGCGCCCGTCCCGCCACGTTGACCATCCACACGCCGCCCCTGTGCACTGCCGGAAGGAACGACATGCCCTCCCCCCGACCCCTCTCCCGACGAGGGTTCCTCTCCCGTACCGGCCTGCTGGGCGGCCTGGCCCTGGCGCCGGGGCTGGTCACGGCGTGTTCTCGTACCGAGGCCGGCACGGGCGCCCCCCAGGACGAGGGCAACCTTCTGGCGAAGCTCCGCAAGCAGGGATTCGTACGGGTGGGATTCGCGGGCGAGGCGCCGTACGGTTTCAAGGACGGCAACGAGCTCGCCGGGGAGGCACCGACGCTGCACCGCGAGATCTTCTCGGCGCTGGGCGTGGCCGAGATGCGCCCTACCCTGACCGACTTCGGCGCACTGATCCCGGGGCTGCTCGCCGACCGGTTCGACGTCGTCAGCGCGGGCATGGCGATCACCCCCGAACGCTGCGCGAAAGTGATCTTCTCGGAGCCGGAGTTCGTCTCGCCCACCGCCCTGATGGTGCCCAAGGGGAACCCCAGAGGATTGAGCGACCTGAAGTCCTGCGCCGGAGCCGGCGTGACGGTCGGCGTGCTGACCGCCGCGGTCGAAGCGGCGTACGCGAAGGGGGCAGGGGTCGCGAAGCCCGCCATCAAGTCCCTGGCCAAACAGCAGGACGGGCTGGACGCGCTGGTGGCGGGGCGCATCGATGCGTTCGTCCTGACGGGGATCTCCCTGCGCTGGCTGGCCAGGACGAATGCCGGGGCGGCCGTGGAGGTCCTCGAACCCTTCGTCCCGGAGGTGGACGGCCGCAAGCAGTACAGCCCTGGCGGAGCCGTCTTCCGCCCCCGGGCAACCGGACTCCGGGACGCCTTCAACACGGAACTCGCCAAGATCACCGGTGATCCGGACCGGTACGTCGCGCTGATCGGCGCGTACGGGTTCACGACGCGGGAGATCCCACCCGCCACCCTGCGTACCGCCGATCTGTGCAAGGTCTGACGGTGAATTCGGATGGCTGACTTCGTCACCGAGTTCACCCGCTCGCTCCCCAGCATCGCCGAAGGCGTACGGGTCACGGTCCAGGCGACCGTGCTCAGCGCCGCGGTGGCGCTGGTGGTGGCCTTCGTCTTCGGCTTCCTGGCGCGCTCACCGCGCCTGCTCGTACGCGGACCCACCCGGATCACCGTCGAGTTCTTCCGGGGCACATCCCTGTACGTGCAGCTCTTCTGGCTGTTCTTCGCCCTTCCGGTGCTGGGCTTCCGGCTGGATCCGATGGCCTGCGCCGTCGTGGCCTTCGGTCTCAATTTCGGCGCTTACGGCTCCGAGGTCGTGCGCGGTGCCCTGAACGCGGTCCCCCGTGCCCAGTGGGAGGCGGCTGTCGCTCTGGGAATGAGCCCGTGGCAGCGCATGCGGCGGGTGATCCTGCCGCAGGCCTGGGTCCAGATGATCCCGCCGTTCGGCAACCTCCTCATCCAGATGCTGAAGGCCACGCCCCTCCTGTCCCTGATCACCATCGCCGACCTGACTTTCGAGATGGACCAGCTGCGGTCGCTGACCGGGAACACGGCCCAGGCCTACCTCGCCATCCTCGTCATCTACTACGCCCTCGCCGCCGTCCTGAACGCCCTCATGAAGGCAGTGGAGTCGGCTGCGAAGTCCCGCCTGGGACAGGGAACCGGGGGTGCCTGATGTGGTCCTGGGAGACGGCCCGCGAGGGCCTGCCCGTGGTCCTGAGCGGGTTCAGAACCACCCTGTACGCCACCGTGCTGGGCTCGGCCGTGGCGATATCGCTCGGGCTGGTGCTCGCCGTGATCCAGCGCACCTCGACCCGCTGGATCACCCTGCCCCTGCGCTTGGCCGCCGACTTCATACGCTCCACACCCGTGATGATCCAGCTCTTCGCCGCTTGGGTGCTCGTCCCCGGCCTGAACGCGTTGACACTGGGCATCGTGGTACTGGGCGTGCACTACGCGACGTACACCAGCGAGGTGTACCGGGCGGGGATCGACGCGGTTCCGAAGGGTCAGTGGGAAGCGGCGGTCGCGCTGTCGCTGCCCAGGCGCCGGGTGTGGCGGGCCGTGGTGCTGCCCCAGGCGGTCCGCAACGTGATTCCGGCTCTCGGCAACTACGTGATCTCGATGTTCAAGGAGACGCCGTTCCTCTCGGTGATCGCGGTCCAGGAGATGGTCCACCGGGCGAACGAGTTCGGCAGCGTCCACTTCGCCTACCTCGAGGCGTTCACCCTCGCCGCGCTCGTCTTCCTGCTGGCGAGTTACCCCACATCCGTACTGATGCGACGTCTGGAGAACCGCCTTGCCCGCTGATACCGGGGCCGATCGCCCGGAGATGGTCCGCTTCGAGGGGGTCGTGAAACGCTTCGGCGACCACACCGTGCTCGACGGGCTCGACCTGAGCGTGGGCCGGAGCGAGCGCGTGACCCTGATCGGGCCGAGCGGCTCGGGCAAAACCACCGTCCTGCGGCTGCTGATGACCCTGGAACGGGTCACCGAGGGAGTCATCCACGTGGACGGGCGGCCGTACTCCCACATGCCTGCCGGCCGGGCCGGCTCCTTGGCCCCGGCCGACGAGAAGTACCTGTCCGCGCCCCGGAGGCGGATCGGCATGGTCTTCCAGCAGTTCAACCTGTTTCCGCACATGAAGGTTCTGGAGAACGTGACCGAGGCCCCGGTCCACGTCCTGGGCCTGAGCCGGGAGGAGGCGGCCGAGCGAGGCCGGGCGCTGCTCGACCTGGTGGGCCTGGAGGACAAGCACGACGCCCACCCGACGCGGTTGTCCGGGGGGCAGCAACAGCGGGTGGCCATCGCCCGCGCCCTGGCGATGCGGCCGGACGTCCTGCTGCTCGACGAGGTGACCTCCGCACTCGACCCGGAGCTGGTGGCGGGGGTGCTGGACGTCCTGCGCGACGTCGCCGCCTCCACCGACGTCACCCTGCTGTGCGTGACCCACGAGATGGGGTTCGCCCGGGACATCTCGGACCGGGTCGTCATGTTCGACCACGGCAGGGTCCTGGAGTCCGGCCCCCCGGAGCAGCTGTTCGAGGCGCCGCAGCACGAACGCACCCGGGCATTTCTCCGGGCGGTGCGCTGAGCGTGGGCAGTATGCCCGTTATCGCCGACGCCTCGGAGCAGGTTCCCGCCAGGGCCGCTCTCCCACGCCGGGGACCGCTGGCATCCACGACGTCTACTGGCAGGACTCGCAAACCTCACCTTCCGACCGTATGACGAACACGGGATCCCTGTTGGGCAGCTCCACAACCGCCGCGTTCCTGGGTGCCGCCATCATCGTGGGGGCACTCGCGATCAGGACGGCCATCGCCGACTTCAAAGCACCAGGTCACGGACGTCGGCAGGGGAGGTTCCTCGCGCAGCACTACTCCCTGACGGCAGTGGCTGTCATGGCCGTCCTACTGGGCCTCTTAGGCTGGCAGCAGGCGGCCGAAGGGGGGCCTGGTCTGGGCATTGCTCGCGTGAGCCCTCATCGGCGCTCGCAGTCAGCGCAGTACCCAACCGTAAGTGATCGCGTTCTCTCTCACCTCCCGGATTCGCTGGGGGCGCTCCGCTCGGCCACCACCGCGGCCACGGGGGCCAGCGCACCATCGACTCGCCCGTCGGCCGGCTGCGGGCCCCCTCTGGAAGCGAGGAGGAGGGCTGCGAACCAGGCCGCGATCAAGAGGCAGAGGAGGACCATGGCAACCTTCCGACGGCGCGTCCGCCGCACGTCGGGGTCGGACCCTGCGGAGAAGCGGTCCAGGTGTACAGCCAGACCGGGAGCCTCCTCGCGCAGGCGACTCTCGATCTCGGCCAGCACCCGCCTCTCGTGTTCCCGGTCCACGGCGAGCACCTCCCTGCCCTGCCGCCACGCTTCAGAGGCTTCGCTCCGCCTTGGCGCAAGCGGGACGGACGACCCGCTTGGCGGGTGGGCACGTAGTGCTCTTGCCGAGCCCCGCGGCCAGATGCACCTCGTGCACCGCCACCGCCGTGTTGGCCGTGCCCGGGTTCGCCAGGCAGTCGTAGCAATCCATCGCGGCGGCCTCCTGCCCGCTCCGAGGCCGACAGTGGCAACACCTTTACCCAGGGGGTACCCCGACTGCGGTGTGGGTACCCCTTGGGTAAGAGGTGCTGTAGCGAGGAGGTGAGACCCGTGCCCACCAGCAGTGGCCCACCCTCGTGCAATGCTCCCTCCGGATGGCCGACGGGGCGTCCTCCAAGTCGGCGGACGACCCGTCCGACTTCAGCTCGGTGGAGTACACCCGTCGGCTCCGTGCACCCGCCACCCCCGCGCGAGGTCGCTCTCGCCGAGGTAGCGGTCAGCGATGGGTGACTGGCGTCCGCTCCATCAGGTGGAGGGATACCCACCCATTGAGGAGCACGGCATTGTCGGGGACGGAGCCACCTGCGCCCTGGTGGCACACGACGGGTCGGTCGGGTTCCTGTGCGTACCGAGATTCGATTCGCCTCCGCTGGTGTGTCCCTTGCTCGACCGTGAAGAGGGCGGGGAGTTCCGGTTCGTCGTAACGGGGGCGGAGGAAGCGCGACAGCATTACCTGCCCGGCACCGCCGTGCTCGTCACAGAGATTCGTTCGCCGGCCGGGACGGTACGCATCTCGGACGGCATGCTTCTGCGCGCCGGGGCTGTGCTGGAGGAGGATGCCCCCGCGGGGACGGGGACCTTCCTGCGGATGGTGGAGGTGCTGCACGGGCGGCCCGAGATCATCCTGAGCCTGGAACCGCGCGGTGGCGCCTCCGTACGTCCCACCGCAGACGGCCTGCGGCTTTCCTGCCCCGAGCAACGGGTCGAAGTCGCGCTGCGCTGGTCGCGGCCGCTGGCTGCCTGGCCTGCCGTGCTGCCGCTGCGTGAGGGAGACCGGCTTTGGGTGGCTCTCCAGTGGGAGCCGGGTGCCGGAGCGCCGACGGCGGCGGATCCTTTTGCGGACACCGTACGGGCGTGGCGCCGCTGGAGCGGCGCTCTCCACCTGGAGGTTCCGCGCAAAGATCTGGTTCACCGGTCAGCGATCACGCTGAAGCTCCTCGACCACTTCGCCAACGGCGCGATCGTCGCAGCTGCTACCTCATCCCTACCTGAGCGAATCGGCGGCGACCGCAACTGGGACTACCGATACGCCTGGGTGCGCGACGCCGCGTACACGGTCTTCGCACTGCGCAGGATCGGCTTGCCTGAGGAAGCCGGCGGGTTTCTCACCTGGGTGCTGGACGCCGTGGACACCCCCGGGAGACCGCACGTCGTATACGACATCGACGGCCATGTGGCGCCGCGTGAAATCGTGGACCCTCGGCTGTCGGGATACCGGCGCTCGGCACCGGTGCGCTGGGGCAACGATGCCTCCCACCAGGTCCAGCACGACGTGTTCGGTGAGGTTCTCGACTGCGCCTTCCAGTGGGCTGCCACCGGCGGCACCATCGCTCCTGGCCTGTGGGGGCGGCTGCGAGCACTGGCGGAGACGAGCCGGGACGCCTGGGCCCGTCCCGACCACGGGATCTGGGAGGTTCGCTCGCCACCGCGACCCTTCACCTACTCGGCCGCCATGTGCCAGGTCGCCTTGGACCGGGCGGCAAGGCTGTCCCGGCGGCTGGGCCTGCCAGGAGACCCTCTGTCCTGGGAGCAGGAGGCCCTGGCCATCACCCGGCGCATCCTCACCGATGCGTGGGACCCGGAACTGGGGGCGTTGACCGAGCATCTGGGGCCGGGCGGCGGCCTGGACGCCTCATTGCTGGCCCTGCCGTTGCGCCGCGTACTGCCCGCCGACCATCCCAAGATGGCCGCGACCTGCCGGGCCGTAGCCGAGCGATTGAATGCCGGTGGCGGGCTGCTGTACCGCTACCTGCCCGAGGAATCTCCCGACGGTGTGGGAGGACCCGAAGGGGCATTCCTTCTGTGCAGCTTCTGGCTCGTGGACAATCTCGTCGGACAGGGGCAAGTCGAAGAGGCCACAGCCCTCTTCGAGCACCTGTGCTCCTACACGAACGAACTGGGACTGCTGCCGGAGCAGATCGATCCCGGTACCGGAGCGTTCCTCGGGAACTTCCCCCAGGCTCTGAGCCATGTGGGGCTGATCTCCTCGGCGGTACTGCTCGGGCGGGCCGCCCACGGACTGAACCCCGAGCTGTCCACCCAGGCCTGGTTCACATGAGGACGCAGGGGTGGAGGGACTCCACGCAAGGCGCTCGCCCGGTCAGCGAGGGGGGTCGGTCCAGCCGAGGGGGTGTGGCAGGACATCCGGATGGGTCACCGGCGGCTCACCCCCGGCTTCGCTGAACGCGGTCAGCGCCGTCACCAGAGCCGAACGCTGGGCGGGCTCCATCCGCTCGACGATCACCGCGATGTCGGCCCGGCGGCGGGCGGTCACGTCCTCGACGAGCCGCCGCCCGCTGTCCGTGACGGTCAACATCGTTTCCCTGCGGCTCTCAGGGTTGTGCCGGCGATCGGCCAAGCCGGCGGTGATCAGCCGGTCGACCATCCGCATGGCCGTGGACGGGCTCACACCGAGCTGGTCCGCGAGGACGACGAGCTTCGTCGCCCCACGGGTGGCGAGGACGACAAGCATGCGGAACTGGGGAACCGTGACCTTGTCCTCCATGGCCGCCAGCGACCGCGCCGACACCGCCACGAGCAACCTGGACGCGGTCAGTACGGCGCGGGTGACATCGTCGACATCGTGCTCGTCGGGAGCGGTGGCTGCGGGCCGCGGGTAATCGGTCATACCTCTTTGTACCGCTCGGCCGCAGCACACCCACGAGCGCCCCACTATCGGCAGCGCAGGAGCAGCATCGCAGCGTCGTCGTGCAGCGGGCCGCCCGCATGGGACACGACGTCTGCGCGCAGCGCATTCAGCGCTTCCTGCGGGTCAGGGCCCTCGAGGAGTCCCGTCCGCTCCCTCAGCGGGTAGAAGTCACCGCTGACGCCACGCGCCTCTGTGACTCCGTCTGTATAGAGCAGCAGCTGATCTCCGGGGCCGAAATCGACCTGGTACGGCGTCGGCCGCTCACCGTCACCGGTGAGCCCCAGAGGCAGGGCGTGCTCCGGTGGATCGGCGAAGAAGGTCCCGCGGTCACGGCGGATCACCAGAGCCGGGGTATGACCGTAGTTGACGAACACCGTCCCCCGGTCTTCCGTGATCTCGGCCAGCAAGGCGGTGACGAACTTCTCGCCATCACCCTCTTGATCGACGGTTCGGCGGACGGCGCACTCGACTCGGTCACCGACAGCGGACAGGTCCGGCTCGTTGTACGCGGCCTCCCGGAAGGCCCCGAGCACAGTCGCGGCTGTTTCCACCGCCTCCAGCCCTTTGCCCTGCACATCGCCGATGATCACCCGTACGCCACCTGCCACCTGGACCACCTCGTACAGATCCCCGCCGATCCGCGCCTCCGCAACGGCGGAGGTGTAGGACACCGCCGCGCGCACATGTCCGGCCAGCCGGGGCACGGGCCGGAGCAGGACGCGCTGGGCGACTTCCGCGATCGAGCGGACGCTCGCGAGCTCGTCCTCCCTACGACGGCGCATCACCGCCGCGGCCACTCCGGCCACGGTCACGCCCGCGACTGCCGCCATCGCCGTGTAGCCGCGCCGGTTGTCGAAGAGGCCGTCGTACAGACCGAGCCCGAGACACAGACCGAGTGCGAGGACTCCGACCGCCGCGGTCCGGCGCCATCCCCCGGCCAGGCCGGCGAAGGCGGGCCCCAGCGAGACCAGGGGAAGGAGGCCGACGCCGGGGCCCGCCGTCACGTCGGCCACCGCGACAACCGCCATTACGGCGTACGGCAGCACCCGCAGGGTGGTTCCGGCAGTTGCCGATGGTGACTGGTCGGGATCCATGAGGCGCTCCGGTGCCTTGTGCGAACCTGGTCGACGAAGGAAAACGCCGTTGACCGACACCTCGGTGAGAGGTTGAAGGGAAACCCGCCACCTGTCAGGTTTAGCCTATGCAAAAGTTCTGCATCCAAAGCACTTCCCCGTTGAACTGTTACCTACCCGCTTCGGACGGTCCACTCTCCCCTCGCACCCGCAGGGGTTCCAGATGAGAAGGCCGCCCCGGCTCCGCGACCATCCAGCTCCGCCTACCGGGTGGAGGTGGCGCATCGCCCGGCTCCCGCTACTCCTCTTCCGCGTCGGGCTGGGGCCTGTCTTCGGCAAGCGGCTACTCGTGCTCCAGCACACTGGCCTGGTGTCCGGAGAAACCCGCGAGGTATGTCTTGAAGTCGTGGCCCACAATCCCGGGCGCGGCACGTGGACAGTGGCATCGGGCTTCGGTGCGCGTGCGCAGTGGTACCGGAACCTGCGGCACATCCCGAAGGTGACCATCCAGGTCGGCCGGACGTTCTATCCGGTCAACGCCCACTTTCTTTCCCCTGATGAGGGCGCGTCGATCATGTCGGAGTACGCGGCGCGGCATCCTGGCGCGGCCCTCACCTTGTGCCGGTACCTCGCCTTCGATGTGGAAGGCACCGATGAGGCCTTCCGCCGTGCGGGGGGCGAGATCCCGTTCGTGCGACTCGAGGAGGTGCCGCCGCGACAGGGCGCGTAGGACCGCCTCTCACACGGGATCAGCGGCGGCTGCGCCGCGTGGCGTTCGCTCCCACCATGACGAGCCCGGTGACAAGGCAGGACAGCCCGATCATGAGTAGGGGAAAGTCGGGTTCAGGCAGGACGTACAGAGCAGCTCCGGCAACGGACACGGGGACACCTACGGCAACGAGCAGTACGCCCGCGCGAAATTCGCTCGTGTTTCTTCCCAGCCAGGCACGCAGACGGGTGCGGATCCTCGCGGTCATCGGCCACCCGCCAGATGCGATACGTGAGAGGCGTACGGCCGGGCCGCCGACCGCCCGCGCAAAGCGGGCCGACCGGTCGACTCGGCGCCGGTCAGGGGGAGCAGAAAGCGTCTCGCCACGGCGCGGGCGGGACGGGCAGGGCTTCGTTTCATCGGTACCTCTCTGGTGCGGCTGCCCACGATGTGCGGCCTCACGCTCTCGGCTACCTGCCGGATTCCGGCAGCGATTCCCGTCCGGAACTGCCGTCAGAATCTCGCCAAGAGCTCGTAAGAGTCGTATAAAGTAGCGCACGGCGTGCCGGGAAGTCTGGTCGGCGATCAGGGGACAACTCTCTTCGAAGACCAGGGGGCTTCCGTCATGGTTCTTGTTGCCGTGTTTGGTGTGGCACTGCTTGTGGCGGTGCTGCTGTCCGGGCTCGCCGCCCGGACCGTTCTTTCCACTTCGCTGCTCTTCCTTCTGGGCGGAGCACTGGTCAGTGACGGGTTCCTCGGCCTGGTGCACATCACCGCCGACAGTGAAATCGTCGCCGTCACAGCCGACTTGGCGCTGTTCGCCGTGCTGTTCACCGACGGCATGCACGTCTCGTTCCCCAAACTCCGGGAGAACTGGAAGAACCCCGCCCGCGCGCTCGGCCTGGGCATGCCCATGGCCATGGTCGGCATGGCTTTGGTGACCCATTACGTAGCCGGCATGGACTGGACGACCTCCTTCCTGGTGGGCTCCGTGCTGGCGCCGACCGACCCGGTCTTCGCCTCTGCCATCGTGGGGCGCAAGGAAGTTCCGACCAAGCTCCGGCAACTGCTGAATGTCGAAAGCGGGATCAACGACGGGCTTGCTCTGCCCGTCGTACTGGTCCTCATCGCCGCTGCCGGACCGACGGCAGCCCACTCCGAGGCGTCCATCGGCATGATCGGCCTGGAGCTGGGCCTCGGTCTCGCGTTCGGAGTCATCCTGCCGCTGGTCGTGGCCGGCCTCCTCCGGCTCCAGTTCCTCGGTGCCGAGCCAAAGCTGCAACCGCTGTTGCCGCTCGCCACCGGAATCATCCTCTACGGGCTCTGCCACCTCACTCACGCCAACCCTTACCTCGCGGCCTTCTCCGCCGGCGCGGTTCTCGCCACGGTCTCGCCGGAGCCGAAGGCCGCTTTCGAGCCCTTGGGCGAGTCTCTGGCAGAACTGGCGAAGTTTGCGGCGCTGTTGGTCTTCGGTGCCCTGCTGACCCCGCAGTTGTTCGGCGACCTGTCCCTGGGCGGATACGTGGCCGTACTCTTGGCGATCTTCCTGATACGGCCGGCCTCGCTTCTCCTGTCGCTGCTCGGTACGCGGCTGGAGCGCCGGGAGAAGCTGGTCGCCGCCTGGTTCGGCCCCAAGGGCTTCGCCTCGGTGGTGTACGGCCTGCTCGTCCTCCAGGCCGGAATCCCCCAGGGCGAACAGGCCTACACACTCATCGCGGTGTGCATCGCCTTCTCGATCATCGCGCACAGCAGCACCGACGTCCCGGTGGCCCGGCTCTTCCACGTCGAGGACATCACGGGAATCCCCGGCGGCACACCGGCCGAAGCAGCCGCACACGCCCAGGAGACCGCTCGTGTCCGCACGTAAGCTCGCCGCTCCCTACCCGTACGTCACGACGGACGACAGCACGAACGCCGCCGTCCGACTGGTGACCGAGCACGGCCTCCCCGCGCTGCTCGTACTCGATGCGCACGGGATGCCGTACGCCGTGGTTCCCGTGCCCCAGCTGGTGCAGCAGCTCGTCCCCGACCCAGCTCTGGACGACCCGCTGCGTGCAGCCGTCCTCCGGGACGAGCCGGCGGAACGGCTGGCAGCGACCCTCGGGGAGCGGTCCATCAGGGACTGGCTGCCCCGTCGCGGATTCGGCCCGCAGTATGTGGGGCCGGACGCGAGCGCCGCTCAGATGGCTGCCGTCATGGCCCGCAAGCAGATCCCGCTCGTGGCCGTGATGGAACACGGCGATGACAACGAGGCCAGGCTGCTGGGAGTGGTGTCCGCCACCGCCGTCATGCGCTACCTCCTCGCGACCTCGGACTGAGCGGATCCTTGGTGAGGTGAACTAGCTAGCTAGGCCGTTTCGTTTGGATCATCGGGAAGGACGGAGACCGTCGAGGTCAAGCCGTCCGTTCCGGCTCCGCACTGACCTGGCGGACGCGCCGGAGGAGAAGGGCACCGTATGAGCAGGCTGCTGGAAGCGGTGTGCGCGCTGGCCGTGGGCGTCCTCGTTGCGCTCGTTGTATGGGGTGCTGACCCCGGCGCCGTGCGGGTGGCGTGGCGAGAGGGCGAGCTGAGCGGTGTGACGGTCGTGTTCGTGGCGGCATGTGCGCTGTGGCTGGTGCTGTGGCGCAGGCGTACCGGGCGCGGCCCGCTGGCATGGCCACTTGTGGTGCTGCTGTGCGGTGCGGCTGTTGCGCTGGTCATGGCTGCCGTGGCCGGTTGACCGGCACGGGCGGGCACGTGGGCTTCCCGTTCTTGTGGGCGAGGAGCGCCGCTGGCATTTTCGGGCCGGTTCGTTTCGTTCGCTCCCCTGATGCGCCGCATTCCACGCTCCCTTCTCCATTGATCGCCGAAGGGGCTACCGGGGCGGCGCGAAGTGTCACTTGCCAGCCCTACGGAACTCTATGTCGCGGTTCGCAAAGAGATGCACGTGCCCGCAGGACCAGCAGATCAGCGCTGTGGCCGACTCGTTCGCCCAGGCCAGGCTGAAGAATTCCATCCCCGTACTGTTGAGCAGCCCTTCCCGCTTGCGGAAGGTGCCTTCGTCGCAGAACAGGCAGCGGATCCACCTGCCCCGACCGCCGCATGAACACGATTGGCCATGCCCCTCCCCAGGATGACGTTGCCGGACTCGGATCTCTCGTCACCGGAGCTCTTCCCGCCGTGCTTCCTGACACCTTCACGGCTGCGGCCCCTGCCAGAGTCTGCCCGTCCGCACCCCGACCTGTTCATCGTGACTCCGGGACGACCCACTCGCACTGCTGGCGCCCGGCAGTCTTCGATGCCTTCTTGATGCTGGTCACTCATCTCTTTGGCATCCGGGGCCGCCGCGCCGTTGAGCTCTGCCTGGCTCCGATTCCGTCCATAAACCGGGTAAAATGCCATAAAAGATACACAGGTGGTGTTCTCCTTCGTCCCGTCGGGAGGCGTAGGCAATGGACCCATGGCTGATCTGGTTGATCGCCGCAGTTCTCCTGGGTATGGCGGAGATCTTCACTCTCACCGCCGCACTCGGGCTGCTCGGCGGCGCCGCGCTGGTCACGGCCGCCCTCGCGGCGATCGGACTACCACTCCCGTGGCAGTTCCTGGCGTTCACACTCGTGGCGACCGCCGGTGTGATGTTCGTGCGCCCGGTCGCCATGCGTCGCCTGATGCCACGGGAAAGCGAGCATTTCGGCGTAGAGGCCCTGGTCGGAGGAGCCGCGTACGTGACCGTCGAGGTGACGGGGTTGAGCGGCAGGGTCCGCATCGGTGGCGAGGAATGGACGGCCCGCGCCTACGACGAGACGCAGGTCATTCCTCCCGGTACGACCGTCGACGTCATCGAGATCAAAGGCTCCACCGCGCTCGTCTACCCCCGGGAGTGAACCATGGAGATCTCGGCGTTCCTCATCGCCGGCCTGCTGGTCGCGGTCTTCGCGGTTCTCACCGTGATCCACGCGGTCCGCAT
This sequence comes from Streptomyces sp. GQ60, assembly GCF_059758875.1. Lineage (NCBI taxonomy): Bacteria > Bacillati > Actinomycetota > Actinomycetes > Kitasatosporales > Streptomycetaceae > Streptomyces > Streptomyces sp. GQ60. The sequence continues at coordinate 33,388 of NZ_JCAXEG010000022.1, read as the reverse complement.
CGTCCCGCAGGCCCGTGCCCGCAACGTCGAACGGCTCGGCCGCTACCACCGCACCCTGAAGCCCGGACTCAATGTAGTCATCCCCTACATCGACCGCGTGTACCCGGTGATCGACCTGCGCGAGCAGGTCGTCTCCTTCAAGCCTCAGCCGGTCATCACGGAGGACAACCTGGTCGTCGAGATCGATACCGTCCTCTACTTCCAGGTCACGGATCCTCGTGCGGCCGCTTACGAGATCGCCAGCTTCCTCCAGGCGGTGGAACAGCTGACGGTCACCACGCTGCGCAACGTGGTCGGATCCATGGACCTGGAAAAGACGCTGACCTCGCGGGACACCATCAACAACCAGCTTCGTGGGGTACTCGACGACGCCACCGGCAAGTGGGGGCTGAGGGTCAACCGGGTGGAGATCAAGGCCATCGACCCGCCGCAGTCCATCAAGGACGCTATGGAAAAGCAGATGCGGGCCGAGCGGGACAAGCGTGCCGCGATTCTCGGAGCCGAGGGGCAGCGTCAGTCCCAGATCCTCACCGCCGAAGGCGACAAGCAGGCCGCGGTGCTCCGCGCGGAAGGAAACCGGACCGCCGACATCCTCAAGGCGGAGGGCCAGGCACGAGCCATCGACGAGGTCTTCCAGGCCGTCCACCGCAACGACCCCGACCCCAAACTGCTGGCCTACCAGTACCTCCAGGTACTCCCCCAACTCGCTCAGGGCCCGGGGAACACCTTCTGGGTGATTCCCGGTGAGGTGACGTCCGCCCTCCAGAGCGTCTCCCGCGCCTTCAGCGAGGCCCTCCCTCAGTCCGAGGCCACCCGCCCGACGTCGTCGGACGACTTGGCCGTCCAGGCCGCGAATGACGCGGCGAAAGCGGCGGAAGCCGCCGCAGAGGCCCTCGCCGATGCGGCGGAAGCCGACGGCGCCGCCACCGGCGCACTCCCGTCACCCCCCACGAATGCGGAACGTGACCATCGGCCGGAGCCCCCATATACGGATCCGTCAGGCTGACGGCCGTCGGCCCTTCGATGCATCACCGTGCTTCCCCGCGCCGCCTGCCGCCAGCCGTGCTCGCCTCACGCCAGGGGCTGATCACAACGAGCCGTCAGGTGGGCCGCAAGGCGCTGACCGACTCGTCGACCAGCATAGGCAGCCGTCACTCTCCACCCAGCGAGGGCCGTGGTCACTGCGGCAAGGACGGACGCGGCAGTGACACGGGTGGAAAGATCACTCTCCTCCGGGTTTCGTGACCTGAGAGCATCCGCGAACAACCGCTGAGGCGCGTACTGGGTCTCCCAGGTGCGGGCTCGCAGCGCAGGCGTTTCGAAGATGAGGCGGGTGCGGGCGAGCAGGGTGTCCCTGCCGGTGCCGTAGACCGCCTTCCAGGCCCTGGGCGAGCGAGTTGCGGAGGGCGGTGAGGCCGTCCTCGTGCGGTGGCCGTGTCTGAACGAGGTGGACGATGAGGGCGTCGTAGTCGTCAGATTTGACGGCCGCCTCCTTGGTGGGGAAGTGCCGGGAGAACGTCATGTGTGAGACCCCGCGGCAGTGGCGATCTCCTCGACGGTGGTGTTTTGGTACCCCTGCTCCCCGTAACTCCTGGATCATCCGCCTGGTCTGCGCCGCGCTGAGGGCCGTGACGTGGTCCGCGCCGAGGTGCCGACGGGCCGCTGCCTCGTATTCGGCGCCCGCCGCGGCGGGTGCGAGGAGAGCCCACTTCGTCCGCCGCTCCGTGTACAGGCGCGTGGTGGTGCCGTCTGTCGGATGCTCGATCGCCCGGCACCGGACCGGAGCCGCGGAAGTGCCCGGTCGGCACTGAGCGGGCCCCTCCGGTAGTGAGGGTCAGCTGAGATGACTTCTCCCAGAGCCGACGCGGCACCGAAGGCCTGGAGCAAGGGCACGAACACGTGATCGCGCAGAGTCCGGGCCAACGCGGCCTGCCCGAGGACCACTCCCGTCACGGCGCTCGTGGAGGCCAAGACCCCACGGGTTATGGGCCTGCGTTCCTCCTCGTAGGTGTCGAGCAAGCCGTCCTCGGCCCGGCCGTCGGCTACGAGCGCCAGTTTCCAGGCCAGGTTCTCGGCATCGCCCAGACCCATGTTCATCCCCTGGCCGCCGAACGGACTGTGAATGTGCGCGGCGTCGCCGGCGAGCGGGATCCTGCCCTCGCGGTAGGCCGTCGCCAAGCACCGGTGACTACGGAAGGTGGATGTCCACAGGACCTCACGTGCGGCGCCGATGGGGACCCCCACCTCCTTCACCAGCAACTCCGTCAGCATCGGCATAGGGCCATCCTCGCTTTCGGTCGGTGTCGGTGCCATGAGCCGCCACACGTCCTCGCCCGTGATTCCTGCCTTTCGCAGCGGCATCAAAACGGCGTAAAGATTGCCGGTCATCGGCAGTGTGAGCTGCGTCGCGCCTGGTCCAAGATGTTGCCCAGACAGGGGCTGGCCCAAGCGTGTGATGCCGGGCCCCGGAAACGGTTTGGTCATAGAGGGGGGCGCGTGAACGAGTACACCAAGGCCGCTTCGGGGTCACCGACCCTTCTCCTCCCCGACGAACCCGGACCGTATCGGCGCTGCTCCACCGTCTGAACGCGGCAGTCGGACCGGGGAAGACGGGTCCGGCCCAGTAGCGCACCAGAAGCGCACGGCCTCACCAGGGCAGTCCGCCCAGGCGCTCGACTGCGTCGTCGCCCCGCCTCACGCCGGGGCCGAGCCAACGCTCGTTCCGGTAGCGCCGTTCGACGGCTCACAGCGGCGGCGGTGCGGCCTCAGGGCCTGCCCGCCACATCTCAGCTACGCACCTTTCATGGGGGAGTTCTCGTGGATGCCATCTCAACCGGCCTCGGCACGCTCGTCATCGCCGTGCTCGTCGTCGCGATCGCCGCGCTGCTCGTGGTGACCCGGCTGTTCCGCAAGGTCGAGCAGGGGAAGGCCCTGATCGTCTCGAAGATGCGGAAGGTCGACGTGACCTTCACCGGCCAAGTCGTGCTGCCGGTATTGCACAAGGCCGAGGTCATGGACATCTCGGTGAAGGCCATCGAGATCTCCCGTACCGGTCGCGACGGTCTGATCTGTCAGGACAACATCCGCGCCGACATCCGGATCTCGTTCTTCGTCCGTGTCAACAAGACCGCCGAGGACGTCATCAAGGTCGCGCAGGCCATCGGAACCGCACGGGCCAGCGACAAGGCGACCCTGCAGGAACTGTTCAGCGCCAAGTTCTCCGAAGCCTTGAAGACCGTTGGCAAGCAGATGGACTTCACCGATCTCTACACCATGCGCGAGGAACTGCGGTCCCGGATCATCCAGATCATCGGCATCGACCTCAACGGCTACAGCCTGGAGGACGCGGCCATCGACTACCTGGAGCAGACGCCCCTCGCACAGCTGGACGCCGGCAACATCCTGGACGCCCAGGGCATCCGCAAGATCACCGAGCTGACGGCCATCGAGAACGTCCGCACCAACGAGTACCGCCAGCACGAGCAGAAGGAGATCACGCGGCAGAACGTCGACGCCCGCGAGGCCATCCTCGAACTGGAGCGCCGCCAGGCCGACGCAGAGACCAAGCAGCACCGCGAGATCAACACCGTGCGGGCCCGTGAGGAAGCCGAGACGGCCCGTGTGGTGGAGGAGGAGCGCCTGCGAGCGCAGGGAGCCTTCCTCAAGACGGAGGAACAGCTCGGTATCCAGCGGGAGAACCAGGCCCGAGAGGTGGCCGTCGCGCAGAAGAACCGCGAGCGGGTCATCGCCATCGAGAACGAGCGCATCGAGAAGGACCGGCAGCTGGAGGTCATCGCGCGGGAGCGGGAAACGGAACTGACTCGGATCTCCGCCGACAAGGAGGTAGAGATCCAGAAGCGGGACATCGCCGAGGTCGTGCGCGAACGCGTCGCGGTGGACCGTACGGTCGCCGAGCAGGAGGAGTCGATCAAGCGGCTCCGAACGGTCGAGGAGGCGGAACGCACACGGCAGGCCGTGGTCATCGCCGCCGAGGCCGAGGCCCAGGAGCGGCTCGTCAAGGACATCAAGGCCGCGGAGGCCGCCGAGCAGGCGGCCGTGCACCGTGCGGCAGAGGAGCTCACCCTCGCCGAGGCCCGCAACAAGACCGCAGAACTCGACGCCCGCGCCAAGATCCGTCTCGCCGAGGGCATCCAGGCGGAGGCCGCCGCCGAGGGTCTTGCCGCGATGGCCGTACGGGAGAAGGAAGCGGACGCGATCGAGAAGACCGGCCGGGCCGAGGCCGGGGCCACGACGGCCCGGCTGAAGGCGGAGGCCGACGGCGCCCGCGAGATGGCGCTGGCCGAGGCGACCGCGATCGGCGAGAAGCTGAAGGCGGAGGCCGAGGGCCTGACCGAGAAGGCTGCGGCCATGGCCGCCCTGGACGAGGCCTCGCGCGGTCACGAGGAGTACCGGCTGCGGCTGGAGGCGGAGAAGGAGATCCGGCTCGCAGGGCTGGACATGCAGCGGCAGATCGCAGAGGCCCAGGCCACTGTGCTGGCGACGGGGCTGGAGAGCGCCGACATCAGCATCATCGGCGGCGAGTCGGCGTTCTTCGACCGGATCGTCGGGGCGATGTCGATGGGCCGGGCCGTGGACGGGTTCATGGACAACTCCCAGACCGCTCGGACGCTGGCGGAGCCCTGGCTGGACGGCTCCGGGTCCTTCACCGGGGACCTGACCAAGGTGTTGGGCTCGGTCTCCACATCTGACGTGCAGAACCTGACCGTGTCCGCGCTGCTGATGAAGCTCATGCCCGGCGGCTCGGGCCAGGTGGACGAGCTGATCGCCAAGGCTCGCCAACTGGGCCTGGCCGACGTGCCGGTGAGCGGGCTCGCGGGTGCCGTCACCCCTGCCAACGGCGCCGTCATCGGCACCGCCAAGAACTGACCGACACGGGGGTGCGGTCAGTGGTCGCGGAGCCGCCGCGGAGGGGGCGGCGGCTCCGCGACCGCGTCATCGCCTTGAACGACGGGAGCTGAACCAGATGACCACGGCCACGAGTACGGCCACGGCGACGGAGCCGGTATCCGGGGCGAAGGCGGGGGTGAACGCCGCAATGGACGCCGGAACGTACGAGGTGCTGCGCGACCGACTCACGGCGCAGGCCACGGAGCTCACCCGCCGCACGGAGGCGCTGAACACCGCCAGGATCGAGGAGTTCGGCTCGACCGGGCTCACGCTCACGGGCTCCGCCCGTTTGCGCACCAAGGAGAACCGGACGGCCCGCGACCTCGTCGCGGTCGGAGATGTCCTGCTCTTCGGCTGCAACGGTGCCGCCTCCACCGGTCCGGACCGCGTCGTGTCCGACGTACTGGTCCTCTACGACCTCGACTTCAACCCGCTCCCCGCCGATGCGGCCCCCGGCTTGCTCGACGACCCCGACTTCGTCAGGGAGTTCACCGCGCTCCACCGCTACTTCCGGGAAGCGCGGCTGCTCCAGCTGCGCCGGGTGGACGGCAAACTGCTCGCCGTGTTCCGGACCGGCCAGCTGGCCGAGGACATCCGCGTCCTGCGCTGGTCGCTCACCCCGGATGGCCGAGCCCGGTTCCTGGACGCCCAAGGCGAGCGCGACCACGCACTCCCGCCGGCGTACGACGTGGAGTGGCGAGATACCACCCGGGAGGACCACGTCCAGGGCCGCCACCCGCACGTCTCCATCGACGGCCGCCTCTTCGTCTCGACGGTCGGCGGCGCGCTCACGGCGAAGACCGAGGACGACACCGAGTCGGAGGAAGGCGTCCACCGCGAGCCCGTCCACGAACCGCTCCAGTCACTAGCCGACGCCGAGATCGCGTACGCCACCGTTGGACCGCTCATCCTGCTCCGGATCCGGCCGTACAAGGAAGAAGCGCGGCGCCACCTCGTCTTCAACTCCGTGACGGGCACGGTGGTCCGACTCGACGGCATCGGGCAGTCCTGCCGGCGGCTGCCGGACGACGAAGGCATCGTCTTTCCGGGTGGCTACTGCCTCGGCTCCGGTACGGTCCGGACTTTCGACCCCGCGGTCGCGGACCCATCGGGCCTGGAGTTCGAGCGGACCGTCCGCTCCCCCAACGGCGAGGACGTGCTGTTCGCCTTCCACGCCCGCGCCGAAGGCCGCACCCTGCTGCTCCCGTACAACGTGATCCGCAAGGAGGTGGCCGCGCCCATCTCCTGCCACGGCCACGCCCTGTTCGACGACGGAACCCTCGTCGTCCTGCGGGCCGGTACGGACGCGCCGGCCCGAACGCACGCGGTGCAGACCTGGCAGACCCCCTTCACTTCCGACACCCACCCCTCCCCCACCGGGATCGGTCCGCTCGGCCGAATCGGCAACGCCGACCTGGTCCGGGGCATCGCCGACTGCTTGGCCGTGGCCCGGCAAGCGACCGAGACCGGCTCCACGCCTGGCGGCCCGCTGTACGAAGCACTGCTCGCCGCCTGCGTCCGGACCGCCGACCGGCATCCCTGGCTGGGCGACACGGAGGCCGGTGACCTGCGCAGCTCGCTGGAGGCGGTCCGGGCCACCGCCGAGCAGGTCCTCGACGAGTTCGCGACCGTCACCGCCCTCACCCGGCAGGCGGCCGACGCCCTCGCCGAATCCGCCCAAAGCATCGCGCGACTGGTGCGCCGCGTCCGCGGCGAGTCCCCGGCGACCGCCGAAGAGTGGATCGAGCGCGTCTCCGAACTGCGCCGGGCTCAGGGAAACCTGCTGACGCTCGCCGAGATGCGGTACGCCGATACCGCGGCCATCGAAACCCTGAGCGGGGACGTTACGGCCGACATCACAGCCGCCGGGCAACGCGCCGTGGCCTTCCTCTCGCGCGAGGACGCCTTCGACGCGCACGCGGCCGAGGCCGGACAGCTCGCCATCGACGCCGGGGCGATCCCCACCGTCGCCGAGACCGTCCCCCTCCGCGAACGCCTGGAGAAGCGGAGCTTCGGCCTTCAGGCGCTCGCCGAGGTGGTCGCGGATCTGGACACCGGTGACGCCACCGTCCGTACCGCCATCCTGACGCGCATCGCCGAGGTCCTCGCAGGTGTGAACCGAGCCCTCGCCGCGGTCGCGGCCCGGCTCCGGGAACTGCTCGACCGGGAGGGACGCGCCGGGTTCACCGCGGAGTTCGCCCTGCTCGGCCAGGCCGTCAACGCCGCCCTGACGGCGGCCGACACGCCCGAGGAATGCGCGTCCCAGCTCGCCCGCCTCCTGCTCCGGCTGGAGAACCTGGAGGCGCGCTACGCCGAGCACGACGGGTTCCTGACCGAGATCGCCGAGAAGCGCACCGAGGTCCACGACGCCTTCTCCACCCGTCGGCAGACGCTCCAGGACGCCCGCGCCCGGCGTGCCGAGAAGCTCGCCGACTCCGCCCGACGCGTGCTGGAGACGATTGCCCGCCGGGCTGCGGCACTGGACAGCGCCGACGGCATCCACACGTACTTCGCTTCCGACCCCATGGTGGCCAAGGTCCGCCGCACGGCCGACGAGCTGCGCGAACTGGGTGACACCGTGCGCGCGGAGGAGCTGGCGGGCCTGCTCTCGGCCGCCCGTCAGGAGGCTGGGCGCGCGCTGCGCGACCGTGCGGAGCTGTTCGCCGACGGCGGCGACACGATCCGCCTCGGCCGACACCGGTTCGCGGTCACCCTGCAGTCCCCCGAGCTGACCCTCGTACCGCACGGGGACGGCCTGGCGTTCGCACTCACCGGCACCGACTACCGCCGCCCCGTCACCGATCCGCAATTCGCCGCCACGCGGCCGTACTGGGACCGGCTGCTGCCGTCGGAGTCGGCCAGGGTCTACCGGGCCGAGTACCTGGCGACCAGGCTGCTGGCCGAACACGGGAGCGCCGCGCTCGCCGCCGCCGACCTGGATCTCCTGGTCCGGCAGGCCACCGAGTCCGCGTACGACGAGGGCTACGAAAGAGGAGTGCACGACCACGACGCGGTCGCCATTCTGCGCGTGCTGCTGGACCTGCACGAGACCGCTGGGCTGCTGCGCTACCCTCCCCGGGACAGGGCGGCCGCCACCCTGTACTGGGCACACGGCGCGACCCCGGAGGAACGCTCCTCCCTCACCCGCCGGGCCATCTCCCTGGCCCGGGCCCGCGACACCTTCGGGCCCAGTGCGGCGCTCGACACCTTCCAGGTGGAACTTGCCCGGAGGATCACGGTCTTCGCCCCCGACACGACCGAGCCCGCCCGCGCAGCCGGGTACCTTTTCGAGGAGCTGGCCTGCGAACCGGCCGGGTTCGCGGTGTCCTCCACGGCCCGCACCCTCCTCGACAAGTTCCGCCGCAGCGTGGGCGCCTCGCCCTACGACGAGGACCTCGCCACCCTCCCGGACCTCGCCGCCCGCAGCCAGCTCGTCGAAGGCTGGCTCACGTCCTACGCGGCGGCCTGCGGCGAGGACATCGACTACGACGACATCTCCGAGGCCGTCGCCATCGAACTGTGCTCCGGCCTGGACCGCTACGACGCCACCGGCAGCGCCACCGCGACCGTATCCGGGCTGCTCGGCGCCCACCCCCGGATCAGCGGACATTCCCTCGTCCTGCGCCTGGACGAATTCCTCGCCCGTACCACCGACTTCGCCGCGGTGGACGTCCCGGGCTTCCGCGCCTACCAGCGGCAGCGCGGCGTCCTCTCCGCGGCCGAGAACGAGCGGATCCGGATCGATGCCCACCGTCCGCGGGTCATGTCCTCCTTCGTCCGCAACCGACTGGTCGACGAGGTGTATCTCCCTCTCATCGGCGAGAACCTCGCCAGGCAGATCGGAGCGGCCGGGAAGGACAAGCGCACGGACAGCAGCGGGCTGTTGATGCTCATCTCACCGCCCGGATACGGCAAGACGACGCTCGTGGAGTACGTCGCCGACCGCCTTGGACTGCTCCTGGTCAAGATCGACGGCCCCTCCCTCGGACACGGCACGACCTCCCTCGACCCTGAAGCCGCCCCAGACGCCACCGCCCGCCGCGAACTGGAGAAGATCGCCTTCGCGCTGGAGGCCGGCAACAACGTGATGCTCTACCTGGACGACATCCAGCACACCTCGCCGGAACTGCTCCAGAAGTTCATTGCGCTATGCGACACGACCCGTACCCTGGACGGCCGCGACCTGCGGGGCAAGCGGTTCGCCGTGTGCATGGCCGGCAATCCGTACACCGAGTCCGGGCAGCACTTCCGCGTCCCCGACATGCTCGCCAACCGTGCCGACGTCTGGAACCTCGGCGATGTCCTCACGGGGAAGGAAGATGCCTTCGCGCTCAGCTTCGTCGAGAACGCACTCACCTCGAACCCCGTCCTCGCCCCGCTCGCCGGACGCGACCGCACGGACCTGGAGCTCCTTGTCCGCCTCGCCGGCGGGGATCCCGCCGCTCGACGTGACCAGCTGGCCCACCCGTATCCCGCGGGAGAACTGGACCGGATCCTTGCGGTACTGCGTCACCTCCTCACCGCCCGCAAGACGGTCCTCGCGGTCAACTCCGCCTACATCGCCTCCGCGGCTCAGAGCGACGCGGGCCGGGCCGAGCCGCCGTTCCGGCTCCAGGGCTCTTACCGCAACATGAACAAGATCGCAGCCCGGATCTCGCCGGCCATGAACGACGCCGAGCTGACCGCTCTCATCGACGACCACTACACGGGAGAGGCCCAGACCCTCACCACCGAGACCGAGGCCAACCTCCTCAAGCTCGCCTCCCTCCGCGGCACCCTCACCCCGAACCAGGCGAAGCGCTGGGCGGGGGTCACCGCCGCGTACGTCCGGGCCCAGGCCCTCGGAGGCCGGGACGACGACCCGCTGACCCGGGCGGTCGCCGCGCTCGGATTGCTCGCCGACCGGGTCGCCGCGGTGGAGGGCGCCATCACCCGGGCAACGGATCCTCGCCACCTGCTCGCCCTCCCGAGCGGGCGACACGCCGCCCGAACCGAGCACGACCGACGGGAATGAGGGGCCGACGAGCGTCACATCACGTTTCCTCACCGGTATGGCGGCCGTGGTCATGGGCGAAGGCTTCGAAGACCTCCCGTGCCGGGCCCCGGGTGTGAAGGAAGCGTTCGTCGAGGATGGCGGCCAAGTCGTCCAGCGCTGCCCGCAGCACGGCAGCGGACAGCCGGACGTCGGGATGACGAGCGCTCGCGGCCTGGTCCGCCAGGTTCATCGCGCAGGTGATCTGGCGGGCGAGAGAGGTCCGGTCGTCGCCGTCATGGAAGTAGTAGGACTCGGCGTACTGCTGGAAGTCGACGGAGACCACGGTGACGGACCCGGCCAGGCCGTCGAGGATGGCCGCGCCCGCCGCGGCGTCGATCTGCTCGGTCGTGGGATGGGTGCGGGCGAGGTGAGAGAGCCTGAGTGCGAGGGCGCGGCGGCGGGCCAGCGCGGGGTAGATGCCGAGCGTCCATGCCACCGTGGCGCTGAGCAGGCCGAAACCGACGAGGGCCTCCATCGGGGCGAGGATGCGGAGCCAACCCTCGGCGGGCGCGATGTCGCCGAGCCCCAGGGTGGAAATGTGGACCAGCGACACGTACAGGGCGTCCACGAATCCCGCGTGGTCGGCCGGCTCCAGTCCGGTGGCGTACGTGAACGCCCGCGGCATGCGCGGCCAGTAGATAAGGGCCCATCCCAGAACCGCCGTGAGGGCCCAGGCCACGACCACGATCACCATGGCGACGGGGCCCGCGAGCCCTGAGGCCCGGCTGCGCAGCGGCAAGGAGGCGGCCAGCCGCCACAGGGCCGTCATGACCAGGCGGCTGAGACCGCCGTGGCGCGTGGGGTGCCACAGGGTGTGGAACACGTCCCGCAGGACCAAGAGCACCAACGCCGCGCCCGCAAAGGTGATCAGCCAGTTCATGCGGACTCCCCTACCCCGTCACGCGTCACCTCAGCGCCGTGGCCGGCCTCCCGGAGGCCTCGCCACACATGCCGCGTCCGCTCAGCAAAACCTCAAATCCGGATAACGATCGCATCACCGGCCCTGGGAATTGCACGCCATCCGCCCGCAGCGGTGATCTGCATCACTAAAGATCTCGTAAAGGCCGTGCTATGAATACGCAACTCCGCTTCGGCACCACCCCTCGCCGCATGCAGAGAGCCGGCACGCACCGGCCACGTACGAACCAGGGAAGTCCCGCTCCGAGTCCACGGACCGAGACGACCAGGGTCGCCGACCGGACAACGGCGTTCGCTCAAAGCCCGCATCCACAGCCGTCGCACCGCACTGCGCCGGCTCTGCGCCATCGAGGTTTTGCCAGATGTCACTCGACACCATCACCACCTCCGTAGACGAAGCCGTCAGCGGATTCTTCGAGCCCATCGCCAAGTGGCTCGGAGACATCGTCTTCTACTCCGTCCCCGTCAACGGGACACAGATCCCGCTGATCGTGGCCTGGCTCGTCGTGGCCGGTCTGGTCTTCTCCGGCTGGTTCGGCCTGGTGCAGATACGCAAGTTCCGCCTCGCGGTGAACGTGGTGCGCGGCAAGTACGACGAGGAAGGCTCGGCCGGTGAGGTCAACCACTTCCAGGCCCTGACCGCGGCCGTCTCCGGCACCGTCGGCCTCGGCAACATCGCCGGTGTCGCCGTCGCCGTGTCCATCGGTGGACCCGGTGCGACGTTCTGGATGATCCTCTGTGGCCTGCTCGGCATGGCCACGAAGTTCGTCGAGGTCACCCTCGGTGTGAAGTACCGCGAGGTGCACGCCGACGGCACCGTCTCCGGCGGCCCGATGCACTACCTGCCCAAGGGCTTGGCCGACCGCTTCGGCGCCAAGGGCCTGAAGCTGGGCAAGGTGCTGGGTGTCCTCGCCTCCGTGATGATCCTGTTCTTCGGCCTCTTCGGCGGCAACCTCTTCCAGGTCAACCAGTCCTACGCCCAGCTCGTCTCCGTCACCGGCGGCGACAGCGGCATGATGGGCTCCTCGGCCGGCGCGCTGTTCTTCGGCATCCTGATCGCCGCCCTGGTCGGCATCGTCCTGCTCGGCGGAATCCGCTCGATCGCCTCCGTGACCAGCAAGCTCGTCCCGGCGATGGCCGGCATCTACATCGCCGCCTGCCTGGTCGTCATCTTGGTCAACGTCTCCGCGGTGCCGTCCGCGATCTCCTCGATCATCGAGGGCGCCTTCAACCCGCAGGGTGTCGTCGGTGGTGTCCTCGGTGCGCTGATCGTCGGCTTCAAGCGGGCCGCGTTCTCCAACGAGGCCGGTCTCGGCTCGGCTCCGATCGCGCACTCCGCGGTCAAGACCAAGCACCCCGCCAGCGAGGGCCTGGTCGCGCTGCTGGAGCCGTTCATCGACACCGTGGTCATCTGCACGATGACCGCCCTGACGATCGTCATCGCCAACCCGGCCAGCTGGGGCGAAGCCCGCCAGAACGGCGGCGTCGGCGGCGTAACGATCACGTCGGACGCCTTCGGCACGGTCCTGCCCTGGTTCCCGTACATCCTCACCATCGCGGTGATGCTGTTCGCCATCTCCACCGTGCTGACCTGGGGCTACTACTGCATGAAGGCGTGGACCCACCTCTTCGGCCGCAGCAAGACCAGCGAGCTGACCTTCAAGGTCTTCTACACGCTGTTCGCGGTCGCCGGTTCGCTGCTCACCCTGCAGACCCTGATCGACATGGCCGACGCGGTGCTCTTCATGCTCGCCGTCATCAACATCATCGGCCTGTACCTGCTCGCCCCCGTGGTCAAGCGGGAGCTGGACAAGTTCCTCGAGTTCGTCCGCCGCCGCGACGCCGGTCTCGACACGGACACCGAAGCAGACGAGGACGACGACCAGGAGCTGGTGAAGACCACCGTCTGACCGCCCCGCGGCCCGGCTCCTGAGCGGGCTTGTACACGCCTCGCGCGGCGTGTACAAGCCCGCTCATCCGCGTTTCAGCAGGTGAGAACCCCTCTGGCAGGATCCCGGCATCTCCCATAGGGTGTAAAGAACGCGTCAAAGGGGCAGCCGAGCTGCCGGTGACGCGCGGTGTGCCGGGAAGTCTGGTCGGCGTCCTAGGGGCCGTGTGCCCATTTCCAGCCGACACCCCCCCCGGAAGGCCACCCCCATGAGTGACCAGCGCCCGCGTATCGTCTTCGGCCTCATGCCGTGGCCCGAACGGCAGGCCATCGCCTCCGCCCTGCGCACCGAAACCGTGGGCGGGCTCGTCCTCCTCGCCGCATCCGTGATCGCGCTGATCTGGGCCAACACCCCGTTCAGCGGCACCTACGAGGCGATACGCGACTTCCACTTCGGCATACCCGCCCTCGGCCTCGACCTCTCCGTCGGGCACTGGACCGCCGACGGGCTCCTCGCGGTCTTCTTCCTCGTCGCCGGCATCGAACTCAAACGTGAACTCGTCGTCGGCGAGCTGCGCACCCCCGCCACGGCCGCCCTCCCGGTGATCGCCGCGTTCTGCGGCATGGCCGTGCCCGCCGCGCTCTACGCCGCAACCGCCTGGGCCGGCGGCGGCAGCCTTGACGGCTGGGCGGTGCCCATGGCCACGGACATCGCCTTCGCGCTGGCCGTCCTCGCCGTCATCTCCACCCACCTCCCCGCCGCCCTGCGCGCCTTCCTCCTCACCCTCGCCGTCGTCGACGACCTCGGCGCCATCCTGATCATCGCGGTCTTCTTCACCAGCGACCTCAACCTCTGGGCGCTCGGCGGGGCCTTCGCCGGACTCGTCGTCTTCTACCTCCTCCAGCGCTACCGCGTTCGCGGCTGGTGGTGGTACGTGCCCCTCGGCATCGCCGTCTGGGCCCTGATGTACAACGGCGGCGTGCACGCCACCGTCGCCGGCGTCGCCATGGGCCTCATCTTGCGCACCACCCGCGACAAGGACGAAACCGCCTCCCCCGCCTCCCGGGTCTCGCACTTGATGCACCCCTTCTCCGCCGGTGTTGCGGTGCCGCTCTTCGCCCTCTTCGCGGCGGGCGTCAGCATCTCCGGCCCCGCCCTGGCAGAGGTGTTCACCAGCCCCGAACCGCTCGGCGTCGTCATCGGACTCCTCGTCGGCAAGGTCGTCGGCATCTTCCTCGGCACCTACCTCGCCGCCCGCTTCACCAAAGCCGAGCTCAACCCCGACCTCGCCTGGGCCGATGTCCTCGGACTGTCGGTCCTCGCCGGCATCGGCTTCACCGTGGCCCTCCTCATCGGCGAACTCGCCTTCCCCAGTGCGGCCGTAGGTGAGCACGTCAAGGCGGCCGTCCTCATCGCCTCCGTCACCGCCGCCGTCCTGGCAGCCGTACTGCTCCGCCGCCGCAACACCCTCTACAAACGCCTGTACGAAGAAGAGAACCTCGACGCCGACGCCGACGGCATCCCCGACATCTACCAGCGCGACACGAAAGCCTCCACTTCCGAGCTCGGCTGAACGACGAGGGCCGCCAGCGCCAACACGTTCGCCACGACAGCGGGCCGATCGGAGAAGTACCACGCGAGAGTGGTACAGCCGCCACGGCCGCAAGCAGCATGCCGACGCGGAGTTCGGTGCCGCTGTTGAGGAGCCGTATCCGGGCTTGGGGGGCGAGAGGTCGGAGTCACCGTTCGGCGCCCGCCGCGAGTCGGTGACCAGCTCTGACGGCCCGCACCAGAGAAGCGATCGCCATTCCGCCGCAGACGACGCCTAGTGCTGCACACGCCGTGACAACGCCCCTTGGCAAGTCGGCCATCCGCGGCAGCGTGTTCAGCGGAACCTGGAGGTATAGATACAAAAGCGCGTGGGCATACGGCCTCCTCACCTCTCGCGCACGTAGCCCTGGCGGCGTCCAACCGACGAGCAGGGCAATCGCGAAGGGCAACAGGAGCAAGGTCCCCGTCGCGAGGGCGAGGGCGAGGGCCACCGGGCTTCCGTTCATCGGTACCTCTCGCATGCGGATGCCCGTACCAGTCGGTCACGACCGCGAAACTGCTTGCTGGGATCCGGCAGTATGCGGCGTGCGGAACTGCCGTCAGTAAAACATAAGGGGCATCGCCCACGGCAGCGCCGACGCTCCACTGCCCTGGCTGTTGAAAAGAAGCGCAACCTGGACTTGGGCTTGGCCTCACGGGGATCACGTCGGGAACGGGCACTGCCCGCAAGATCGGAATACCCTCGAGCGTGATTGGAATCTCCCGGTACTGCCACTGGGGCACAGGCCCCATACAGCCTCAGGAGAGCCGTGGCGCTTCTTCCCGCCGATTTCGCCGCACCGTCCAGCATCGGCGAACCCAGTCACTGGTTTCACCGATGGCAGCCAGGAGTGCGGCGGACGCGGTGCTCGACACGAAGTCGACCGGGTAGCCCGTCGCATGGCCCAGCAGCCAAAGGGCAACGGTGAGCACGGCCCACCAGACGGCGAGCGAAACGGCTTCACGCCGCCCGGCGCCCGTCCGATGCGGTGTGGGCGACACGGCTTCAGGACCACTCGCGAGGGGCCGCGGCCTGGCGGCGCTCACGGGTGTAAGTGGCGAAGCCCAGAATCAGGCAGCCGCTGACGGCGAAGGCCCCGCCGGCTGCCGTGCACGCGAGCGTGAGGTCTGGAGAAGCCCCTGCCAGGCGGGGAAGCGCGTTGACGGGTGCGGTTGCATAGATCAGCAAAAGGCACCAGCCGCGCGGCCTCACGGGAGCCAGCCTGCCGCGCAGCCGCTCCGGCACTCGGTCTGCGGCCATAGCCAGGCCTGCCGGCAGCATGGTGAGGGTGACGACAGCAAGACCAATCCACTGCCATTTCATGGGTCGGGCTCCAGGGAGATGGGCAAGCGGTACAGGAATGTTCATGCTGTGAGCGAGAGGCCTCTAACAGCAGTCGCCCGATCGTGGTGCGGCCTGGTCACTCTATCGACGGTGCGGCCGTCAGAGCAGGGGCGTTGCTGTCGGTCTTCGCGCTCCAGGTTTGCCGGTGCCAGGCAGTGTCCTGCGAGTCGACAGGCTCCTCGACCGTCCCTACCCGGGTAGTGGTTCCGAGTCTGGGCTCGCCGCCGTGGCGGCCTAACCGTCACAGCTCGGGAGTGACCAGCTCTCTAGCCTCTCCAGTTCGGCAACGACCGGGCGAGCCACCTCACGCGGCCTGCTGGCCGGGTGCAGCGCGACCCGTCTAGCAAGCCGCTCCGTCATTCCTTCGCGGGCCACCCCAGCAGCCTGGCGCCGATGACGGCCGTCTGAAGGGTGTATCGGTGGGACGGCTCCCCGGGGTCGATCTGCGTCAGGCTCTGGATGCGTTCCAGACGGTACGTCAGGGCCCGCACACTGAGCGAGAGCCTTCGGGCCGCCTCCACCGCTACGCAGCCGCTGTCGAAGTAGGCGGTGAGGGTGTCGATCAGGGGCTGCGCACCACCCCGGGCCTGCTGAAGCGGGCCGAGCGTGCTCTCCACCAGGTCGGCCATGGCCTGACGGTCCCGCGTCAGCACCGGATAGACCAACAGGTCGGCGGCATGCAGCACCGGGTCGCCCAAGCCCATGCGGTCCGCCAAGTCGAGCGCGTTCAGCGCCTCTTGATAGGAGTGGACAACGCCACCGGGTCCCGGATGGGCGCGGCCGACGGCAACCCGGCCACCGTCGGTCGCCGCATACGCCTGCTTGGCGAAGAACGCCAGCACCTCCGGCTTGTCTCCCGGCGCCACGCAGATGAGGCGTCCGTCCTTGGTGGTGAGGAGCGTGCTCTGGTCGCCGAACCGGGCCAGGACGGCGGTTTCGATGCCGCGCGCGACCGGGTAGCCGTCACCGTACGGTTCCGGGCCGATGGCCACCGCCACCGCGTGGGCCTGTGACAGCCGCAGCCCGAACCTCTCAGCGCGTTCGGCGAGGCGGCCCAAGTCGCTGCCGCCGTACAGGAGGTCGTCGATGAACTCACGCCGAGCGGCTTCCTCTTGTCGCACCGCGAGCCGTTGCGCCCGCTCATAGCCTTCGGCGAACGCGTCGACGGCTTGCTCGACGGCGGCCAGCAACTGATCGCGACTTCTGGCCGGCAGCGCACCCTGAACCTCTCGCGCCTCGACGAGGTGGGCGCGGACGAGTTCTCGCAGCGCAAGGCCGGCTTCGGCCGCCTGTACGCCCTCGGACCGCCGGGCTTCGATCTCGTCCCGGGTGAGTCGGCGGCCGCTGGCACAGGCGTCCAGAAGGATCTTTCCGTATCCCGCCAGATACTCCTCCGCAGCCGTCCGCTCCACCGCTCGCTCCCCCATGAGTCTTGACGTGTTCTTGACTCCGCCCAAGGGTGCCATGCCGGTTCCGTTCCATCGTGACCGGCATCAAGAGCACGTAAAGACTGCCGGAAATCGGCAATGAACGCTGCGACGAAGGCGGGCAGGATCACGCCTTGAAGGGCAGGCTCACCGCCGGTTGCCACGTGCAGATGCGATGCGCTTGTGGCCATCAGCCGAGGCGGCCATGACCACGAGGGGGGCCAGGTATGACAGGGGCAGTGCAACCTAGGGCCGTGTCGATCTCTCTTCACAGCCAACAGCCGGAGCCCGCACAGCGGATGGTGGTCTGCGGCGATGACGGGCTGGCCCACCGACTGGCTGCGGAGCTCGAGGGCGTCTACCGAGAGCACGTGACCCTCGTGGCCCCGCCGAGCAGTGCCCCGCAGGCCGGCCCCGGCAACGGAGAAGAGCGAGAGTTCGCCCGGCGCTTCCTCGGCCGGGTACCAGCAGCCCGCAGCCGACCCGTCCCGTCCCCGGGCAACCCCCCGGCCGCGCAGCGCGTACGGCTCTTCGAGGCGACCGAACCGGACGAAGAAACACTGACCGCGGCCGGCGTGGTGAGCGCCGCCGCCCTCGCACTCACCTACGGGGACGACGAGACCAACGTGCGAGCCGCACTGGTGGCCCGTCGGCTCAACCCCAGGCTGCGGCTGGTGATCCGGCTGTACAACCGCAAGCTCGGCCAGCATCTGGAACAGCTCCTGGACCAGGCGGCAATCGTCGCGGAGCCCGGTATCGACCTGCGGGAACTGGACTCGTCGACCACGGTCCTGTCGGACGCCGACACGGCCGCACCCGCCCTGGCCGCGACCGCCGTCGCGGGGACCAGCAAGGTGGTGCAGGCCGACGGACTGCTGCTACGTGCCGCGGAACGCACACCGCCCCGCCCGGGAGAGGTCGCTGATCCCGGCCTGTGCACCCTTGCGTTGCTGTCCTCCACCGCGAGCGACCCTGCGGGCAGCGAAGGCTCGGAGGCCAGCGGGAGCGAAGGGCCCCAGCTGCTCCCCGACGACAGCGCGGTGGCCGCGGCGACCGGCCGCGGCATCATCGCGCTGGAGACCGTCACCCACGAGGGACCCGTGCCGAACGCGCGCCGGCTGAGAACGACGGCGCCTCCCATGGGATCGATCTTCTCCAAGCGGCTTCGCTGGTCGCTGGCCGGACTGGTGGCCGCCGTCGGCGTCCTGACCGTCGCGGCGTGGTGGGTCACCGGAGACCATCTCGTGCACGCCGCCTACATGATCCTGCTGGACATCTTCGCGATCAACGATCCCGCCGTCGACGACCACACCGGAAGGCAGATCCTCCAACTCCTCGCCGGACTGACCGGAATGCTGCTCCTGCCGGTCCTGGTGGCGGCAGCGCTGGAGGCACTGGGCTCCTTCCGCAGCGCGGGCGCGCTCCGGCGTCCGCCACGGGGCCTGACGGGGCACGTTGTCCTCCTCGGGCTGGGCAAGATCGGGACGCGGGTCCTGTCCCGGCTGCGCGAACTGCACATCCCGGTGGTGTGCGTGGAAGCTGACCCGGACGCACGCGGAGTCGCCCTCGCCCGAGCCCTGCGTGTCCCGGTCGTCCTGGGCGACGTCACCGAGGAAGGGGTCCTGGAGAGTGCCCGTATCCACAAGGCCGGGGCTCTGCTCGCCCTGACCAGTTCCGACACCACCAACCTCGAAGCCGCGCTGTACGCCCGGACCGTCAGGTCCGACGTACGCGTCGCTCTGCGCCTGTACGACGACGCCTTCGCCACCGCCGTCTACCGCACCCTTCGCACCGCGCACCCCGATGCCCTCACCCGCAGCCGCAGCGTCACCCACCTCGCGGCACCCGCCTTCGCCGGAGCGATGATGGGCAGGCAGATCCTGGGGGCCATACCCGTGGAGCGCCGTGTCCTGCTGTTCGCGGCGGTAGAAGTGGCCGGTCACCCCGAGCTGGAAGGAAGGACCGTCGCGGAATCCTTCCGACCCGGGGCCTGGCGCGTCATCGCCCTCGACACCGCGGCCCCTGAGGAACGCCGCCCGGACCTGGCGTCGACGCCGGACGGCGACCGCGACTCCTTCCCGGGCCTCGTCTGGAACCTCCACCCAGGCTACGTCTTCAAGGCTCAGGACCGAGTGGTGATCGCGGCCACCCGACGTGGTCTCGCGGAACTCCTCGGACCTCGCAGCAGCCCGGTGACAGGTGCATGACGGACATGCCTGTCCGGTCTGCGTGTTGTCCACGACGGTCACCGAGGAGGCAAGATGCAGTACGTCTGGCTGGGCGCGCTCACCGCGTTCGCTCTGGCCATAGCGATATGCGGTGTGGTCGAGCTTCTCACCGGGTGGATCCACCCGTGGGAACGCGCTCGGGTCGTCCGTCCAGTGCCTCATGGCCTCGGTCAGACGCTGACGGGAAGCGGCCTCTGCTTCATTTTCGGGGTGTTCGCCTTCTCGCCGACAGGGGACGTACTCCTTTCCCTGATGGCAGTGGGCTTTGGGCTCTTGCTCACCGGAACCATCCTGGTGGGCGTGTCCAGGTTTCCGTGACCACTCGTGCTGCCCACGGCCGGAGCCGGAGGGCGATAGCTCGGGTAGCACATAGGACTGACCCGCGGGGCGTCTTCCTGCAGGCCACTGGGCATGGGGCCCTGGGGCAGCTCGCCCCGTCCGCCAGGAGTCCCCGATGCCGCCTTCTTCCGTGCACCGAGCCTCGCCCGGAGCGCTGCGGTGAGCCTCTGGCGCGACGCAGGACCGACGCCGCTGTTCGCCTTCGCGGGCGTCCTCACGACCGGCGGCGCCGCTCTCTACCTGCTCGAGACCGAGAACACCTGGGTATTGGCCGTCTACACCTTCCTTCTGGCAGGCGGGGCCGGCTTCTGGTGCGCCGCCCGCCGTTACGGCTGAGCCGAGCCCCGAGCTTGTCCCCCGGAGCGCCGCCACCCTGGACGTACGGATGCCTGTCATCGCACAGCGGGCATATCGTTGAAATATGGGTGACGGCCGGTGTGACTGGTGCGACGCTCGGATACTGGAGCCTGCGTGGGCGGCGGGCCGGCTGTATTGCCGGGCCGCGCATCGACAGGCGGCCTGGCGTGCCCGGCGCAGATGGCGGCAGGGCGCTGCTTCGCGGCGAACCATGGTGGCAGCAGACTCGAACCTGATGCGGCACATTCAAGACTTGCAAAGTCAGGCACAGCATGCTATCGCGCCAGCCCTCGCCGGGCGGTGCCATAGCGCTGCCGTCGCATCGGTGTCGGAGCTGGCCGGGCACTTGGTGCGCTCGGCGTTGATGGCGGACCGGGAGGCCGGTGCCAGCTGGGCGCAGATCGGTGCCGGCTGGGGTATCAGCGACGAGGCGGCCCGCAGCCGCTTCGGGCGCCCCGGGCCCGCGCCGACCACAGGCGATGGGCGGTGAAGACATGCCGCGGGCAGGCTCCGGCGCGGAAGCCGTCCTGGAGCAGCTTGATGCCGCCGTAGCAGAAGTGGTCCAGGCGACTGGGGCTTCCGTGGCTCTCGTCTATCTCCTTCCGCCAGGTGAGCGCGTCCTGCACTTGGCGGTGGTCTCGGGAGCTCCGGGGCACATCACCGCTCCGTGGGCCCGCATCGACGTTGGTGCACCGGTCCCGGTGGCGGATGCCGTACGGGGCGGGAGCCTGGTGTGGCTGGCCGGTCGGGAGGAGGTCGCGCGACGCTATCCCAGGCTCGGGCTCGTGCTGCCCTATGACTTCATGCTCGCCGCCGCCCCGATCAGCAACGGCACCGCCGTCGGCGGCCTCGTGCTGCTCTGGCCCGTCTTTCGCCCACCGGAGCTGAGCCCGGCCGAACGCGCGGCGATCGACGCCTTCTGCCGCGCGGCGTGGGTGGAGCTGCAGCAGGCCGCCGACCATGGGCACCTTGTCCTGCCGGCGGACACGCCACGGATGCTGGCCCCGCCAACCGCCCGTATCCCGGACCGGGATGAGGCGCTGGCCGGGGTCAGTTTCGCCGAGCGCCTGCCGGTGGGCTGCTGCGCCATGGACCTCGACGGACGCATCACGTTCATCAACTCCGCAGCCACCGACCTCGTCGGCGCCGGTGCCGCAGCCCTTCGGGGAGCCCGACCCTGGGAGGCGCTGCTGTGGATGCGCGAGCCCGTCTTCGAAGACCACTACCGGGCCGCGGTGGTCAGCCGCCAGCCCACGTCCTTCACCGCGCTGCGCCCTCCGGACACATGGCTCTCGTTCCAGCTCTACCCCGACGCTTCCGGTATCAGCGTCCACATCACCCCTGCCACAGGCCCTGAGGGGTCACACGTACGACGCGATCCGCTACCTACCGCGGAGCTGACCAGCGTGACGTCCCTTTACCACCTGATGCACCTGGCCGCGGCCCTGACCGAAGCCGTCGGAGTGCAGGAAGTCGTCGATCTCGTCGCGGACCAGATCGTGCCCGCCTTCGGCCCCCAAGCCATGGCCATACTGACAGCGGAAGAAGGCCGGCTACGCCACATCGGCTACCGCGGATACACGGCCGAGCTCATGGACCTCCTCGATGCCCAGCCGCTGACCGCCCACACCCCAACTGCACGGGTCCTGAGTACCGGTGCGCCCTGTTTCTTCGCCACCTTCGCCGAACTGCAGCGCGAGTACCCCGCAGCCATGCATCTGGACGACATGGCCTCCTGGGCCTTTCTGCCCCTGATCGCCTCCGACCGCGTCGTGGGTTCCCTCGTCCTCGCCTACGCCGAGCGCAATCCCTTCGCGCCGGCAGAACGCGCCGTACTGACCTCACTGGCCGGCCTAGTCGCCCAAGCCTTGGACCGGGCCCGGCTCTACGACACCAAGCACGAGCTCGCCCACACCCTGCAATCGGTCCTGCTCCCCCACACCTTGCCCCGCGTCCAGGGCTTCGATGTGGCTGTCCGCTACCTGCCCGCCGGCCGCGGCATGGACATCGGCGGAGACTTCTACGACCTCATCCGTCGCGACGACACCACGGTCACGGTCGCGATCGGCGACGTCCAGGGCCACAGCATCACCGCCGCCGCCCTGATGGGGCAGGTCCGCACGGCCGTTCACGCGCACGCCACCATCGGGACGCCCCCCGGTGACGTACTCGCCCGCACCAACCGCCTCCTGATCGACCTCGATCCAGGGCTGTTCACCAGCTGCCTGATCGCCCACATCAATCTCGCGCAGCACCGGGCGTATCTCGCCACCGCCGGGCACCCACCGCCGATCCTGCGCCACGTCGGCGGGCGCACCGAAATCCTCAACGTACCGCCGGGCCTGCTGCTCGGCATCGACCCCGACGCGAGCTACCCGACCACCGAGATCCCCCTGCCGCCCGGCAGCATGCTCGCCCTGTACACCGACGGGCTCGTAGAAATCCCCGGCACCGACATCGAGGACACCACAGCCGCCCTCGCCCGCCAGCTCTCACACCTCGAAGGCCGCACCATGGACGACGTCGCCGACGCCCTCATCGCTTACGCCATAGCGTCCGCACCCCGCCACGACGACATCGCCCTCCTCCTCATCCAGTCATCGTCTGACCACTGAAGGGCCCCACCGTGGCTGCTCAGGTGTGCGGGGCGGGTATGCCGCCGCGGCTCGCCGAGGGGGTGGTAGGCACCTTCCCGCTCCTCGGGGAAGGCACCAATGCCGACACCACCGACTCCGTGCGCCAGCTGACCGGGCACGACCCGCGCCCCGTCGCCGAGTTCGCCCGCGACCTCATGGCACCGCTCCAGTGATGCTCGGTCTGCCACGCCACCTGGTCACGGCTCCGTCCCTGAAAGCTCTCTTGATGCCGGGATAGCACCGCCCTTCAGGCCTACCCACCGGCGTTAAGAGGGCATAAAGACTGCCGGTCTCCGGCAGTGTGCTCTCGGTGCATACCGTGCAGGATCAGGGCAGGTCATCCTGCGGCACCCGCGGTCCTCAGGAACCCGTGGGGTTGTGGAGGGTCAGGCGGCGGTAGGCGGCGCGGGCGCTGGCGATGCGGGAGATGGCGGTTCCGGTGCCCGCCGCGGCCAGGAGGCATCCGAGGCGGCCCAGGTCGTAGCCGGCGGACCAGGTCAGTTCGCCCATGGGTGGTGTGGCGAAGCCGTTGAGGGCGAGCCAGGAGACCAGGGCTGTGCCCGGTGCGGCGATGAGCCGGGCTCCGGTGCTCAGTACGGCACACAGTGCGGACAGAAGGAGAAGATCGATCGTGGGGTCGCCGTGGCCGTTCAGGTGGTTGAGGGCGGTGACCACGACGAGGGCCGCGACACCTGAGGCTGCCCACACCGAGGGGGTGCGACGGGGTGGGGCACAGGGCGGGCACCTGAACTCAGACGCCTCCACCGCACCACGCGATTCCTCCCTCGCCGCGGCCTCCGCCGATTGGAGGCCTCCGCCATGATGCCCGAACCGGGGGGAACGGGCACGGGCCAGAAATCAGCCAACGGCGGGTGGCCTGACTCGGCGTCAAACTTCCCGCCGCACCCCCTCCTCAAGAGGAGCCGTGGCAAATTCCATCAAGCGCGCATTTTTCACCGATTCGGCTGACCAGCGCAGGGATAGGGTGACGACATGAGGTGCACTGTCCACCTCCATCTTCCGCCGACAACAGCAGAAACCTGGGGGTTTGCCGTGCCTGTTCCTCGCGTGAGCCGTACTCCGCTGCCGGGCATAGGGGTCCGTTACGACCTCACCACTCGTGAGCATCGCCGCCTGTCGGTGATCGCCCACCGGGACGGTGCCCGAACGCTGAACGCCTACCGGCGGGACGACCCGGACGAGTGCGCGCTGACGGTGAAGCTGACCGGCGGCGAGACGGAGGCGCTGATCGACGCGTTGATGCCCTCGCACCACAGCCCGAACCTGCTCTCCACGACCGACCTCGGGTTGGTGGCGGAGCGGATCGAGCTGTCCTCCATCTCCCACTGGAACGGGCGGGTGCTGGGTGACACCCGCATGCGAACGGAGACTGGCGTGTCCATCGTGGCTGTGCTGCGCCGGGCCGGGGCGATACCGTCCCCTGGGCCCGACTTCCGGCTGGCCGGCGGAGACACCCTCATAGTGATCGGCACCCGAGAGGGCGTCGACGCCGCCGCCGCGATTCTCGGGCGGGAGTGAGCGTATGCACTCCTCCGCTGTCTTCCTGATCGAGTTCGGCGCGATCATCCTCGCCCTGGGCCTGCTGGGCCGCTTCGCCGGACGGTTCCAGTTCTCCCCCATACCCCTCTACCTGCTGGCGGGCCTCGCCTTCGGCAAGGGCGGACTTCTGCCACTGGGCACGAGCGAGGAGTTCGTCGCCATCGGGGCCGAGATCGGCGTCATCCTGCTCCTGCTCATGCTCGGCCTGGAGTACACGGCGAGCGACCTGGTCTCCAACCTCAAGACCCAGTACCCCGCCGGTCTCGTCGACTTCGCCCTCAACGCCCTGCCCGGCGCCGGCATGGCCTTCCTGCTCGGATGGGGCCCGGTCGCCGCGGTCGTCCTGGCCGGTGTCACCTGGATCTCCTCGTCCGGCGTCATCGCCAAGGTGATGGGCGACCTCGGGCGCCTCGGCAACCGCGAGACCCCGGTCATCCTGAGCATCCTGGTCCTCGAAGACCTCGCGATGGCCGTCTACCTGCCGATCATCACCGCCCTGCTCGCGGGAGTGAGCCTGGCCGCCGGCAGCGCCACCCTCGCCATCGCCCTCGGCGTGGCCGGGCTGGTCCTCTTCCTGGCCGTCCGCTTCGGAAGGGTCATCTCCCGCTTCGTCTCCAGCGACGACCCCGAGAAGCTCCTCTTGGTCGTCCTCGGCCTGACACTGCTGGTCGCGGGCATCGCCCAGCAGCTCCAGGTCTCCGCCGCCGTCGGCGCGTTCCTCGTCGGCATCGCCCTCTCGGGGGAGGTCGCGGAGGGCGCCCACAGTCTGCTGAGCCCTTTGCGGGACCTGTTCGCCGCGGTGTTCTTCGTCTTCTTCGGCCTGCACACCGACCCCGCCAGCATCCCCCCGGTCATCCTGCCCGCGCTCGCCTTGGCCGTCGTCACGGCGGGTACGAAGATCGCCACCGGCTACTGGGCCGCACGCCGCGCCGGGATCTCCGTCAAGGGCCGGTGGCGCGCCGGCGGGACCCTGGTGGCGCGCGGCGAGTTCTCCATCGTGATCGCCGGCCTCGCCGTCACCGCCGGCATCGAGCCCTCCCTCGGGCCCCTGGCCACCGCCTATGTTCTGGTCCTGGTCATCGTCGGCCCGCTGACCGCCCGCTACACCGAACCGATCGCGACCTACCTCACCGGACGCGGCCGCAAGCCGCAGATGCCCGAGATGCTGCATACGGGCCGGATTCCGGCCCAGCCACAAGCGAGGGATGCAATGGACGACTCCGGAACCGTCGGCCGCCCATGAGCGACGGCCACGCCTCCTGCTCCGCGACCGGGGATGGAAGCGGGACACCGCAAGGCGAACCTCCTCCAGCGCTGTGACACTCACCCTGGTCATCACGTTGTCGCCGGTGAGCGTCGTCTGCCTGGCGTGGAGGTCGTGAGCGTCTGCATTGCGGTCATGCTGCGCTGTCTTTCGCACCGGGTGGACGGGGCTTGCCGAGAGGGATGGTGCCGGCGAGGCGGGTCAGGAGCGGGCAGGCGAAAGCCAGAATGAAGACGTATGCGGTCACCAGGGGGCCGAGCGAGCCGTGCATCGTTCCGACGAGCCCGACGATCACCAGAGAGAACTCGCCCCGGGCGATGAGCACGGTCCCGGCGCGCAGTCGACCACGCCGGCCCACGTGGTCGCGCGCGGCGGCGAACCGTCCAGTGGCCACCTTGGTGAAGGCGGTGACCGCCGCGAGCGCCAGGGCCGCCGGCAGAACGGGCACAAGGTCGGCGGGGTCGACAGACAGCCCGATGGCCAGGAAGAACACCGCCGCGAAGAGGTCGCGCAACGGACTGAGCACCGCGCGGGTACGGGTCGCGGTCTCTCCGGTGAGGGTGAGGCCGACGAGGAAGGCACCCACTGCGGCCGACGCATGGACGGCCTCGGCGAGGGCGGCGACGATCAAGGTCAAGCCCAGCACCCGCAGCAGCAACTGTTCGGCGTCCGGGTGGGAGACGAGACGGCCTACATGGTGGCCCCACCGGTAGGAGACGGTGAAGGCGGCGATGACGGCGCCCACGGCCGCAAGTACACCAAGGACCGCTTGCCACCACTGGCCGCCCGACGCCAGCACGGCGAGCACCGGCAGGTACAGGGCCATGGCGCAGTCCTCCATGACGAGCACCGACAGAACCGCCGGTGTCTCCCGGTTACCCAGTCGCCGCAAGTCCTCCAAAAGGCGGGCAACGATGCCGGAAGAGGAGATGTACGTGGCGCCGGCCAGGGCGAAGATCCCGACGCCGTCCATTCCCAGCAGCCATCCGGCGACCGCCCCGGGTGCGGCGTTCAGCCCCAGGTCCACCAGGGCCGACGGCACGTGCCGCCGCATGCCGACCGCGAACTCGGGCAGCGAGAACTCCAGCCCCAGGGCGAGCAGGAGGAGGACCACTCCGATGGCCGCGCCCGTCTCGACGAACTCGCCGGCGGCAGGCACGGGCGCGATGCCGCCCTTGCCGACCGCGAGGCCTGCCAGCAGGTAGAGCGGAATCGGCGAGAGCGTGAAGCGCCGCGCCAGCGTCCCCAGCACGCTCAGGGCGGCCAGGATGATGCCGAGCTCGAGCAGCAGCGCGACCGGCGTCCGCACGGGGCTCAGCCCCGGATGATCTGTTCCACACCCGCGATGCCCTCGTGGGTCCCGATCACCACCAGCACGTCCCCGCCGCGAAGAGGCTCCTGAGGTGTGGGCGAGGCGATCACTTCCTCACCCCGGACAACCGCGACGATCGACGCGCCGGTCCGCGTCCGCGCTCGTGTGTCTCCCAGAGGCCGGCCGTCGTACACGCTGCCCGCCCGTACCTCGACCTGCCCGGACATCAGCCCCGGGACTTCCTTCGTCAGGTCGGCGAACCGCTCCGCGATCCGCGGAGCCCCAAGAATCTCCGCGACCGTGTCCGCCTCCTCACCGTTGAGCTGCAGCACCGGCCTTCCCTCGTCCGGGTCCTCCTCCCCGTAAAGGACCAGGTCGAATTCGCCCGTGCGCCTGGCCACCACCCCGACCCGGTCACCGCGGTGATTGGTGAACTCGTAACGCAGACCCACACCGGGCAGCAGAACCTCGGTGACATCCATTTCCCCATCATCAAGTGACGGCGGCGGGACGGCATGCCCGGATGGGCTGCGCGGGGATCAGGGCCGCGTGACGTGCGCAGGTCTCAGACGGCCGTCGTTTGTGAGAAGACGAAGGACCCCGGCCGTGGCTCTGGGGTCCTTCGGTTTCGCGGCGGCTGGGTCAGTGGCTGGTGAGTTCGCCGGTGAGTTTGCCGTGGAGGTCGGCGCTGGGGTCGTTCAGGCCGATGATCTCGACGCTCTTGCCGCGTTGGGCGTACTTGGTCTCGATGGCGTCCAGGGCGGCGACCGAGGAGGCGTCCCAGATGTGGGCGGCGGAGAGGTCGATGACGACCTTGTCGGGGTCGGTGGCGTAGTTGAACTGGCCGACGAGGTCGTTGGAGGAGGCGAAGAACAGCTCACCGGTCACGGCGTACACGACGGTGGTTCCGTCGGGGTCGGTGACGGCGGTGACGTTGGCGAGGTGGGCGACGCGCTTGGCGAAGATGACCATCGCGGTGACGGAGCCGACGACGACACCGATGGCGAGGTTGTCGGTGGCGACCACGCAGACCACGGTGATGACCATGACGGCGATCTCGCCGGCGGGCATCCGCTTGAGGGTCTTGGGGGCGATGGAATGCCAGTCGAAGGTCGCGAACGAGACCATGACCATGACGGCGACCAGGGCGGCCATGGGGATGGTGGAGACGACCGGGCCGAAGACGATGCACAGCACCATCAGGAACGCGCCGGCCAGGAAGGTGGACAGGCGGGTGCGGGCGCCGGACACCTTCACATTGATCATCGTCTGGCCGATCATGGCGCAGCCGCCCATCCCGCCGAAGAAGCCGGTGACGATGTTCGCGATGCCCTGGCCGATCGACTCGCGGGTCTTGGAGGAGTGGGTGTCGGTGATCTCGTCGACCAGCTTGGCCGTCATCAGGGACTCCATCAGGCCGACCAGCGCCATGGCGAAGGCGTACGGGGCGATGGTGGTCATGGTGTCGAGGGTGAACGGCACGTCGGGCAGGCCCGGGACGGGCAGTGAGGACGGCAGGGCTCCCTTGTCGCCGACGGTCGGCACGGCGATCGCGGCCGCGATCGTGATGGCGGTCAGGATGACGATGGAGACCAACGGCGCCGGGATCACGGTGGTGACCTTCGGGAAGAACACCATCAGGGCCAGGCCGCCGATGATCAGCGGGTAGACCGGCCAGGGAACGTCCGTCATCTCGGGGACCTGGGCCATGAAGATCAGGATGGCGAGGGCGTTGACGAAGCCGACCATCACCGATCGCGGAACGAACCGCATGAGCTTTGCGACGCCGAGCGCGCCGAGCGCCACCTGGATGACGCCGGCCAGGATGACGGCGGCGACGAGGTAGCCGAAGCCGTGCTCACGGTTGAGCGGGGCAATCACCAGGGCGACGGCGCCGGTGGCCGCCGAGATCATCGCCCGCCGCCCGCCCACGATCGAGATGACCACGGCCATGGTGAACGAGGCGAACAGGCCGACCGCCGGATCGACCCCGGCGATGATCGAGAACGAGATCGCCTCCGGGATCAGCGCGAGCGCGACAACCAGGCCCGCGAGGACCTCCGTGCGCCAGACCTTCGGGTTGTTCAGCCAGTCGGGGCGCAGGCTGCGCAGGCGCGCGACGGGGGACGTCAGGGAAGCAGAAGACAAGGGATCGGGTACCTGTCGTGCTCGGGCACACCTGCTCTGGGCAGGGCCGGGGTGTGCGGGAGAGCGCGGAGGGGCCGGGTCGGCACTCCGCGGTCGGCCCGAATCAGGCGGGCCGGAAGATCGGGAGGGAGGATGCGGCGGGCCTGCGCAGTACGCGGCCGGGCAGCTCGCATCCGGGGCGAAGCGTCACGGCGGGCAGGCGGCGGCGCTGGGCGTCATGGGCTCGCGCACGCTTGGCTCCTGCAAGAATCGGGTCTTCGCCGGGGGCACCATCGGCCCCGACACGGCAGCCGTGCGAAAGGCCGCAGGCCGCCGCACAACAGCAACTCTACCTTAACGTTAGAGTAGAGATCGGTGGGCCTGCTCAGGAAGCGGCCCGCCACGACGAGAAGGGCCAGGACCGCGGGCGTGGACGACAAGCACATGCAGATCGGTGAAGTCGCAGCGCGGACCGAGCTGTCCCTGCGCACCATCCGGCACTACGAGGAGACCGGCCTGGTCGCCCCCTCGGCCCGCTCCCAGGGCGGCTTCCGCCTCTACACCGAGAGCGATGTCGCCCGCCTCATGGTCATCCGCCGGATGAAGCCGCTCGGCTTCACCCTCGACCAGATGCGCGACCTCCTCGACGCCACCGACCGCCTCGACAACGAGACCAGCCTCGACGCCGGCGAGCGCGAGGACCTGCTGAAGCGCGTGCGCGAGTACGAGCAGTCCGCCAGCGAGCAGGTCGACAAACTCCGAGTCCAGCTGGCCCGCGCCGAGGACTTTGCCGCCACCCTCCGCACCCGCCTTGGCCAGGCAGCACCGGCCGGGTCCTGACCGCGGTGCCCCGCCGTGCAGCTCGCTGTCCGGCCTCGCCCCTGCTCGTGATGGGCGCGGTCCTCACGATCGCAGGCGCCGCTCTCTACGCCATGCCGGGTGAGCGGCCGGAGCTGATCGCGGCCGCAGCCCTGATCCTGGCGGCCGTCGCCGCCTGGTGGTGTGCTTCCCGTCAAGGATGATTACGACCTGACACCGATGTGATCATGCGCAGGGCTGAGGGCAGACAGCGGCCCGCCTGGTGGATACGGTGTAAAGAACGCGTCAAGAACGGGCGCGCGGTGTGCCGGGAAGTCTGGTCGGCGTCCTGGGGGCAGTGTGCCCTCTTGCCGCTGACACACCCGGAGGCCCACTGCCATGGCCGGCGCCCACTCGCGTCCCCCCTTCCTCGGTCTGTTGCCGCTTCCCGAGCGGCAGGCGATCACCCGGGCCCTGCGCACCGAGACCGTCGGCTGTCCGGTCCTCCTCGGTGCGGCTGTCCTCGACTCCATGCCGGACACCGAGAGCGGCGTGGCCCGTGCGGACGGGAAGCGCATCTGATGACCGGCGGCGATACCTCTCTGCTGGCCCCCATGATCATCCTCGCCGCCCTGGTCGTCCGGACCGCGCTCACGGAGCTGCAGCACCCGGGCAGCGCCCGTCGCCAGTGGGCGTTCGCCACCAACCCCAAGGCCATGGCGGCCGGTGCGACGGCCGCCGCCGCCACGGTCCTGATCGGCGGTGCGAGGTTCGGCTGGGCGGCGGCGGCCTGGGCGCTGCTCATCGGGGCGCTCACCGCATTCCTCACTGGCCGCGAAACCCCCGCCGCCGCATCCCCCGTTGTGCCGAACAAGGAGCAGCCTTTGTCTGAGCGACAGGTCGCCTGGGTGATGGTCGCCGTCGGTGCGCCTGTGACTTTGGCCGGGGTGGCGATGTACTTCCTGCCGGGCCCTGGATTTCCCGTGTTCGTCATCGGGCTGGCCCTGCTCGTCACCGGCCTCGTCATGGCCGCGTCCGCCCGCCGCTAGCACCCGACAGGAAACGACGCCGATGATCTGGCATTGGATCGGATTGACGATCTTCTCCATCACCTTGCTGCCCGCTGGGCTGGCGATGGCCGCGGGCCGGGCACCGGCCCGTCTGCGGGCCCGGCTCGCGCCGGTGCGGGCCCACGGCTGGGCGCTCCTGGCCATCTACGCCGTAGCACCCCTGAACTCGATCCCGCGCCTCGCCGGGGCCTCTTTGGAGGTGAGCCTGGCCCTGACCGCTGCCGGCGGGATCATCGGGGCGGCCGGATGCCTGCTGGCCGGCCTGGCCCGCCTCCGCACCCTGAACAGCGGCGCCCGATGACACCGAAGCCGCGCGGGCGGGTTGTCGCCTGGTCCGTCATCGGCTGGTGGGCGGTCCTCACCGGTCTGTTGTGGCTTGCCGGCACTGCTCTTGGGTACCCCGCACCACTTGCCGGGTGCGCCGCATCCGCCGCTGTCCTGGTCGCGGTCGGCGAGGCCGGTGACTGGATACGGAGACGGTGGACGGCTCGGTCGGGTGGTCGGACGCCGCGCTAGCGGCCACGAAACGCTGTCCGCCCCGCAGGGCGGACGGCGGCGGAGCCGTTTGGTCCTATGCCTTGTCCGGCGTGATCCCGCGCGAGTATGTTCACCAGCGGAGTGCCGGGAAGTCTGGTCGGCGATTAGGGGCCCTGTGCCCGCCGCGCCGTCTTTGGAGACCCTCATGGTCGCGCCCGCCCTCCGTACGCAATCCCTGACCAAACGCTACGGCCGTGTCCTGGCGTTGGACGGGCTGGATCTGAGTGTTCCCGCCGGCGAGGTGTTCGGCTTCCTCGGCCCCAATGGCGCCGGCAAGTCCACCACCATCCGGCTGCTGCTGGGCCTGGCCCGCCCCACCAGCGGCCAAGCATCGATCTTCGGCACCGACGCGGCCGACGTCGCCATGACGCACCGGCGCCTGGCGTACGTACCGGCCGACGTGGCGCTGTGGCCCCAACTGACCGGCGCCGAGATGCTGGAGCTGCTGGCCCGCACGGGCCCCGGAACCGACCGGCCCTACCGGGATGAGCTGGTAGAGCGGTTCGACCTCGACCTGTCCAAGCCGGGCCGGGCCTACTCGACGGGTAACCGGCAGAAGGCGGCACTGGTGGCCGCCTTCGCCACCCGGGCACCCCTGCTCGTACTGGACGAGCCGACCAGCGGCCTGGACCCGCTGATGGAACGCGAGTTCCGCCACGCGGTCCGCGAGGCCCGGGACAACGGCCAGACCGTGTTTCTCAGCTCCCACCAGCTCGCCGAGGTCGAGGCCGTCTGCGACAAGGTGGCGATCCTGCGCACCGGCCAACTCGTGGACGTCGCGGCCGTGCCGGAACTGCGACGGCTGCACCGCACCGAAGTGACGGTGAGCTTCACCGGCACACCACCGGACCTGGACCGCGTGCCCGGCGTGGACGAGGTAGAGGTGACCGGCGCGGCCTCGGTGAGGTTCACCCTCACCGGCCCGCCGGGGCCCGCGCTGCAAAGGCTGGCGGAGGCGGACGTGGTCAGCCTGGCGGTGCGCGAACCCTCGCTGGAGGAAATCTTCCTCGGCTACTACGGCGGGCCGCAGCGGTGACCCCCAGCTCTCCACCGGCCGAGCACACAGGCACCGGTCAAGTGGCGGGCCGGGCTGTGACGGCTCTGGCTCTGCGCCAGACCAGACGCGGCGCGCTCGTCGTGACCGCTGTGGTGGCCGGGATGTCGGTGGTGGCGGTCGCCGCCCACCGCAGCACCGTCAAGGACCCTGCGGATGCCGCAGCCCTTGAGGCGCTGGCGGGCAACCCGGCGATCCGCACCCTGTTCGGCGAACCGCTCGCGCTTTACGACGCCGGCGGGTTCGCCGTGTGGCGCACCGGGACGGCACTGGCAGTCGTGCTGGCGGTATGGGCGACGCTCGCCGCAACGCGGATCACCCGGGGCGAGGAGGACGCAGGGCGGTGGGATGTCCTGCTCGCGGGGCGGCTGCCGGTCACCACCGTGGTGGCACGCCACCTCGCCGTCCTGATCGCGGCGTCGCTCCTCGCGGGCACTGCGGCATTCGCGGGCCTGACCGCAGCGGGTGCCGCCGCGGGCGGCGCCGCCGTGCACAGTGCCGGGCTGGCGTTGTGCGGGGTGTTCTTCGCCGCGGTGGGCACCATGACGGCCCAGGTGTTCGCGACCCGGGCGTCAGCCAGCGGCGCGGCGGTGGCAGTGCTCGGCATCAGCATGCTGCTGCGGATGGTCGGCGACGGTGTCGCCGCCCTGGGGTGGCTGCGCTGGCTCTCGCCGTTCGGCCTGACGGCCCTGGCACGCCCCTACGACGGAAACCGGATCTGGCCCCTGCTGGCCTTGTTCGCCGCAGGCCTGGTTCTCGCCACCGCAGCCACGGCTACGGCCGGGCGGCGCGACATCCGAGACGGATACCTGCGCGCTCCCTCCGGCCGGGCCCCGCGCATGAGGCTGCTTGGCTCGGTCCAGGCGTTCGCGGTACGGCGGCTCGTGCGGCCACTTGCCGCCTGGTCGGCCGGTGTCGGCGCCTACTACCTCCTCATCGGGGCACTGGCCGTGTCCATGACGGACTTCCTCACCGACAACCCGCACTTCGCCGC
>NZ_JCAXEG010000021.1:0-88617 GCF_059758875.1 Streptomyces sp. GQ60 | reverse complement strand
ACACCACCCACCCCAACCCGGGGCAACACGGCGACTCCGCGTCGTGGGCACGTATCCCACGTGGATGGAATTGCCAAAGAATTCAACAATGAGCATTTTCGGGCGGCTGTAAATTGCAAATCCACTTCAGAGTTATAAATAGGCGGCGCGCAACAACACACGTCAAGGTGATTTTCCACTCCGACCCGTAACGGAAATCCCCTCTCGGCAGGTTTGACTTTCATGAAGCGAATGATTTCCGCATCTCTGATCGTGCTTGGTGCGCTTACCGCCGTGTCCGCTCCTGCCAGTGCCGTACCGAGTTCGGCTACGACGGTCGTCACCGAGTGGAACTCGTGCGGGTACTACCCCTCCACGAACCTCAAGCTGAGGACCGGTCCGAGCACACGGCAACCGGCGGTCGGTCTGTTGACGCCCAAGGACAGCGTCCACGTCCTCAGGGAACAGGGCGGCCTCTACCAGGTGTCGTTGGACCTGGATTCCGAGACGGGGATCAAGGCCGGGACGACGGGTTGGGTGACCAAGCACCTCACGGCCCACGTCTGCATGCGGCTGAGCTGACTCCCCGGCGCCCGCTCAGGGGTACGCGACCTTGGGGGCACCCGAGGTCGCGGCCCTTGAGTAGCCGTTCGGCTCGCCTACCGGGGGTGTAGCTCATCGGTGGCCTTTTCGGGTCGGGCCCGTGTCGCCATCTGCGGTACCGGGATTGACCCGGGTATGAACACCATCAGGAACGCGGGAGTGACGGCCCTGGCCGTGGTGGCGGCGACGGTGGCGGCACCAGCCACGCCGACCGCTACGGCTGCGCCGGCCTACAAGTGCGCGAGCAGCACACTGGACATTGACGACAGCAGCTATGACGGGCCGTGGCCGGACAACTGGAAGATCACGGTGAAGACGTGCGCGGCCCGGTCCGGGAACACGGTCTACGCCTACGCAGAAGCGCATTGGGACGGCCCCCGCTTCCGAGTGGCGGACGATCCGACGATCTTCGACGGGGCCAAGCTGCGGTTGCAGATCAAGCAGTCCAGGGCGGGCACGGACCCCGTGGTGATCGAGCGCGATTTCACCGCGATCGAGGGCCGGCTGGAGGACAGCACGTCAAGCTCCGATTACAACGGCCGCTACCGGACCGGCACCATCAGCCACCGGGCCAGCC
Source organism: Streptomyces sp. GQ60 (assembly GCF_059758875.1). NCBI lineage: Bacteria > Bacillati > Actinomycetota > Actinomycetes > Kitasatosporales > Streptomycetaceae > Streptomyces > Streptomyces sp. GQ60. The sequence continues at coordinate 87,458 of NZ_JCAXEG010000021.1, read as the reverse complement.
CCGGCGCCCTGGCCGATTCGGTCCTGTTCCTGGACTGGCACGGCGATGGCCGAGGCTACGGACGCCACGACTACAGCGGATCACCCGCCGTTTGACCCGCACGCAGTGCAGGCCTCCGCCGTTTCCCGGTGGCGGCCCGCGCTGCTGGGCTCACTGCTCGCCGGGGGCTCCAGACCGCCGGGCCTTCGCCGCGCCACTCGATCGACAGCCGGGACGTGCACCGGCTGTCAGGCCTCGACCCTCCAGGTGCTGGGCACGAGGCCGGGCAGCCGGTGCGCCACCTGATGCTCGCCCTTCGTGCAGCCCTGGAAAGGGCCCGTAGAGGCGCGGAGTTCGCGGATGCAGGGGTCGTAGTGGTCGCGGTGCCAGGTGCTGGGGCCGGCGTATCCGCAGGTGTCGGGGTCGGTGAGTTCTTGCCAGGCAAGCCAGAGGGCGTGGAGGCGGGCGACGGCGACGGGGTGCTCGGTCCATCGGTGGCACCATCGGGCGTCGGCGGAGGCTTCGTCGAGGTAGCCGGGCACCAGGACGCCTTCGACCCATTCGACCAGGGCCCGGAGCTCTGCCCCGTACTCGGCAGGGTCGAGGAGCAGGATGAACGGCGGGAACTGCCACCCCTCCTCTTCCTCCGCCTCGTCCCGGGGCGCATCCGGGCTCTCGGTTTGCTCGCCGTCGGCGGCCGGCGGCTGGCTGAGCTTGTTGACCTGGTTGGTCAGGGCCCGCAGCTGGGCCTTGAGGTCTTCGACGTCCTCCGACAGGCCGACCGGCGCGTGGGTGGGGCTATCGGGCACGGCGTGCCGCCTTCAAGGTCTCGTGGGCGGCGACCGCGCGCTGGGTGATCGCGGCCTCCTCGGCCTTCTTCTGCGGGCCGATGTGCGCGAGGCTCTCCTCCTCGTACCAGGGGCGAAGCTGGATCTGGGCGATCCTCATGCCGGTGGACAGGAGGAGGCCGGTCCCCTTGGGCATGGCGCGGATGTCAGAGGCTTCCAGGATCTGCTCGCGCTGTTCGCTCCAGGATTGCGAGCCGCCGTCTCGGCTCTTGCTGTAGGAGCCGCGATGGACGGTGTGCTGGCCGATGAGGGTGGCGATGTCGGCGACGAAGCGAGGGTCGTCGACGCCGGCGCCGATGAGCTTCTTCGTGGCGGCGCCCCACATCGAGTCCATGCCGACCTCGCCCCACGCTTTCACGCCCTGCCGGTAGCTCTGCAGGATCACGTACGGGGTGATGCCGCGGGATCCGAGGTGCGAGTAGAGGTCGGGGAGGTCGCCGATCTTGCAGATGTTGGCGGCTTCGTCGAGGACGGCTCGCATGGGCTCGGGGAGTCGGCCGCCGTGGCGTTCACCGGTTTCGGAGGCTGCGGTGAACGTGGCGTCGGCCAGGGCCGCGACGACCGCCGATGCCGGGCCGCCCTTCTTGGAGAGTAGGTAGAGGGTGTCGCGGGTGAGGGAGAACTCCTCCGGGTCGAAGCGCTCGGTGTTCTTGTCGGGCATCACCCAGGCCAGGACCTTCTCGTCGCGCAGCCCGGAGAGCGCGGTGCGGGCGTTCTGGTAGATGCCGGACTGGGTCTCCTCCGCGATGGCGATGCTGCCCTCGACCTGCTCGGCGAGCACGGGCTCGTACCGGTGGAGGATCCGCAGCGGGGCCTTCTCCTGCGGGTCGGCGACCCACTTCATGACGTCCTTGACGCTGGCCCCGTCGTGCCAGGCGGCCCGGAAGAAGCCGACCAACAAGTCGTTGGCGGACTGCGACCAGAACGGATCGGCGGACTCGCTGCTGATCTGGTTGGTGAAGTGGGACGCGAGGCGCTCGGCGCGCTCCAGGGTCTCGCCTTCGGCGAGCATGTCCCACCACATCGACCGCACGGTCTGCGCGACGGCCTGGGTGTCGAACACCCAGCCCTCCCCAACGCGCTGGCGGGCCGTGTAGGTGGCCGCGTAGACGTCGGACTTGTTCGAGGTGAGCAGCAGACTGCCGGGGGCTTCCATCGCGATGGGGATGGCCAGCGCGCTGCTCTTGCCTGCGCGCGGCGCCATGATCGCGATGTAGGTGTCTTCGTCGCTGCCGCGCAGTTCGACGCCGGTGGTCATGTGGTCGCCGAGGAGCACGCCTCGGTCCTTCGCCGGGATCGTCTTGGGCTCGGTGTCCTTGAGGGAGCGGCGGAGCCGGGTCGCGGTGACGGCGGCCCGGTTCGGTGTGAGGTCGCGCATCTGCCAGAGGGTCGCCAGGTGCAGGGAGTTGTAGAACCAGCGCAGCGCGAGGCGGATGCCCCAGATGAGTGCGGCGATCATCGCGAGGTCGAAGAGGAAGGCGCCGATGCCGGAGGCGATCGGCGAGGCGCCCCAGACCGAGGACCAGCTGCGGGCCATGCGCAGCACGGTCAGGGCTGACAGGGGTGCGGTGACGTCTTCGCCGGTGACGAGCGTGCCGAGCGCGGCGCCGGTCCAGGTGGAGGCGGAGAGGACGACGGCGCCGCCCACGGCGATGGAGCCGGCGAGCCAGTTGCGGTCGGAGTCGGTCATCATCGCTGCTCGTCCGCCTTGTGGTCGGTGTGGTAGAGCTGGGCTTCGGTGGCGGTCAGTTCGGAGGCGGCCGCGACACCGGGCCTGCTGCCGATCTTGATCATGAACTTGCCGCGCCCGGGGTGGACGGCGTCGCCGCCGTCGAGTCCGGTCGAGGTCGCCGAGGACCACGAGGCGATCATGATGCGTTCCTGTTCGGTGAGCTGGCGTTTGCCGGTGACCCGTCGCAGCTCTTCCTCGGTCGAGGCGCCGATGATCCAGGTGTCGCACCTGTCCATCAACCCCCTGGCCTTTGCCCTGTCCTCCTCGGTCGGCAGGGCTTCGGTGTCCAGGAGGGAGTGGGTGACGAGGATGGAGATGTCGCCGTCGCCGCGGGAGAGGCGGGTGATGGAGTCCATGGAGTCCACCAGGCCGGGGCCGGACCTGAGGGCCCGCCACATTTCGTCCATGGGCAGGACCAGGCGTCGCTTCATCAGGCCGGTGGAGCGGGCGGCGTCGATGCTGGAGTAGGTGTAGGCCCAGGTCGCGATCATGCCTGCGGACAGGACGTCCTGGCCGCGGGCGCGCAGGGCGGAGATGTCGACGGAGACGGCGGGGGCCGAGATGTCGAGGGGGTGTGTGGTGGGGCCGTCGAAGAGGCCCTTGAGGGGTCCGGACACGAGGTTGTCGAGGCCTGCGATGACGGATCGGGTCAGGTCCGCGTAGGTGCCCGCGTCGGCGGCGGCGAGCCGGTTGCGCAGGGCTTCGGGGGCTTGGCGCAGGACGGTGATCACGTCGGGGACGATCGGGTCCTCGCCGGGGCGGGCGTCGGCGGCGAGCTGGACGGCGCAGGTGAGGGCGGAGCGCTGGATTTCGTCGGGGGTGCGGCCGAGTCCGTGCTTGGTGGCGAGGAGTGCGCCGAGGGTTTCCAGGCGGCGGGAGTTGAGGATGTCGAGGAGGACTTCGCGCTCGCCGACCGGCAGTGCCCACACGCGCTTCTTGAGGGGGCCGCTGTCGAGGGGGTTGAGGCAGCCGGAGCCGTCGCCGATCCGGATGACGCTGCCGCCCAGGCCCTTGATCAGGCCGGTGTACTCGCCCTTGACGTCGCCGGGGACCACGGGCATGAACCCGAACGCGCAGTAGAAGAGGAGCATGCGCTTGACGAGCGCGCTCTTGCCCGCGCCGGGCTGGGACATCACCCATACGCCGCTGTTGGTGGTCAGCTTCCCGACCCAGCCGGCCGGGTCGACGCACACGAGCTCGCCGGTCAGGACGTCGCGGCCGACTACGACGCCGCGGGCTGGGAGGCCCGCGCCGAGGAGGAAGGGGTAGATGCCTCCGGCCTGGCTGGAGGGGCCGGTGTAGACGGTGCCGGTGTCCTCGACGGCGACGCGGCCGCCGAAGCGTCCGCCCCAGCCGGAGCGCGGCGCGTACATGCGGCGCCGGCGCTGGCGCTCCGCCTTCTCCGCCTGGGCTTGTCCTTCTGGGCGTGGGGGTGTGGTGGTGCGGCGGGGGCTCTGGAGCTGGGGTGGTTTGGCCATCAGGTCACCGGACCAGGGGGTTGTAGCCGATGGGCAGTCCGGCCGCGAAGATGGCGGCCTGTGCACCGAAGGCGTCGCGCATCAGCAGGGAACGGGTCGTCTTGACGGCGCGTGCGAGTTCCTGGCGTGCGGCGGGCAAGTCGGCGGCGGTGCGGGCGGTGACGGTGACCATGAGGGTCCAGTCCACGACCTGCTCGCCGCTGGCGGCTTGGGCGGCGGCCTTCTCCGCGCGGGCGTAGTCCGCCTTCTGTGACCATCTGGCGCGTCCCTTGACCTGGGCGGTGGCGTCCGCACGGTTGGCGGCGGCGCTGATCTCCCGCTCCAGGACGGCTTCGCCCTCGGTCGGGTCGAGGACCCGGTAGGCGAGGGTGATGCGGCGGGGGAAGCGTCCCGGGCTCAGGAACGGGAGCAGGACGGAGTACGGGATGGGCCGCTTGGGCATCTCGCGCAGGACCGCCGAGACGGAGATCGCGTCGTCGTGGGCGTACTCCTTCCAGAGGTCGTCTGCTGCCACGGGTCCGCAGTCACCCCAGGACAGTTCGGCGAACTGCTCGTCGCGGGCGTCGAAGACGCTGGGGTCGTAGGCGGAGCGGACGATCCTGCGCAGGTCCACATCCGTGGCGCGGCGCACGATGTCGGTTCCGGTGCCGGAGAGGTCCAGGCCGTCGACCACCCGCAGGGTCTCCGCCACCTGCCCGGCCAGGTCGGCCGGCGGATCCGAGGTCGCCGAGGGGTCCACGATGACGCTCATCCAGGAGACGACCGAGGCCGTGGCCTTGGGGGCGCTGTGAACGAGTTCGTCGACGACCGCCAGGGCGAGCGCGGGTGCGCCCGGGTCGCGGCGGGCTTTGATGTCGTCGCCGAGAGCCTCGCCCGCGCCCGGGGTGATCTGGATCGTGACGGAGGCGCCTTGGATCTGCTCGTCCGTACTCATGGCGTCCAGGAGCGAGGACCAGCTGCGCAGGTTGCCGCGCACCGTATTGGTGGGGGCCATCAGACTGCCGCCGGGGGCCAGGAGGGTGGAGACGGTCATGTAGCCGGTGGCCCGGTCGTGGACGACGCCGACGGGACGGCCGGAGGTCGGATCGTGGGCGGCGATCAGCGTGGTGCGAGCGGCGACCCCGGGCGGGTCCAAGGCGTAGGGGTGGGGCAGCAGGACGCGCCGGTAGTTCGTGGACTCCGCCCGGGTGGCCAACTTCCACGCGACGCGGGCCCGGTAGTAGGAGAGGGCGGGCATGCCGTGGCGGCTGGCGGCCGCAAGGCCGAGTACGGACAGGGTCACCGGCACGGTGACCAGGAGGCTGCCCGGGTGCGTGGTGGCGAGCAGTGCGTCGAAGGCGAGGAAGCCCGCCCCGATCATCGTCGCCGACTTCGACAGGTTCCCGAATCCGAAGGAGCGTCGCTGGCGGAAGCCCTCGACCCTCAGGCCGTCGGGTACCCCGTGTGTGGTCACTTGCTTCCCCCATCTCCCATGGCCCCGGCGGCGCCCTGGATGCCGTCGTTGATGCCGTCGAGGACCTTGAGCCCGAGGGCCGCGCCCCCGGTCGCGACGGCGGCGGTGCCGGTGGCGGCGGCGCCCGTCGCGGTGGTGCCGGTCTCGGCGGCGGTGCCCAGCCCGCTCGCGGCGTCGGGGCCGGCGCCCTGCGCGGGCACGCTCGCCCCGGCCGGGTCTGCGCCGCCCTGGCCCTGCGGGCCCATGGACTGCTCGACGTACTGGGCGTGGCGGACCGGGTCGGAGCCGCCGCCGTCGGGGTCCGGGTCGTCGGGGTCGTCGGGGTCGTCCCCGCCACCACCTCCGCCGCCGCCCCCTCCCCCGCCGCTGCCACTGCCGCCGCCGGACTTGCCGCCCATGGCGGAGCCGGCGAAGTTACCGACCGCGCCCAGCGCTCCGCCGCTGGACATGGCCCCGCCGAACTCTGCGCCGAAGCCGGAGAAGATCTTGGTCAGGGGGCCGGGGGCGAGGATGGCAAGGATCAGGGTGGCCAGGCCCCGCAGCCACTCCACCAGGCTGTGGGCTTTGCCGAATTCCGTGAAGCCGACGCAGATGATGATCGCGACGATGGGCTTGTAGGCGATGACGGTGAGGATCGAGGTGATCAGTTTCGGGGCCCAGCCGCGGGTGGCGTTGCCTCCCATCAGGCCGGCTCCGGCGATCGGCAGGAGCAGGCACTGGATGGGGATCGCGGACTGCCGCAGGAAGATCAGGACGAGCTGGGTGAAGCCGACGACCATGAGGCTGAAGCAGACGCCCGCGACCAGGACCGGGTTGAGGATGGCGGCCGGGATCATCACGGACAGAATCCGGTCATAGGCTCCGGGAGCGCCGAAGGTGCCGTTGACGAGGCCGTTCGTCAGAAGGTCGCCCAGGCGCAGCAGGGCGGCCACGATGGTCAGGCCGACACCCGAGAGCACCGCGTTCTGGGCGTAGCCGGACAGGAGCTGGCCCCAGTATTTGGACTGGCCGGTGACGGCCGCTTTGCCGATCTGCCACATGGCGCCGAAGGCCGCGATGACCCAGCCCAGCCAGATCAGCATGCCCGACAGGCTCGCGTTCCTGTCGAAGAGGCCGGTGTTGGCGAGGTTCAGCGAGGGACCCCTGAGGGCCAGGGTGAGGACCGTGCGCAGCAGCCACTTCACCACGTCGACGCCGGACTTGAGGATGTCGCCGATGGTGGAGTCCCAGACCGCCTGCCAGTACTCCTCGACCTCTTCCTGGACCTTGTCGCCGACGACGTCGCAGCCGTCCCGGCCGGTCGCCAGAGCGGCCCCGGCGCGGGCGAGGGTGGCGAGCATGCTGCCGGTCGTAGCGACCTGGCAGGTCACATCCACGGCCTGGCCGACGGGGCCGTCCTCGTCGGCGGCGGCGGGAGGGGCGAGGCCGATGCCGATGAGGCTGACGAGGATCAGCAGCAGGCCGGCGAGCCGCCTCACGAGGCTTCCCGGATCGCCGTCCACGCGGACTGGTTGAAGGCCGGATCGCCGGGAGCGACGATCTCGGGACGCTTCGCGTCCAGGGCCAGGGCCCTGGTGTAGGCGGCGGTAGAGGACTTCCAGTCGCCCTCCCACCGCACGGCGACCAGGGAGCGCATGTAGGAGCCGGTCTCGGCCTGGGTCTCGCCCGCCTTCATCGTGACGCGGGAGAGCAGCCAGGCACTGGCCTCGTCCGGTGACTGGCTGACGATCTTGAAGCCGATCACGGTGGTGCGCACGTACGCGCCCGGCGGCAGGTCGCTGCCCGCGGGAAGGCCCATGGTCTTGCGCAGTTGCTTGTCCGCGTCCAGGGCGGCGAGTTCGGCGATCTCCCGGTTCGGCGCCGTACGGTCGGCCGCGACCAGGTAGCTGTCGAACAGCTTCAGCTGGGCCTGAACGTTGCCGTGGGCGCCTTCGAGGAAGGTGGAGTTGGACTCCGCCATCATGGCCACCGCGCCATCCGGGGTGTGCGGGAAGCCGGTCTCCATGCCCCGTTCGTCGGTGCGCGCGCCCCGGGGCAGGTTCGCCCAGCGGGCCGGCTCGGTCCAGTCCGGCGGTGGTGCGTAGGACGCCGAGGGCGAGGCTAAAGCGCTCGCGGAGGTGCCGGCCTTGCCGGAGTCGGGGGTGGACTCGTCACCGCTGAGCATGGCATAGCCGGTCAGCACGAGGACGGCGACCGCCGCGACCACGGTCGCGGGCATCACGTAGCGGGTGAGCCGTTCGGTACGGGCCACGGCGTCAGGCGGCGATGCCGTTGATGATCGAGATCAGTGTTCCGGCGAGCATGATCGCGAGGATGCCGCCACCCATCCATTTGAAGGGCTCGCTGCCGCCCCCGTTCCTGCTCTTGTCGGCCGTGGCCAGCTTGTAGACCCCGAACCCGGTCGAGGATCCTCCGGCGAGGACGAGGATGTAGAGCGCGTAGCCGAAGAGTTCGGTGACGATCGGGTCCAGTCCGGGGATCGCCTTCGGCTTCGCCCCGGGCAGCAGGCCGCCATCGGCGAGCGCGGCGGCCAACGTCATCATGTCCATCGTCAGATCCCTTCGATGTGGCGGCGCAGCTTGCGGCCCGCGGCCTGCACGTCCTTGTGCTCCATGGCCTGGGCAGAGGTCTCGACCGTGCGCAGCACGGGCAGGTAGGGGACCGTGGCGGTTCCCGCGATCCGGGCACCGAGCGCCCGGACGCGGTAGGTGACGGCGGCCGGCGGCGGGGCGGGTACGTCGGAGACCAGCACCACCCAGGGCCGCGGCAGGTGCACCGACCAGCCGGTCCGCAGAATGTGCTCGACGCAGAAGGAGCCGTAGACCGTGGTGTCGGCCACGAGCACCGGCGCAACCCCCATGGGCAGCGGCTCCCCGGACTTCAGGAAGCGGGCCCGCTCCTCGTCCCCGTCCGCGAGCATCTGCTGCACGACGCCCATCCCGATCGTCCAGCCGGCGGCGAGCGTCAGCCCGTAGTGCAGGCCGGACTCCTGGGGGCGGTATGTGGCCGGAGGCACGATCTCGGTGGTCATCGCGCAACTTCCCCCCTCTTCCGCACGTTTCAGATATCGCCCTGCGTACTCAACGAGCTACGGACAGTAGCGTTTCTGGATCAGGGGTCGACGCCAGGTCAACGGGCGGAGCCCAGGCCAGGCACGGGGTCCAGGAGTGCGCACCCCTGTGCGATCACTCATCCAGGTGACCAACGGGTCCCCGGAGAAGGGGGAGAGCGATGAAGGTCGTGAGCGGCGTGCTGCTGGCGGCGGTGGCCTTTCCCGTGGCCCTCCTGCTCGTCCTCGCGGGCCTGCTGTCCAGCGCGGGCGCCTCCCCGGGAGTCAGCGGGGGTGCGATGCGCGGTGTACCGCCGGAGTTCGAGCCGTGGATCCGCCGCGCTGTCGCCGAATGCGACCATCCAGAGCTGTCACCTGCGCTGATGGCCTCTCAGCTCTTCCAGGAGTCCGGTTTCAGCACCTCGCGCTCCACCGTGAGTTCGGCCGCCGCTCAGGGCCCGGCCCAGTTCGTGCCCGACACCTGGCGCACCTACGGCCGCGACGTCGACGGGAAGAACGGCGCCGACCCCTTCGACGTCGCGGACGCCGTCATGGCGCAGGGCCGCTACATGTGCTCCCTGCTCGGCGACGCCAAGAAGTCCGGGTACCGCGACGACGTCCGGCGCCTGGCGCTCGCCGGCTACAACGCCGGGTGGGGAACGGTCATCCGCTACCGCGGCGTTCCCCCGATCGGGTTCGCGAACGGCGAGACCTTCAACTACGTGCGGGACATCATGGGCAGGCTCTCCGACTTCGCGGGCCCCGTGGGCCTGAACGTCAAGGGCAGCGGCGCCGGCGCGGACGCACTGCGGCGGGCCGCCGCCCGGATCGGCACCCCGTACTCCTACGGCGGCGGCGGACCCGGCGGCCCCGGCCGCGGCTTCTGCGACGACGGCAACGGATTCCTGCGCGGACGGTGCGCGGCCTTCACCACCACCGGGTTCGACTGCTCCTCGCTCGTGCAGTACGCGTACTGGCCGCACACCCAGCTCCCCCGCACCGCCGCCGAGCAGTACCGGGCCACCTCCCACCGGCCCATCACACGCGGTCAGCTCCGCCCCGGGGACCTGCTGTTCTGGGCACGCCGGAACGGGTTCATCTATCACGTCGGGCTCTACGCGGGCGACGGCCAGGTTCTACACGCGCCGCGCACGGGCCGCAACGTCGAGGTCGCCGCCCTCGATTCCGCGATGCCCGCAGGCGACTACCGCGGCGCGACCCGGGCCTGACCGGCCGAGAAATCTGAACAATTTCCGGGCGACCTGAAATCACCCGGAACAGCCCGATATTCACCGGATTGCTTCATGATCACCCTCTAGGGTTTCTTGGTAGACATGCGACCGCTTAGCTGCGGAATTCCCGCATCCTCTTAGGAGGGGCCGAAATGCCGACTGCCGAGGGAGTAATGTCTTCATCGGGTGGTGCGCACGAAACTCCCCGTCCACCGGATTTGACCGGACCCTTCCAGCTGGAGGTTCCGGAAAACCGGAGCCTCTGGACGAGGAGGTGGTTGTGAACATGCCCGACGAGACGGCGACACCATGCTCGGCATGCTCGGTGGAACGGCGGTGGGTTCGCCGGGTCCGCAAGTGGCTGGGCCCGGTGTCGACTGCCAGCTACTACGCGGTCCGCACGGTCAGGGAGCTTGTCCTTACCTTGTGAGCCGGACCTGCTCCTTGGTACTGAGCAGGTCCGGAACCGCGCGAAGCGCGGCGGGGGCCTTCGGCGTGCTAGCGCCGGGGGCCCCGTCTCACATCGGGGCGGCAAGAATGCCGCGTTGCCAGCATCCCACAGAATCACGTTTGGTGAATCCATAGTCCGGTCTCCCCCCGTTGCCGGTATCCCCGCGCATTTACGGTGGGATCTCGGTGGCGCAGCGGTTTACCAGTTCCCCATGCGCTCTATTTCCGGGATACCGCCACGCAGGCAGAGGGATCGGGGCGCTTTCCTGCCCGTGATGCAGGGTTCACTGGTTCCACGGCCACCGAGCCACGGTGACAGGACCCCGCTCGGCATCACGCCAGATCTGCTGGCCCCCGCGCCTCCATCGGCCCGCGCCGTTGGGCACGACCGCACGAGGGGCGGGCATGATGCCCCGCATGAAGGCAGACGAGATCCTCAAGAAGGCCGAAGAGATCCAGGCCGCCAAGCAGGCCGCCAAGCAGAAGGCGATGGAGCCGCTCGCGCAGCTCCTCGCCGAGCGGATCAGGCTGACGACCGAGCATGCGGCCACCGACGTGCCGTACGGCAAGGCCTTTGCGGCAGCGGAGGCCGCCGGCTGGTCTGCGTCCGAGCTGGCTGAGATCGGCGCCGAAGAGCCCACGCACCGGCCCCGGACCCGTCGGACCCGACTGGCCGCGAAGGCCGCCGCCGCTCCGGCGACGGACCCGGGCGCGGAGATCCCCTCGCAGGCCCCCGTCAACGCCTGAGCCCTGCCATTCACCCGGGTAGGTCATTCGCTCAGTAGGGGTGGTGCCCAGGCCGCCCCACCCTGCACCTACCTGATGTGGCCGCGGTTTCGGTGGGCGGGGTCGGTTCGCTGTCGCCGGTTTCCAGCGCGCGCAGCACTCCGTTCACCGCCCAGACCTCCCAACCCATGTCCTCGGTGTCTTGCAGCTGGTCCGCATGATGGTCGCGGAGGGTCTGCGCGATCTCGCCCAGCTCCTGGACCTGCCGGGGAGAGATCCGTACGACCGAGTCGGAGCCGGGCGCCCGGTCGGGCGTCCAGCCGGAGGTGCGGCTGATGATGGTCTCCAGCACGGCCGACGTGTAGCCGTCCGGGAGCCCTACTTCGATGCCTTCCTCGTCGATCAGCCGCTGGGCGGCCGCCACCGTGATGTAGACGGGTGACAGACGCTTGGCGAACTGCGGGGTGGTGGAGTACCAGGACGCCCCATCGGCACTCCGCCAGAGCCTTCCGGTGCCAGCCACGGCTATTCCCCCGCCTGGAGGGCCGGAGCGGTGACACTCCGGTACAGGACGCGTTCCGCGCGGTCTGCCGCTTCCTCGCACACCGCCATCAGGGCCAGGTGCCGCAGGTGAGCGTGTGCCTCACGGACCGCATCAGCGGCTTCGTTCGCCTTCGCGGGGGATTTCGGCCCCCATGCCTTGTAGGTGCCCAGCGTCGACAGGAGTGTGCGCAGAGCGTCTTCCAGGTCCGCCAGGGAGCGGCCCACGAAGCCGCTGTAGACGATGAAGGTGGAGCGCAGCTCGCGCAGGCTCGTCTGGTAGTCGTCGACGGAGTCGGTGAAGGCGTGGCGGTCACGGCGAAGGCGAACGCCGAGGGCCGCCTCCAAGTCCTCCGGGTTCAGGGCCTTCATCACGCTCGGCAGGTCGGCGCGGCGAACGCGCACGAGTTCGGCGTTGTCTGTCGGGAATTCGCGGTCGCGGGGATCCGCGGGCAGGGCGGCGAAGGCCTGCCCGAGTGCGGCCAGGGTGGCGTCGCCGGGGTTCTCGCGGAGCGCGGCTGCGGCGGCGGCCAGAGCGTCGAGTTCGGTCGTCATGTGTGCTGATCCTTCCGGAGGCGGGGCCATGGTGGTGGCCGATCAGAATTCTTCGACGGGGAACATCGCGGACGGCAGAAACTAGGATCCCGGGGCTGGCCGTGCGCGGCAGGGGTCAGCTCACTTCGCGGCAGCTTCGGGGCGGGGGTGTTCAGCCAGCCGCGATCCGGGCCAGCGTGGTCCGCGCGAGGCCGGTCGCGTCCGAAATCGCAGTCTCCGTGAGGCCGTTCGCGCGGGCTGCTCTCACGAGTGCGTCCCGCTGGTCCGCGCAGGCCCGCCAGCCGCTGAGGATCTCCACAGTGATCCACCTGTCCAGCTGCTCGTCGAGGTAGTCCGCGCGCACCCAAGAGCGGCCGAGGTCGGGACGGGGAGCAGGGGCGGCGGCCAGGGCCACCATCCGGCACTGGGCGGCCTCCCGCTCGTGGCGCTCGGCGATGCTGCGGGCCAGCACCTCGAATCGGGTCCACGTTGCGGACGACAGGGTGCGGACAGGTTCGTCGCTGGCGTGGGCGGCGGCGAGTTCGCCGTCGGTGGCGGCGCGCCTGAGCCAGTCCTGCGCTTCCTCGTCGTACTCGTACTCCGCCACCCGCGCGCCGTAGGTGCGGGCCTGGCCGGCGTGGAACTCGTGGTCGGGGACCGCAGAGAGGATGTTCAGCACGCGGGCCCACGGCGCCACCCGGTCCAGGGCCTGGCGCACCTCACGCTGCCAGCCGGCGCGGTCGGCCGCGATGACCTCGCAGACGGCGAGGGCAGTCTGGCCGCTCTGCAGGGTGACCCGGCCGCCGCGGTGCTCTTCCCGCCCGCCCGGCGCATGTTGGCTGGGCCAGGAGATCCAGCCCCAGGACCCCTCCGCGTGAATGGCCGGACGGCTGCCGCTGCTGTCGCGCTCGAACAGGGGGATGTCGTCGCTCGTCGTCATGCCCACAGCGTAGCGTTCGATCCGGCGACTATGCAGCGAACGCTACAAATTGCCAGGTCGACACGGGCCGCTCCAGATGGGCAACAAAATCGAACACGTGATGGAATGAGGTATCGCCCACATCGAGGAGCAGCGCCATGACCTCACCCGCCCCCGCAGCCAGACCTCAGGTCGCGACCTGGTCTCCCTCCCAGACTGGCCCCTGCACCAAATGTCACCAGCCGTGCGCGCGGTACGGCTCTCCGGGGGCAAGTCCCCTGTGCGTCCCCTGCCGTGCCGCGCGTGCCGAGGCGTTCCGCGTCTGAGCGGTCCGGTTCCTGGCGGCGGCGGACAGTTGCGAATCGACTTGCCTGAAGGACTGCGGTCACCCTGAGGGTGCTGCCCGGGGCGTTATCCGTGAACGCGCACGACGGTGACCACGGCGTGTCTCGTGGTTCCCGCCAGGACTTCGACCACCAGGCCCTCGCTCGCCTTCTGGTAGGGCTCGCCGTCCGGGGTGTGGGCCACGGCGCCCTGGCCGGCGGCCCGCAGGAAGAGGGCCACTTACGCGACGAGGGGTGCCCCGCGGGGCAGCACTGTCACCGGGCGAGCAAGTGCAACGGAAAGCGGGAAGTCCACTCGGTCAGCCTGGTCCTGGCTGCCTTGGTCGGCACCCAGGACTAGGCCGGACGGCTTTTGCCCGAGGAGTCCTCAGCCACAGAAAGCCAGCCCCGACGCTCCCGTATGCGGTACCCGGACAGCAATGTGGGCATCAGCCACCCCCCGGACATCAGCCACGCTAATCGTCTTGCTCGCGCTCCTCAGCCCCCACGACGTTTCACGACAATGAGCGCCTGGGTGTCACCTGGGAGCGCGCTCGCGGGCCGCGGAGCGGCTTGTGAGCGCGCGAGCAGCAAACGCCCGCCGGGGGGCGTGGCCCCGGCCGGCGTGCGGGGCCGGGACCCCGCGAACCTCAGGACCCATGGCGCAGCAGATTGCCGTGTTGCTCAGCCTGACCCCGTAGTTGCAGGCTCGGGGTGGTTCTGGCCGAGGCCATGGGTATTCCCTTCCCCTGGCTTGCCTCGGTGCCTGACGGTCCTGCCCGCAGGACCGATGGTTGGGAAGGGTCCGCTCCTCTTACAGAAGAGAACCAGGCGCGTCGTGGCGCTGACCTGCTGGTTTCTGAGCTGGAGCATTCCACCTGGCGGAATACTCGCCGCGTGGAGCAAGCCTTGAATATTCCGCTAGCGGCATAGGTGCAGCCCGTCAACATCCGCGCCGCCGTGAACGCAAATCTTGCCTGGTTCGCTAAGATTGGAGTACGGAACAAGGTAGAGGAGCAGTACGTGGCCAACCCCGCGCGGCGCCGAAATACTGCGGTGCCGCCTCTCAAACGGTCCCCCCAGGCGATGCCGACGGTCGCACCCGCGCCCGCCGCCCCGCTGACGGTTCCTGACCGGGCGAAGGCCATGGTCGAGACGCTCGATCGGCTCTCACAAGCCGGTGGTGTCGTCAGCTTCGACAGGCCCAAGCGCTCCTATGGCTTCCCTTCCGGCCAGCACATCAACCTGGACCTGGATCTGTGGATGGCCCGCCACCGCTTCAAGCTCTCCCCGGTGGCTGACAGGCTGTTTACGTTTCTCGTCGGCACGCACAACGAGGACGGCCAAGTTGAGGGGACCCAGACACAGCTTGCCGTTGAGCTGGAGTGCTCGCAGGGGTCGGTAAGCAAGGCGATCAAGCAGCTCGACAGCAAGAATCTGGCATGGCGCGTGCCAGCCACGAAGAAGAAGCTCCAGCTCAACCCTCTTGCCAGCTACCGTTTTCGCAGCGACAAGCATCACGGCCTGCTGCACCGCATGAGTGACGAGCTCAAGGACCGGAAGATCGAGATCCCGAAACCGGGAAGGCGGACTTCATGACCAACTACGACACCGAGCACGACCAGCCGGTGCGTGAAAGCGGTTACCGGCACCCTGACTTCTTCGAGCACATGGCGGACGCCGGCCTGACCAAGACCGGCTGGCGAGTGTGGAACATACTGCAGAGCCGCCAGGAATACGGCGGCCAGGTGCGCATCCGGCAACGGGACATTGCCGAGCGGCTCAGGGCCACCGAATCCGCCGTTTCCCGCGCACTGGATGAGCTCAAGGACCGCGGCCTGGTCCACCCCCAGGGGACGAAGCGGGGCGTCATCGTCCTGCACCCGCTGTTCGCGATGTACGAGTCCGCTGCACATATGGCGAACGCCTTCGCCGACCCACAGCTGTACGTCTGGCCCATCCACTTCCCGGACCAGACGATCCGCCGCCGCGCCTCCGACCCGAGGACGGGTACGGACTTCGATCCCGACCCCGGCGGCGGGGAGGAAGCTCCGATGCCGGTAGCAGCACCGAAGCTGAGACTCGCTGGCTGACTGTCCGCGAAAGGCGGGCCCCAGAGTACGGGGCCCGCCTTTCGTTTGCCGAGGCGCTTCTCTCTTACACGCTGGAGTGCGGGCCCCAGCTGGGGCCCGCACTCCAGCACGCGGCCTACTGGGCGCGGCGGTCGCGCTGGTTGGGGACCCCCTTCCGGGTGGTCGGCTCGGAGGCCTTGCGCTGGCCCGGGACGGTGGGGATGGCGCGGTCGTTGTCGCGGGCGTTGTCGTGCGCGTTGCGGTCCATTGAGGGGCCCTTCCGTTGGTTCGACTGACGGGTGCGGAGGCGGGTACCGACCGCCTTCCGACAAGAAAAACATTACGGCAAAAACGGACATTCAGGGAGGATTTCGCACGGCGCGTCGCAATGGGACGACCGGCTCGCCCGGGGCAGGGGAGGACGGACCCAATCGCCGTTGTCGCCCAGCGAGGAGCGGGGCGGCAACGGCGGCAGGCTCAGGCCGAGTCGGCTCCGTAATCGCGGGCGGCCGCGAGTAGGCGCTGAGCGGTGCGCTCTCCGACGCCGTACTGCTCTGCGATCTCGGCGGCCGTGGCCGGCTGAGCGTCTCGCCCGGCAGCGAGGGCGAGTCCGGCGGCGATCTCGGCGACGCGGGGGTCCGGTTGGCGCCGGGGAGCCTTGTCCTTCGAGCCCAGCGGGCGGCCGGCCCCGGTGAGGTGCGGTTGGTGGCGCTGATCGCCCGCGCTAAGCCGGGCTTCAAGGTCCGCCCGGCGGTACCAGGTGCGGCCGTGCCGCTGGACGACGGTCAGGTATCCGCCCGTGCCGTAGTCCCGGACGGTGGAGGCCCTCGTCTCCAGCACGGCCGCGGCCTCCTGGTCGGTGAGGAGGTCGTCCGGGTGCTCCTCCCCCGGCGGCACCGCCGGGGGCCACGAACCTCCGCCGTCCGCACCGGCGGTCACGCCCTGATCCTGCTGCGCGGGGGGCCACGCGGCGCCAGCGAGGTAGGCGCGGACCTGTTCCTCGTCGTAGAGGCGAAGGCGCCCGCCTTCGTTGACCAGCGGCACTTGGGCGCGCAGGGACTCGCCCTCGTTGCGCTGCCAGGTCTTGAGGTTGACCTCCTTCTCGGCGGCGATGTCGGCTTCGGTCAGGGCGGGTCGGCCGCGCGGGATCACGTGGTGCTCCTGTAGTTCGTGCGAGGCCGCGTACGGCCTGTGGAAAGGGGCGCTGTGGATAGACTGCCGGACATGTCGCGCTCCCTTCGTGGAGATGCTGACGGGTGGGGGCCAGTGGGTACCGCCGTCTCCTCACGGAGTCGGACCGCTGGCCCCCGAACGCTTTCCGGACGGACGCCGCGGCGGCCCGGACCCCGCACGAACACGCAGCGGCGCCCCGGGCCTTCTCCCGGGGCGCCGCTGCGTGTCTGTGGCCTGCTCACGCCGCCTTGGCCGCGACGTCCTCCGCCGTGGTGCGCGATGCCCGGATGGCAGCGAAGCGCGCCCCTTCGACCTGGCTGCGGAAGCGGTCCTCCGCCATGTCGGCGATTTGCCAGTCAGTCAGGCGGAATCGGGCGGCAGCCGCCGCGTAGTGGGCCGCGACCGCTCCGGCGACGGTGTCGAGGGCGCGCAGGTCCACGTCCTCCACCAGCGTCGGCTCCGGCACTCCGAAGCTCACGTCCCGCTGTCGCTCCGCCAGGAGCAGCAGCGCCCGCTCCAGGACGTCGGAGGCGTGGTGCCATCCGTCGGCGTAGTGGAGGAGGGCAACGACCGCCTCCACCACGTGGCCTACGAGGAGCAGCGGGCCGCCGACGGCGAGGGGGTTCCCGCCTCGCTCCCACTGAGCGGACGGGTCCGTCTGGCAGGTGAGGCACTCGACCAGGGATCCGGCGTAGTCCGCCGGATCCGCGTCCTCGTCGGGAACGCGGACCTCCCTGCCGTCGCCGTCGCCGACCGCGAGGTCGTGGCCGTCGTGCTCAGCGAGGACGTCCTCAATCCGGCGGCCGTGGCGGACGGCAGCCAGGTGGCCAAGGAGGATCTTCTCGCCGCGCGCGGCGTCGCGGGCCCCCGCGTCAGGGTTCTCGACCACCGCGTGCGCCTCGAAGTCGTGCTCGACGTCCCACTCAGCCCGGTCGCCCAGCGGATTGAGGGCCAGCCTCCACCAGCCCCCCGACTCGCGGGCGAGGGCCGGGTGTCGCGTCTCCTGCCCGACGAGGTTCTCCAGCTCTGCGCCCAGTTCGTCCCAGGGCAGCCAGGGGGTGTTCACCCAGTCCTCCAGGTCAAAGTCGGGCCCGTGCTCCGCGAGGACGTACCCACGTCCGACGCGGCGGACCATGCGGAGATGGCAGGCCTCTCCTGCCTCGTCGATCCGGAAGAGGAGGTGCGTACCCTCAGTCGGGCAATCGCTCCAGATGCTCGCGGCGTGTTCGGCGATGAGGCCGATTGAGGCAGTGACGGGGGTGTCTTCGCCGGTGAAGGCCATGGCGTCTCCTTGATGCTGACGGGTTGTCCTCTGCCGGAGGGGTGGGTACCGACCACCCTCCCGACATGGAAAATATTACGGCAAGGAGAGACAGCAGGGCTATGTCCGACCGTTCAAGTCACCCGGACGGACTACTGGTGCAGACGTCGGCTCGACCAGGCCGCCGGAAGGCCGTCCCCGCCCCGCCACACCAAGTACACGAAGGGGCGCGCTGTCCGCGCGGACACCTCGCCCGCCGTCCCGGCCTGCCCGCACCACACGGCCAGCGTCTCGGCGGTCCGGCCCGTGTCGCCGTCGTCCCCCGCTTCCAGGTGCAGGCACCCGGGCACCCGGGTCGCCTTCGTGAGGGTGCCGCGTACCTCCCAGCCGCCGGCCGCCTGCGGGCCGACCACGAGATCGGCCGCTCCGGCATCCTCCGCGTTCCCGGCCACCAGGCGCAGTTCGTACGGCGCGCCAGTCGGGGCGGCCCCTGCCGGGGAGGCAAGTCCGCACACCGCGAAGAAGGTGACAAGGCCGGCCGCAGCGCGGGCGACGGTGGGGTTCATCAAGGTCTCCTGTCCGGCCGCTCTCAGTCGACGGCCCAGATCTTGATCAACCTGGCCCGCCGACCGGCGGGCACGGCCCCGGCAGGGTGACCGCGTACACCGTCGCGTGACGGCAAAGGGCCCGGCGCGAAGGCCGGGCCCCAAGGGGTGTTCAGAACACCAGGACGTGCGTGATGACGATCTGCGGCGGGTCATCGTCGCGGCTGATGACGTACTCGGCGATCCCGAGTTCGCCCTCAGCTCCGAGTGCGAGGCGGCGCTGTTGCGGGCGCCGCGGTGATGCGGTGCTCCCCGGCACGATGCCGCCCATCTCGCCGATGGTGACCATCGCGGCCACGATCGCGCCGAAGACATCGGGCGGCAGCGACGGGTCCATCATCAGCTGGGAGACGTTCTCGGACAGCACGCAGGGCAGACCTTCGTCGTACGGGTCAGTCAACGGTCAGTCCTGCCGCCCGGCGCCGCGCAAGTAGGTCGTCCAGCGAGACGGTGGGCACCGTGCCGGCCAGCACCGCGTCGGCCCGCGCGTCGGCTTCCGGATCGGTGTCGAGCATCGCCTCGCCCCACCAGCGCAGAAGCACACCCTTGGCCTGCTCCGGGGCGGCCGCCAGGAGTTCGCGGTAGAACTCCATCCGCTGCGCCCCGGACAGGGCGGCCGCGATCCCCTCCGCATTGCGCGGCACACGCTCGGGCTCGTGTTGGTGTATCGGTTGCGCGGTCATCGCCCGCCCCTTTCCGTCTGCCCCGAGTCTGCCTTGTCGGCATGGCTGCGGTCGACCGTCTGCCCGGGAATGCCTGTCTGACGCTCGGTCGCAAAGTACGTGCTGGCGGCGGCGTCGGTGTGCGCGTTGATATCCGCGAGCACTCCGGCGAGCCGGTAGATGGCTCCCTTATCCGGGTCACCCGAGTAGGTCACCTTCAAGACTTCATCGACGGAACGGAGTGCGTGATAGACGCTGAAGTGCCCGGGGCTGCGGGTGCAGCCCTTGAAGGTGCCGCGGTCGAGCTGTCCGAGCGCGCGGCGGACCAGTTCGAGTTTCGCCACGTCCACGGTCGGGCGCTCGGTGGCGCGCTGGGCCTTGATGACGGTGTCCAGGATGCGGCGCATCGCGGGGTAGACAGGGTTCCAGTGGTCGGAGACGCGCTGGGCCAGGTCCTCGCCGATGAACCGCGTACGCACGCTGTCGGTGGTGATCACGGTGATCTCCTTCTTCACAGATGTGGGATCCGCTGGATGGCCCCGGCCGTGGCCACAGCCACGGCCGGGACCGAATTCATCAGCTGGCGTCGGCAGCCCAGCTGTCAATGCGCATGTAGTGCTTCCTCACCGACATGGGCAGAACCCGACCGGACGTCCCCTGCCTGTTTTTGGCGATGATGAGGTCGACCTCGCCCGGCTTCACCGGCTGGTCGTTCTCGTCACGCTCTTCGTGGAGCAGGAGCACGACGTTGGAGTCCTGCTCGATCGCGCTGCTCTCCTTGAAGTCCGAGAGCAGCGGGCGCCGGCCGACGGCGCCGCGGTTGAACTGGGACAGGGCCACGACCGGTGTATCGAACTCCATCGCGATCACCTTCAGGCCCCGGGAAAGCGCGGCGACTTCCTGCGCGCGAACGGAGCTGGGGGTGTCCGGGGTGAGGAGCTGGAGGTAGTCCACGAGGATGAGGGCCGGTCCGTTGCCCTGTGCCCACATGGTGCGGATGCGGGCCCGCAGTCGGGAAAGGGTCAGGCCCGCCGTGTCGTCCAGGACGAAGTTCTTCGCGTTCTCCATGCGGCTTGAGACCTTGGCCAGCTTCTTCCAGTCGCCTTCTTCGAGCTGGCGCTTGTTCAGCCGGTCCATCGGGATCAAGGCCTCGGAGGAGGTGAGCCGGGCCAGGATCTCGTTGCCGCCCATCTCCATGCTCGCCACCAGGACGGGCTTCGCGAGGCGCAGGGCCACGTGAGCACCCCAGTTGAGCATCAGGAGCGTCTTGCCACCGCCGGTGGTGGCGCCGACGGTAATGAGCATCGGGCCGGAGACCGTGACCAGTTCGTCCAGGTCGGGCCACGGGGTCGAGAGCGCCTTCGGGTCGGCTCCGGCTTCGAGCTGGTCGATGAAGCTCTCCCAGCGGTCCGAGACGGAGAGCTTCGCCGCTTCGGGCGCGCCGCTGACCAGGCTCTGGAGCGAGGCCGTGGTCGCTGCGACGGCCTCTCCCGTGGTCACGGTCTCGGAGTAACCCATCTGCATGAGGCGCATGCCCTCGGAGACCAGACGCCTGCTCTCGAACTTCTCCTTGACGATCTCGGCGTAGTGCCACCCGTTGGCGGCCGTGGGCACCGACTGCACGAGGATGTGGAGGTACGGAGCCCCGCCGATCTTGGTGATCTCTCCCCGGCTGGCGAGCTCTCGGCCGAGGACGATCGGGTCGATCGTGATGCCCTTGCCGTAGAGGTCGTAAATGGCTCGGAAGACGGTTTCGTGGGAAGGGCGGAAGAACTCGTGGCCCTTGAGGATCGCGATGACCTCGACGATGGCGGCCTTCGAGACGATCATGGCGCCCAGCACGCACTGCTCGGCCTCCACATCGTGCGGGAGTTCCCGTTCGAGCGGGCTGGCGCTCCGGAAGGTGTCGGGTACGGACGCCTTGTCGTCAGCGGCGACGGCGGGTGAGATCATGGGCGTGCTCTCTTCCTATCTGGGTTGAGCAGCGACGCGGCGGCCGGGTTCTTAGCGGGAATCGGCCGCCGCTCGCGTTTTCGGTGGTCAGCTGGCGACAGAGACCTTGATGCAGGGGCAGCGCTCGCCCACCGTGTCGGTCCAGCCAGACCCGTAGCAGGTCTTGCAGTCCAGGGCGGGAAGGCCAGCGGTGCCCTCGTGCCTCTGACCCGGTACTGCACGCACACGCTTCTTCGTCCGGTGCCGAGGCAGATCCTTGATCCGCGTAGACAGCACCGACGGGTAGCTGCGGATCGGCGGACCGCTCTCGTCCGTCAGCAGCTCGATGAGCTCCTCATCAAGAGCCCACCCCTGAGTCTCGATCGCCTCAGCAAGCAGGGGCGCGAGCTTACGAGCAGTAGGACGACCCGCACTCCACGGCCGAGGTAGGTCCTGCAAGAACTCGTACGCCTCCGCGATCGCCTCACCCGACGGCTTCCCGTCGACGGAGTCGACACCCGCCTCCCCCTCCTGCGCCGCAGGTGCCTGCTGGGGTACCTGGGACACGAGGGGGTAGGGGGAGGGGGTTACCACCCCCTCCGGGGGGTGTGGGGGGTGGCCTGCCCACCCGTTGGAAACCGCAGTGTCGGCCTGACCTGCACTTCCGTTGGAATCCGACCCGGCGGAATCCAACGGAAGCCTGTTCGACCCGTTGGATTCCGCCGGGTCGATCTGACCTGCACATCCGTTGGAAATCGACAGGGGTGTAATCGAACGAACCGATGCATCCGTTGAAAACCCACGAGTCGACCTGACCTGCGGCGATACACCACCGATGGTGCGTGCGTGATCAGGGTTGTTGGCGGGGTTCCGGTAGACCATGAACGCCCAGCGCGGGCGCTTGGTCTTGGGGTCATAGCCCACTTGGTCGTGGCGAACGTGGCCGGCCTTCTTGAGTCGTCCCATGACGCCGCGCAGGCGACTGTCGCCCATCTTCCAACCGGTCGCCTGGAACTCCTTCGACAGCGCGTCCATGCTCGATGGTTGGTTCGGGTCACGGAGCAGCAGGCGGATCAGGACGCCATAGTCTTCCGGCTGCAGACCGGGAGCGTGCGCGAGGCGGTGGGAGACGACGACTTCCTCGGGCGGCTCCCAAGCTGTCTGGACGGTCGTCGCGGCGAACTCGCCGGAGGTCATCCCCTTCATCGCGCCCCTGCCGAGGCAGCGGCGCGGTGGTTCATGCGGTGCAACGTAGGTTCCTTGTCCGCTGTGTGGTGATGACCACCCGCGCGGACTGTCGATTGCTCTACTGCACCCTTGACGGATCTTTGTAGAGTAGACAGCGGCGCGTGGGGCTGCTCGGCTGGAACCGGGCGGCGTGCCTCACAGCTCTTTGTAGGGCCCCACTCGGTGTCTGGCGAGACCGTGGCGAGTGGGAGACGGTGGCCCGGGGCGTTCACGTCCCGGGCTGCTGGCTTTTCAGGCGACGAGAACGCCGTTCCTGACGGGAAGCCCCTTGGCGGAGCGGATCATCTCTACGCGCTCGCGATTCAGCTTCGCCAGGGCCTCAGTCGGGCCCGTGAGCAGGCTGGATGGGGCGATTCGCCAGTGGTCGGCGAGGCGCCCGAGGTCAGCGAGAGTCCAGGCGCTCGTGCCCTTCTGTCGCCTGCTGACCGTGTCCGTTGTTAGCCCTACTGCGGCTCCCAGCTCGGTCCACGTCTCCCCGGTGACGTTGAGGATTGCGGCGACGCTTCCACGGACCAGCCCCTCGACCTGGTGTGCGGAGTTCTTTCGCACTGCCCCTCCTTCCATTCGATCTGCGGTCTGACACGACGTTTCGTCGTGTTGAACTGGAATCTAGCGGATCAAGGAGTATATGGCGCAACACCCTGGTCGGCGTGTCGCGTTCCGACCAGGGCCGATGCTGGTCAGCTTCACCCGTTCGGCTGCTCCAACTCGCTGAGGGCGCCTCGTTGACGGGAGGGAGGCCGTGATCTCAGGGTGATGGGGCGGCCGTTGGGCAGATCGCCGGCAAGCGCCTTCGGGCCCCCGCCGCTTGCCGCGGCGGGGGCCCGTGTCTGCTAGCTCAGTGGTACGTCGTAGCGCAGCGTCCAGCCTGGGGCGAGGGTATGCACGCTGACCTCGACCACGCGCCCGTCCTCGGTGCGGCCGGTGTGAATGATGGTCAGCAGGTCCTGGCCCTCCTCGACCCCGAACGCCTCGGCCTGCGCGGTCGTGGCCGGGCGTAGCGTGACGTCTTCGACGACCTTGGCCTGGGCGAGCCCGGCGTCGGCCATGCGGTTGATGATCCCGCCCTGGCCGGTGTCCTGCTCTGCGACCGCCGGGGCGGCTTCGACCACGAACGCCGGGATGTACGTGTCGCAGAACTGGACCAGGCGGTCGTCGGAGAACATCCGGCGAGCGCGGACGACGACGTCGCCGCCGCCCAGCTCGGCGACGTCGTCCGGGGCCTGGACGCGGCTGACGGTGACCTCGGCGCGAGGGGTCTTGCCGCTGGCGCGGGTCTCGACCTCGAACGCGCCGTGCGCCCCGTCCTGGGCGCGGTTGCGGTAACGGGACCGGGCGTCGCGCAGGATCGTCCCGTCCTCGCTGATGGTGTTGCTGGCCATGCGGTCGCTCTCCTCGGTTGGGTGGGAAGGTCAGCGGTGGGTCCGCCGGCCTATGGTCAGTTGATGTCGGCGTCCAGCGCCCACTTGTAAGTCAGAGACCACAGGTGCGCGGGCTGCACGTGGATGGTGACCTCGACGGCGCGTCCCTCGGCGGTCCGGCCGACGTGGGTCAGCTCGATGACTCGCTGGTCCTCCGTCATGCCGAGGATCTCGGCCTCGTCCGGCTCAGGGACACGCACGATCATGGTCTCGGTGATCTCGGTCTGCTTGAAGCCCATCTCGCCCAGCCGGGAGATCGATCCACCGAGGCCGGTGTCGGATCCTTCGATCGCGGATCCTTCCACGATCTCCAGCGGCAGGTATGACGTCGCGATCTGCACGGGGGCTCGGTCGGCGTACATCTTGCGGGCGCGCATCAGGACCGACACCTCGTCCGCGCTGACACTCAGGATCTCGGCGACGCGCGGAGGCGCGGGAACGTGGTCCGTGGTGGCGTGAGTCTCAGGCTCCATACCCAGGGCGCGGATCTCGGCGTCGAACGCTCCGCGGTTCTGTCCTGACTCGCGACGGGCGCGGGCATAGCGACCGGTCCGATCGGACTGGATGCGGGCCGTTATGCGGCTGACGTAGGTCGCCTTCTTGTGCTTGTAGACCAAGCCTTCGGACTCCAGCAGACGGATTGCCTGGCCGATGGTCGCGCGGTTGAAGCCGAGGACCTCTGCGAGGTCGACATCGGCCGGGAGGCGGCTGCCGGCCGCGTAGTCGCTGCTGCTGATGGAGTCCCTAATCCGGTCGGCAGCTTGCCGGAACGCGGGACGTGTAGATCGGGCCATGCCCGCACTTTAGCCCGACTGCATTGCATCCGCCTAGGCGTGACGGTGCATTCATCGAAGTTGTGTTGCAGTCCTTGACATTGCAATGCAATCTCGGCTGTACTCGGGTGTGCCAACGACGATCTCTCGTAGGGGAGTTGGTCGAACGGCATTCGAATGCCCCTTGCCTGGTTAGTGGCATCGGCCAGCTGACCAGGTCAGATTCAGCCGCTCAACATCAGCACCACCGCAAGACCGCAGCAGTCACCGTTCCTCGGAGCGGCCGGGGTCGATAGCTCGATCAAATCCCCCGGTCAGTGACTCCTGCGGCGCACGACGCAGCGCCGACGCGCTGTCTGTCCGACAGGAATCCGGAGCCTTCCGGCCTGCCGGGCAGAGAGAGCCCGCGACGCTCCTTTCCCCTCCGCACAACGCGAGGAGTCACCGTGTCTGCACCCACTCAGCCGGCTGTTGCCAAAAAGCGCCCCACCCGAACCCGCACCACCCGAGTCAGCGCTCGACCCGCTGTCGCGATCTCCACCCTCAAGCCGCACCACGTCGACCTCAGGCCCGACTTCATCTCCTTGGTCTGCCCCGACTGCGAGCGTTGGTCCGCCGTCACTGGTGCCCAGGGCGCCGCACCGAAGTTGGTCCCCCACCACGCCGCTCGTGCGGGTGCTCCGGGCCAGCACCGCTGCCCGGGGAGCAATCGACTCGTTCTCCTGGACCTCACGATCGCCCAGTGGACGGAGCGCACGACCGACGCGAACACTGACGCCGGGGCGCGCCGCACCACGAAGGTCTTGCGCAAGCCCAAGACGCCGCCTGCGCCGCCGGTAAGCCGCATGGTCCCCGCCCAGCTGAACGCCGAGTCGGCGCGGCAGGCCTATACCGCTCACCGAAGCCGATGCTCGGCCTGCACCGGCCGCGCGCACTGCACGGATGGTGAACGATTGGGCGCCATCTTCGTGCGGTTGACCCGACAGGAGCCGCTCCGCCGTCAGGCCGAGGAGCTGCTCGAAATCCGTGCGGCCGAGGCTGAGAGCCGTCGGATTCGTCAGCTCCCCCGGAAGCGCGCCGCTGAATGGGCGGCGGTCGTTCCGCAGGTTAGGCGGGCTGACGCCCAGCGAGAGCAGCGTCCCGCCGGAGACTCACCGACCGATGGTCCCAGCGTGCAGGTACAGAGGGTTTGCCCGCCGCGCTGACTCGTACCACGCCAACGAACACTCACGGCCGCCGCCGCCCCGGAAACGGAGCGGCGGCGGCCGTGGCTGCTCGAACGCAGCTCGCTCCCTGGCAGGGGAGCGAAGAGGCAGCTCCAAGGAGTAGGGATCCCCGGGGCTGCCACAGCAGGTCACCTTCCTGAGAGGACGACCCACATGCAGATCATGGCACGCGCAACGAACCCGCCCGCGCCCCAGGCCGGGATCTACGACGACATGGAACGCGACGACAACAAGCGCGGCTTCGAGCGGGACGAGACCGACGCCAACAAGGCGCTCGGCCAGCTCCTGCGCCGCATCGCCAACGAGCACGACCACCGGATTCAGCCGGGGCGCCGGGCACGCCGGACCTTGGCCGAGATGGCCCCGGACTACAAGCGCCAGCCGATCCTGCGTCTCCACCCGGTCTCCGGCACGGAGGTGGCCCGATGACCGCCCTCGAACAGGCCAAGGCCGCCGCCAAGGCAGCAGCTGACGCGGCCAACCACGCCGCCGCGGCACGCCGTACAGCCGAAGCCCAGCTCCGCCGGCATGGAGAGGCCAAGGCGGTCGGCTCGCGTGGCTGACGAGCTGTACACGCGGTACATGGCGGCCGCCGCCGAGCAGCGCCATCACGCGAGCACCTGCAAGTCCTGCTCGATGTACGACCGGTGCGCGGACGGGCAGCGCCTCTACGCCGACTTCGCGAAGCACCAGGACGACTACAGCACGCACCTCGCCGCGAAGCGGCGCTGACCGGACCGCTACCAGTCCAGCACCCCCGAGCCCGGTGGGCTCCGGGGTGCTGTGGCTGTGGCCGCCCGGCCCAGGCAGCCGGCACACCGCGCCGGGTGCCTGCTCAACTGATTCGACCAGGAGACCGCGATGACCACGACGAACTACCTCAGCTCCGCCGGGACTGCGACCCGCACCGCTGCCCGGCTCATTGCCCTCGGCGCCTCCGAGGACGTTCACTATCGGGCGTCCCGTCTGGCGGGTCTGCGCCGCCAGGTCGCCGAACTGGCGCCGCGACCGGACAGCACGCCGGAGATCCACGCTGACTTGGCTGCGGCGCACAGCCTGCTCGACGAGGCCGCCGACCTGCTGGACGGGGGAGCGTCCGGCGAGGAGCTCGCCGTGATCGCCCGCCTGCTGGACGCCGCCACCGAGTTGGTGGCCTGCGCCCGGATGCTCTGCAGCGCGGCCTTGAACGAACGCCTCGACCGGCAGGCGGCCGACCGGGGAACGCCCGTCGCTCGCCCGGTCCGCACCCCGGACGAGCTTGCCTCCGAGGAGGCCGAGGAGGTCCGCCAGCTGGTACGCGTCGGTGTCGCCGAGCTGCTCCGGCTGCTGCCGGGGCTGCGCCGCTTCAAGCGCGACCGCGCCAACAGCTGACGGCTTCCCGGCAGCGGGTCGTGGCTCCTTCCCCCCTGCGAGTCAGCCTCCGGGCCCCCGGCATTCGACCTGCCGGGGGCCCGGAGGCCTTGTCACGACCCTACCGACCGACGCCTGATCCGCGGCGCCTCCTTCCTTACGGAGCGCCGGAAAACAGAGAGGACCCCCCCCGTGGCCACCAAGACCTCCACCCGGCGCAAGCGCCCAGCGGCACAGTCCCGCGCCACCGGGCGCGGCAAGGCGTCGGCGCCGGCTCCCATCACTCCGCAGGCCGCCGCCCCGGACGAGACCACCGCCGGGAAGCCGCCGATCGTGCACCCGGAGTTCAACGCGCTGCTGGCCGACGCCGCCGACCGCGCCGCCGACCTCCGGGACCTGGCAGCCGACGATGTCGCGCGGACCCTCGCCGACGGCGAGGCACGTGCAACCGCGCTGCTGGACGGCGCCCGCACCGAGGCGGCCTCGATCGCCGAGGCTGCCACTGCGGAGCAGTCCCGCCTGCTGGCCGTCGCCGCGACGGACGCCGACCAGGTCCGTACGGAGGCCGCCACCGCTGCGGCCGCCGACGCCGACCAGTGCCGGGCCGCCGCCGAAGAGACGACGATGCAACTGCTCGCCGACGCGCGCTGCGAGGCCGACACCGTCACGAAGACGGCGGCAGACGAGGCCGACCAGGTCCTGGCAGACGCCAAGACGGCCGCCGAGCAGCTGCTCGCCGATGCCCGCCGGCAGGCGGATGAGATCGCCGTCACGGCGGCCGGGGCGGCGGAGCAGGTCCGCACCGAGGCAGCGCAGGCCGCCGCGAAGCTCCTCGCCGACGCGGAGAGCGCACGCACCGAGCTGGTGGCCAGCGCGGAGCGAATGGCGCTGGAAACCTGCACCCGTGCCTCCGCCGACGCCGAAGTGCTCCTGGAGCGGGTGCGGGGCGAGGCCGCCCGGCTGCGTGAGAGCGCGGACGCCCAGGCCGCGCAGGTGAAGGCCGGGGCGGAGAAGGCGGCTTCCGAGCTTCGTGAGGACGCCGCCCGCGAGCGGGAGGCGTCCCGTGTGGACGCGGCGCGTACGCGGACGCTGGCCAAGGAGGACATCGGCCGGCTGCGGGCGACGGCGGCCGAGGACGCCGAGCGGCTGACCCGCACCGCCCGCGAGGAGGCCGACCGCATCCTCGCGGGCGCCCGCACCAAGCAGGACGCAGACCTCGCGGAAGCCGAGCAGGCGCTGGCGCAGGCCCGGCTGCGGGAAGCGGACGCGCAGGTCACGCTGAAGGCCGCCGACGACATGGTGGCCGAGGCCGCTGCCCGGATGAAGCGTGCCACCAACCGCACCGAGCAGGCACTGGAGCGCAAGCGGCTCAAGCGCCAGGCCCGTGAGGAGCGCCGGGACGCGGAGGAGGTCCGCAAGGCGAAGGCCCGGGAGCTGCGGGCGGCGGACCGCGCCGGGAAGCCGGCCGTGACCGACCGCGTGAAGCAGTTCGTGAAGGTGAACGCGGAGCGCCTGATGGTGATTGGTCCGATCACCGCTCCGATGGCCGTCGCGTGGACGGGGCAGGCCGGGTTCGCCGAGGACATCCTCGGCTGGGTCGTCCCCTTCACGATCCTGTTCGCCGCCGCGTGGGAGTTGTCGACGGCGTTCGTGGGCTGGATGTACCACCAGGCCCGCCAGGGCGGCGACGCCGGAACCCTTTACCGGGTCTCCACGTGGATCTTCGCTCTGGGCGCTGCGGCCATGAACTTCTGGCACGCCTCTGGTGAGCCGGTGGCCGGCAGCCGGTCCTGGGACGCGGAGGCCCAGAAGTGGACGGAGCAGATGACCTACTGGAACTTCACCCCGAAGGCCGTCGCTTTCGCCGCCATGAGCATCGTGGGGATGGTGCTGTGGGAGCTGTACGCCTCCCTGATCCACCGCCGCAAGCTCCGTGAGGACGGCAGGGTCGCCAAGGCGCGGCCCTCGATCGGAGCGGTCCGATGGGTCCGCTACCCGGTCCACTCCTTCACCGCCTGGTCCCTCGCGATCACCGACCCGCGCCTGACCACGCTGGACCGGGCCTGGACCGCGGCGCGCGCGGACCTCGCGGACCGCAAGGCGGTCCGGACCGGTCTGGCCCTGCACCGGGTCGTCGTCCCCCGCGTCGCGGCTGACGATCACGGACCGGCCGCCATCCCCACCATCCTCACCCTGGCCCGCACGGACCGGCACGGACCGCTTGAAGTCCCCGTTTCGGTCCGCCCGGTCCAGCACGGCGAGTACGCGGTCCGGTCCGGTCCGGCTGAACGGAACGCGGTCCACGGCCCGGTCCGGACCGCAGGAGCCACGGACCGGACCGGCGGACCGGCGCTTGCACTGGAGGACGGTTCCGCCGGTCCGGCCGGTCCGGCCGGACCACAGGGTGCTGACCGGCTGACCGGGTCCGGTCCGGACCGGAGCTCGCGGACCGTGCTCGCTTCCCAGGGCCCGGCGATCGGGCGCGGGGTGACGGTCTGGACCGCCGACGCCGCCCCCGGACCGCAGGATTCGGACCGCACCGGACCGGCCAACCAGGAGGCACTGAACGAGGTCGACGGTCCGGACCTGCGCGAGGGCGTCGGTCCGGACTACACCGTCATCACGCTCACAGCCCTGGAGCGGACCGCGCTGGACCGGCTCCGGACCGGTAACGAGCCGCTGAACCGGAACAACATCGCCAGGGCGGTCCGGACCGAGGGCGGCACCATCGCCACGGACCGCGCCGGACAGATCGCCGTCGCCCTTAAGCAGTACGCGGACCGCTGACCGGTCCGCACACGCGTCGCCCTGCCGCTCATGGTCGCCCCCGGTCCGCGCTCACGCCCTTGAGCGTGAGCGCGGACCGGTGACGGCCACGGCCGACAGGCCGCTCGCCCGCGCCCGCCCCGAGCGGACCGCGGCCGATCACCCTGTGCCGAGCACAACCCCGGCCCCGCGGACATGCCTCGGGGCACGGCCGCATGAACCCCCTCCCCATCGCCCGATGTACGCAAGGAAGGAGCGCAGCATGGCACCCACGGCGCCAACGTCTGAGGGCTTCACCCGCACGACTTCGCCGGCGCCCCCGCTGGCACCCCCCGCGAATATCCCGCCCGCCCTGAAGATCTGGGCGCCCGACCCCCCGACCTGGGGACAGCGCCTGATCCCCCGTGGGATCCGGTCCGCGATGGCTGACCTGGCGCTTTGGCAGGAGCCGCGCCCGTTGCGGCCGTCGTACCACCTCATCCAGGTCATCGAAGTTCTCACCCGCTACGGCTGGTGCCAGAGCTTCGATTTCTCCCCCACCGGCCGCATGTGCGTCAGGGGTGCCCAGACCTTTCTGGAATCCACCGGGCATGTGACCAAAATCGACCGGGAAAAGGCCGTCAATTACCTACAGGACCAGCTGGCGCGCCAGGGAATGAATATTCGGTTCTGGGAATGGAACGACCTTCCCCACAACACCTTCCGGGGTGTGGAGGCCATGATTTCGGCGGCCTCTGACCTGGCGCGCAAGAACGGAGATTGAAATGACACCGGAAGAACAGAAGCTGTTCGAAGGAATTCAGGCCGGAATGGCGGCAGGAATGGCCTTCGGGAGTAGCGAGTCGGATTCCTCTCCGTACGCCGACGAGGGGCCGTACGGAACCCCGGTCGCACAGTACAAGAAGGCCGGTCTGACCCGCCGTGGAAAGGTCGCCATCGCAGTGGTCGGGGTGGCACTCATCGGGGGTGGAACCATTTGGTTCCAGGCCCATTCGGCGGCCGTCGCGAAGGACGAGAAGGAGGCCGCCGCCCTCCAGATCCAGATGAAGAAGCTGGAGCTGGAGGAAATGAGGATCCGGAACGAGCAGGCCAGCACCGACAAGAAGGCCGCCACCGCCTCCGCCGAAAAGATCCAGGCGGCCGTCGACAAGTGCGTGAAGGACTCCTCCGCCCTGACCGGCCAGGGGTACGCAGCGCCCCCGAGGAGCGCCGTCGTGGCGGACTGCAAGCAGCAGTACGAGACCACCGACGGGTTCGGCATGCAGGCCGCGGGCAGCGCCCAGGACGCCGGGAACGCGGGGGGCGGTGGGATCAACTCCCCCGCCCTGCTGGGTCTCGTCGCCGGTGGCGGCCTGGTCATCGCGGTGTTCGCGCGCAAGGGCAAGAAGGCCGACGCATAGTCACGCACGGTGATTAATTACTCCCTCCCTCCTGGCGGAGAGCACCGCAATCAGCCTCCCGAGGTCCGGCTGATCGGCTGCTCTCCGCTGGGAGGTAAGGAGTAAGGAACCACCGACGACACGGAGAGTGAGGAAATCATGGCGACCGATACGGCGCCCCCGGTCCCTGCAGGACCCCTCGATCCGCCCGCTGCGCCGACCGCCAGCACCGCGCCGGCACCTGCCGCGGACACCGGCATCATGGCCGCCCTGATGGCCGCAGTGGAGCCCGCCCGACCGGTCACCGCGACCGGCGCCGGGGCCAGGCCGAACGGTGACGATCCGGCCGCGAAGGCGGACCCCGACGGAGTGGTGGACCGCTCCTCCCCGGGCGTCACCAGCGAGTCGTTCAAGGCCCCGGATGACCTGACCGGGGCCGGATCCGACGCGGCCGGTACCCGGTACAAGGAGGGCGTATTCAAAACGCTGATCCGGGCGGGCGCGACCCGCTGGGCAAAGGGCGGCGGGACAGCGAACAAGCGCCTCGACCTGGAGAAAGCCAGGGCCAGTTCGCACCAGGTGAAAGAGGCCCGGACCACCACGGTCATGAATTCGCCCGGACTTCCCACCCGAAACGGCTCCGGAGGGGCCGGTGGAGGGAGCCGTAATTCCGGTGGAAGTAGTGGTGGAAATTCGGGCCGGAATTCCACTGGGAGCGGCTCCACGGGTACCGGACGCGGCGGAAGAGGCGGCGTCACCGGAGGTGGCGGGGGCGGGTCGTCCGGCGCAAATGGGAGCGGTGGAACCGGCAGTGGGCGCGGCACCAGCGGAAACGGTGGCGGCGGTTCACTGAAGGACACCAGCCCCAAGGGAGCGAAGGACTCCGGGAGTAAGGGGAAGGACGGCTCCTCGGGGAACGTGGGATCCGGCGGAAAGGCTGGCAAGGACGGAAAGGCCGGTGCCTCCGGAAGTGGCGGCGGATCGACGTCGGGCGGCTCGTCCGGCGGTAATTCCGGAACCTCGAAGGACAAGGCCGACACGGGCAGGGGCTCGAAGGTCGACCTGAAGAAGGACGGCGGCGGCCAGGGCTCGGGCGGCTCCTCCGGGAGCGGCGGCGGGTCCGGCTCGCGCGGTGGCTCCGGGAGCAGCGGCGGGTCCGGCGCGCGCGGCTCCTCCGGGAGCGGCGGCGGACCCGGTTCGAGCGGTGGCTCCGGCAAGAACGGCGCGGCCGGCGACAGCTCGAAGGGGCCCGATAACCGGACCCCGCTCCAGCGTTCGCGGGAGGTCGGTCACGGCGACGGCTCCGCGGTCAGCAACGCGGTCGACCACGTGAAGGCGTACGCGCAGGGCACCAAGGACGGCTACCAGGACAAGAAGGAGCAGAACGGCAAGGAGCACGCCCGGCTGGACAAGGCGCGCACCGACCACAAGGCGAAGCAGCAGGACCCGAAGCGGGACGACCCGAAGCAGGGGACGACGGTGACCGGGCCCGAAGGCCGGACGATCGTCATCGCCCCGCCGGACGAAGGAGACGACGGAGTGAGCACGGACGTAAAGCCCCTGCTGGTCAAGCAGATCGACGCGAACACGCTGAGCTTGGGCACGGACGGTGCCCGCTCGATCAGCCGGAAGGAGCTCAGGAACTTCAAGCAGTACGAACGCAAGCTGTCGGCCAAGGAAACCCACCTGATCAAGGTGGCCGACGCTTGCAAGTCGCTTGAGGCCGCGGCGGAGGACGAGGCGAAGGACTGCCAGGAACTGGCCGACCAGGCGAAGGCCGTCAAAGGCGGGGAGAAGCTGGCCGCGAAGCTGAGCAAGCTGGCCGACGCGGCGAAGGCCCAGGCCACGGAGGCCGCCGAGCTCCACAAGCGTGCGAAGCGAGCGGCGGAGATGTGCCGGGTCGTCCTGACCAACATCGGGACCCGGTACGCGCCGCTCTACAAGGCGGTCGTGGACAGCGACGAGACGAAGCCGGCCGAGCTGCGGTTCTACAACGACAAGGGCTCCTACGCGCCCGCCGCGTAGCACCAGGGGAGGCAGAAGATCATGGCGGAACTGACGTACAAGGTCCTGGTCAAGAAGACCGAGGCTAAGGAGAAGGCCCTGGCCCGCAACGCGGAGGGCGTGAAGAGGGCCGCGGACAACATCAAGGAACTGGCCGACGACACCGCCTCCGACGCTGACGCGCTGGGCGCCAAGAGCGTGGACCGCGACTCCCTGGCGGAGTGCCAGGAGCTGGCGAAGGTCATCCGCGGTGTGTCGGATGCCGCGATCGACTACGCGTCGAAGACGTCCGACACCGCGAAGGCCGCGAAGGCGGCAGGCGACCAGGCCCGCACGACCCACGCCGGGTTCCAGGAAGCCTTCGACCGCTCCGACGTGACGGACCTGGACAAGGTCTCGCGCGACTGGTTCGAGCAGGAATAGCAGCACCCAGCACCACCCACCGCCGGCGCGGCCGGCCCCGGGGATCACACCCAGCGGGCCGGCCGCGCCTTTGCGGATCCCCCAGAACCCAGACAGGAGCAGCCCACGATGTCCACCCTCACCACGACCGTGCCGAACGCGAAGCCCGCGGAGCGCGCCGCCGCGGCGCTCCAGATCGCCCTCCCCGTCGGCGTGGGCATCCTGGCGCCCTTCCTGGACCCGAACGCTGCGACCTACGTCGGGATCGGCTTCGTAGCCGGCGCGACGTTCGCCGGCGCCAACTACATGAACCGCCTGGGCCGCTGGGCGAACCAGCTCCCCGGGATCGACATCGCGCGGGCGCACCGCGACACCATGGGGATCTCCACGATCACCACCGGGATGGGCCTGGCCCTGGGCCAGTTGGGCGGAGCCGAGGCGTCCGAAGCGCTGATGGCCGGTGTCTTCGAGCCGACCACCGTTCCCGGGATCCTGTCGCTGGGCTGGTGGGCCGCAGTCGGGTTCACCGGCTGGCGCCTGCGCCGCGTCTTCGGCAGGCAGAAGATCAAGGTGGAGCAGGCGCAGCCGACAGCGCAGGCCGTCCCCGCTAACACCGGCGCCCCCGGCCCGGTGTCCCTGGCCGACAAGATGATCGCGGCCTGGGGGCGCGTGATCAGCGACCCGAAGAGCGGACGCCACCGCAACCAGGTCCTCTCTGACGTCGTGATTTACGCGGACCGCTGGGAGGGACGGATCACCGCGGCTCTGGGCGACTCCGTGAACGTGGCGAAGGAGACCGTCTCCAGCCTCTTCGGCCGGTCGGTCGGCGACATCACCATGAAGTACGGCGCGCACTCCGGGGAAGCGTTCATCACCGTCTGGTACACCCAGCGCGCGGAGCTGGACCCCTCCACCCTCCAGGGCGCCTGGAAGCGAGTCCAGGCCCGGGTCCTGCCCAAGACCCACCTGGAAGAGGTCGGCAAGGACGAGAACACGGGCGGCCAGGTGGCGCGCGTCGTGGCCGACGACGACCTGGACGCACTCCCCCGCGTCGTCAACCTCGGTGAGCTGGCCGGAGCGCTGCGCCGCTCCATCGACCTCGTCTCCTACGAGCCGGGACGACGCGATCCCCGCCGCGCGATCATCCGCGTCATGGACCACAACCCCTTGGAGGCCGGCCATGACTTCCAGGGCCTGGACTCGCTGAAGGCCACCCCGGGCGGCTGGGTCAACATCGGGAAGATCGTGAGCGGGTTCCCCGCGCGGATCCAGCTCTTCGACCCGAAGCTGGGCGCCCTCCACGTCGTGATCGCCGGTACCACCGGCTCCGGAAAGGGAGGCACGGGCCAGATGATCAGCCTGGCCTACCACGCCAACAGGATGGCCCAGATCTACGGCGACCCCAAGGGAGCGTCCAACCCCGCGATCCCCAAGATGGCCTCCTACAGCGGCCTGACGAACATCGGCGCCCTCGGCGCCATGCGGATCTCCTGGTGGGTCCTCCAGCACCGGATCGAAGAGGCCGCCCGCCTGGACCTGAAGAACTTCGAGCCGTCCGCGTTCAGGCCGTACTGCGCCACGATCCTGGACGAGGCCGCCCAGATGCTGGCCCCGGGAGCACCGAACCGCAAGGAAGCCATCAAGATCGTCAAGGACGGTGCCTCCCTGACCCGCTCCCTGGGCATGCCCTGGGTCCTGATCAACCAGACCGTCAACCTCGACCAGCTCGGCGGAGAGCAGGCGATCCGCGCCAACCTCCTGGCCGGCGGCACCTGGATCATCCTGCGCACCGACAGCGACCAGGTGAACCTGGGCGACCTTCCCGACGGCTTCGAGGGCCTGGATCCCTCGCTGATCCCGGCGGTATGGGTGGAGGAGGACGACGCGCTGGTCTACGACCCGACCATGGCCGAGTCGGATCCGCGCCGCACCTTCGGACTCGGGTACGTCGCCGCGCCCGGCGGACGCGCCGGAATGATGCGGATCGACACCCTGGAGGACGCCACCGCGCACATCCGGCCGGAGAACATCATGGCCCCGGTCGACGTGCCCTGGTGGGGCGACCAGGCGCACATGGAGGAGCTGGCCCAGACCCCCATTCCCGGCTTCGAGGAGAAGGACGGCGAAGGCGGCACCGGCACGGCGGGAACCTCGTTCGCCGGCGTTGACCTCCCGAAGGCCAAGGAGCTGACCTCGGAGGAGAAAGTGCTGGCCGCCCTCCGTGACGAGTCCGACCCCATGTACGTCGACATGCTCGACCAGGGCGACGACATCGACCCCGACGACATCGACTACGTGGAACGAGGCCAGCTGCAGACCGCCTCCGGAGTCCCGGAGTCGACCTTCGCGAACGTGCTGAACAAGCTGGAGAAGAAGGGGGAGATCCACCGGATCAAGGAGGGGAAAACCTCGAAGGTCGCCCTGGGCAGCCGACCGGAAGAGGCGCGCGGCGAGGACGCCTGACCGAACGGCGCGCTCCCC
The DNA here is from genome assembly GCF_059758875.1 of Streptomyces sp. GQ60. Taxonomy (NCBI): domain Bacteria; kingdom Bacillati; phylum Actinomycetota; class Actinomycetes; order Kitasatosporales; family Streptomycetaceae; genus Streptomyces; species Streptomyces sp. GQ60. The sequence continues at coordinate 51,440 of NZ_JCAXEG010000021.1, read as the reverse complement.
GCCGGGAGCGCGCCGTTCCGGTTCCTACGCCCACCGCCCTATCCCGGCGGGCGGGCCCAGCGGCACGCCGGGTCGTGCCGCGCCATGCCCCCCCCCGGATAGGCGCCCGCCCATCGCACGGCGCCCGCCGCGGGCGACGAACCGATCAACTCAACCTACGGAGCCCACATGACCTACTTCGAGGATCTCACCGCGGCGAAGGCCGCCGGCTGCGCCTGGGCCTGCGTCTGCGGCGCCGAGAACCCGCCCACGTACGACGCATGCCACGACTGCCAACGCCCATCGTGGACCTGCGCCGCCTGCGGGCTCGTCAGCCCGGCCGCGCTCCAGGCATGCCGCGAGTGCGGCAACAGCACCGCCGCCGAGTCTCTCGGGGACGAACCCGGCTACGAGATGAGCCACCTCGCGTGGGCCTGGCTCCAGATCGGCCCGCGCCGAGTCGGCGGCCACTACGACCACGGCAGCGAGGACTCCGCCTACGAGGTCACCGCGATCGAGTGCGGACCGCGGGACACCTGGCCCTCTTGGCAGATCACCGCCCGCTACGCCAGGGACGGCCGCACCGCCACGCACTGCACCGGCTGGGACCCCAGCCGAGACCGCGTCATCACCCAGCCGCCCGCCGACATCACCATCGTCTCCATCGGCCACTTCCATGGCATGGAGCGGTCGGAGCACGCCGACATCCTCCAGCGAGCCACCATTGCCGTCGACTTCGGCCACCACTTCCGCGACCCGCACTGTGTCCAGGAGCTGCGCGAACGCTCCGCCACCGACGAAGCCGTCCGCGAGGCCTTCATCAACTCGCCGGGTGTACGTCGAATCCTGGCCGCGACTGCACTCCAGATCAGCGGCTACCTCACCGGGACGAGCACCGCACCCATCACTGTCGTCACGCAGTGCGCCAGCGGACGCCATCAGGCTGCTACCGCGGCCCTCGCGCTGCGAGCCGTCGTCGCCGGCGACGTCGAGCAGGCCGCCGGGTTCGGCCTTGATGGCGCGAGTCGGGCCTTCTCCTTCCGCGGCCTCAACGTCGAACTGATCCACCAGGACATCAACCGCGCCGTTGTCCAGCGCTGACCATGACAGAGGGCTCGGCCCGCACGACGTGTGCGGGCCGAGCCCTCTGTGCGTTTCGGGCCTCAGTCCTCTGGACGGCGAGCGGCGCCGGAGCGCTGGCCGACCTTCATCTTTACCCGGTAAAGATGAAGCCTCGTGGATGCAGGGGTGATTTGCCGCTATTCACACTGATGTCGCAGGAGCTTGCGGGCCAAGTACCTAGTAATGTTCGGTCCTATGGTCATTCCCACCCAAGGAGGCGGGCGAGATAAACTAATCACCTCGCTCACCCCTCAGCTGCGTAGACTCCTGAAGATCCGTGCCTTCGAGCACGGCATGGACATCCAGGACGCCACCGAGCACGCGATTAAGTCCTGGTATCTGGCCTCCGATTCGCCGGAGGTCGACACGACCGGCGCCAAGACCTGGGGAACGTTCCTGTCGGCAGGTGAGCCCGAGGAGTTCAAGGAGACTTGCTCATCGCGAGGCGTCACCTATGTTCAGGGACTCGCCCAGGCGCTGACCCTTTGGTTGGACAACCACCCGTCGCCTTCGGCCCCACTCCACGCCCAGCCGGTAACGCGGGTGATAGTCGCGAACCAGAAGGGCGGGGTCGGTAAGACCTTCATCTCGTCCGGCGTCGCTCAGGCGCTCGCCGAGGACGGAAAGCGTGTCCTGCTGGTCGACTACGACCCCCAAGGTCATCTGACGGCTGAGCTCGGCTTCGAGGACGTGATGTACGAGGACGACGTCGACACACTGCTCATGCACATGGACGGCACGGCCAAGGGCGACATCCACGAGCTCCTCGTTGCTCTGGACCAAGAGCGATTCGGCGGGCGTCTTCACTTGCTGCCCGCCTCGGATGACGCCTTCCTGCGCGATGTCGCCCTCTCGAAGGTGTCCTTCAGCGAAGCCGCCCTGGAACGCGCCCTCGAACCGCTGGAGGCCGAGTACGACATCATCGTCATCGACGGTCCGCCCAGCCTCGGCCTGAACATGGACACCGCCCTCTACTACGTTCGCCGCAGGGACGGGGAGCTTGCCGACCGCTCCGGCGTCATCACGCCTGTCTGGGCGAACAGGGCCTCCCACCGCGCATTCCGCCTCCTCAAGCGGCAGATGGATGACCTCTGCAAGAAGGGCCGCATCCAGATCGACTACCTCGGACTGGTCGTTAACGCGTACGACAGCCGTAGGGGCAAGCTGGTGAAGGAGAACAAGAGGCAGTGGGAGATGAGCTCCTCCCCCTCAGTCCTTGCGGTCATCGGTGATCTTAAGGAAGGCCGAGAAGCATCCGACGGGGAGATCCCCCTCTTCGAGTACGCACCTGACAGCGAGCACGCCCAGGCGATGCGCGACCTGGCAAAGGAACTGGCCGTATGAGCCCCGCATCCCGTATCACCCGCGGATTTAGTGTTGATGACGAAGGACAGGACGCGGAGCCCACGCGTCGCAGCATCCGGACCCGAAGCCAGATCATGGCGGGCGAAGGTAGGCGACCGCCGGCGGCCGTGGCATTGGGGGAACTGGCACACAACCCCTTCAATCCGCGCCACGAGCTCACCGAGATCGACGAGACAGCGACCTCCCTACGTGAACGGGGCCAGCTTCAGCCCGTTGCTGTCGTCCGCAGGGCCGCCTTCCTCGCTGTACACGGAGACCAGGGTGAGGAGATCGGGCAAGCCGAGTACGTCGTCATCGACGGAAACCGGCGCCTCGCTGCTGCCCGTGAGGCAGGACTCGCCGAGCTGCGCATCGACGTCAATGACGCCCTGGCTGCCAGTGCTGCCGACCTTCTGGAAGCAGCCCTGATCGCGAACGTGCATCGCGTCGACGTGCCACCGGTTGAGCAGGCGAAGGCGATTCAAGAATTGGTAGCCGCTCACGGCACCCAGGGGAAGGTCGCGAAGCGACTGGGTAAGACGGAAGGCTGGGTCTCCCAGCGACTGGCACTCCTCAACCTTGCCGACGACCTGCAGGGGAAGGTTGAGTCCGGAGAGCTGAAGGTGCGAGAAGGGCGCCGGATCGGTCGGCTGCCTGCTGCCAAACAGCACGCTGAGGCAGAGCAGGCCATCAATGCTGCCAAGGAGCCCCGTAAACCGCGCGGTCGGGCAGCAGCAGCCGAGGCGACCCCACCGCAGACCCCCGCCGCGCAGACGCCCGTCCCGAGCCAAGACCGGGGAAGTCATGACTCCGGCCCGGCGCAGCCGCAGGATTCGGCGGCCTTGGGTGACGCGACATCGACCGCTGCCGAGGGGAGCCCGCTCCGGGGCGAACCCATCATGGTCGACATCCGGAAGGTTCCCAGAGTGCCGTGGCACGACGGTAACGAGGTTGCTGATCTGGTCTTCGAGAAGATGGACGACGAGAAGCAGCGCCTCGTTCTGTTGGAGCGACTCTTCGAGCGCCTGAACGATGAGCAGCGGAGTTCCGTGCTGGATCGGCTCCTCGCCCTCCCCAGCACGAGCTAGTCGAGCCCGCAGAAGGCCTTGGTCATCTTTACCCGGTAAAGATGACCAAGGCCTTCGTCGTCTCCTTCCGGCTCCACGCGCATCTTTACCGGGTAAAGGGCGGAGTGGCCTGGGGCAGGAGTCACCCACATCGGTGATGGCACTCGGCCTGCTCGGGGAAAACGATCAGTAGGCCGTGTCCTCCGCATTGGTTCTTCCGATGGACATCGATCACGTCCGCCCCGGCGCTCGCGCCGTACGGCGGGGTGCGTTGACCGTGCAGCCGTCGGGGAGGATCTGTGAGCACCGAGGATGTGGAGCGGCCGCTCCGTACGGACGAGGAAGGGATCGGCGATGAAGCAGCTGAGCAGGCACGGGCGGCTGGCGAGGGAGTACTGGGAGACGTACCGGCCCCAGGCCCTGGAGCAGTTGGGGACGCCCGCGGAACAGGAGGCCCACTTCGTGCGCCTGGATCTGCGGGTGGGGGAGAGGATCGGGGAAGTGGCGCAGGACCTGATCTTGCAGGTTCCGATGGGGGAGCGGGCAGCGGTGCGGAACGCGGTGCGGATGCAGGCACAGGAGATCGTGTACGCCGAGGAGCTGTTCCTGCCCAAGGAGCCGGGGACGGAGCACCGCGAGATGTAGTTGGGCCGCCGAGGTTCCGTCCTGCTGGCCAGCAGGACTTGGCGCCATCGCATCTAGGTGAGCGCGCGTACGCGAACATCGAGGCCCTGAAGCTGGTTCAGCAGCTGGAACGCGAGGGGCGTACGGCGACGGGCGAGGAACAGGCAGCCCTGGCCCGCTGGTCCGGCTGGGGGACGCTGAAGCTGATCTTCGCGGCGCGACCGCAGGACCCGGGGCCGGAGACGGACCGGGAGACGCGTCGGGCCGGGGCCCGGTGGCTCGCTCTCGAACCGGTTCGCACCCAGGTCCGCTCGCTGCTGTCCGACACGGAGTGGGCCGATGCCCGCCGCAACGTGCTGAACGCCCACTACACCGACGCCGGCCTGGTCGAGGCGATGTGGCACGGGGTCCGGCAGATGGGCTTCGACGGCGGGCACGTGCTGGAGCCGTCTTCGGGCAGCGGCAACTTCATCGGCTTGGCCCCCCAGGACACGGTCGTGCCGGTCCGGATGACGGGCGTGGAGGTCGAGGGCAACACCGCGGCCCTGTCGAGGCACCTTTACCCGGACGCCGAGGTCGTCACCGCCCCGTTCGAGGACGTCAACCTGCCTGACGGCGCCTTCGACGCCGTGGTCGGCAACATCCCCTACGGCCGCTACAGCAGGTACGACAAGGTCCACAATGCCGATCTGGCGCTTTCGATCCACGACCACTTCGTCCTGAAGTCGCTGGCTGCCACGCGTCCGGGCGGCATCGTCGCCCTGATCACCTCGCGATTCACCATGGACGGGAAGGACACCAGCCCCCGCGAGCGGCTGTACGAACTCGGGGACCTGGTGGGCGCGGTCCGCCTCCCGCTGGGGGCCCACCGTGAGGCGGCCGGCACGGACGTGGTCACCGACGTTCTCTTCCTGCGGCGCCGCATGCCGGGGGAGGAGCGCGGCGCCGACGGATGGCTGGCGACGCGGGAGCTGGTCCTCGACGGCCACGAGGAGCCGGTACGGGTCAACCCGTACTTCCTGGACCACCCGGAGCATGTGGTGGGCGAGCTGCGGGCACGGCTCGGCAAATACGGTCCCGAGCCCACCGTCGCAGGTGAACGCGACGCCGCCGCGGGCCTCGCCACGGCTACCGAGTCGATCGCGGCCCACGCCCGCACCGTGGGCCTGACCGCGACGCCCTCCACCGCCAGGCCGACGGCCGCCGGGGACGGGGTGGTGTCGCTGAAGCAGGCGCTGACCGAGGGCTCGCTCGGGCTGGACGAGCTGGGCAACCCGACGATCGTGGAGGACGGGAGGATCGTCCCCCTCGACGTCCACCCCGAGCAGCACGGCCGCCTAGTCCAGCTCATCAGCCTCAAGGCCCGCGCCCTCGCCCTCTACAAGGCGGAGAGCGCCACTACCGAGCCGGGGGAGACGGCGGAGCTCGCCGAGCTTCGGACCGTACTGCGCGAGGCCTACCGGGCCTACCGCAGGAAGAGCCCGGCGCTGACGAAGCCGGGCCAGTACCGGATCTTCACGCCGAAGCAGGCCAAGGAAGATGCCGCCCTGCTGGGTCTGGCGAAGGTCCCGGACGAGTGGAAGGCCCGCACCGCCTACGGGCTCATCGACGATGACCCCGACGCCGATGTGCTGTTCGGCCTGGAGGAGTGGGACGAGCGCAAAGCCAAGGGCGTCGAGCAGGCGGTCCTGCGGACCAGGGTCCTGGAGCCGAGGGCGCTGCCCACGACGGCGGCCACCCCCGAGGACGCCTTCGCCCTGGCCCTGGAGTGGGACGGCGGCCGGCTCGACATGCTCCGGGTCGCGAGCCTGCTAGGTGTCACCGAGGACGAGGCCGCCGTCCAGATCAGCCACCTCGCGTTTAGGGACCCGGCGCAGGCCGGCTTCTGGGAGCCCCGCCACCGCTACCTGTCCGGGAACGTCCGCGAGAAACTGGAGCAGGCCCGAGAGGCCGCGACGGAGGATCCCTCCTACAGCGGCAACGTCGCGGCGCTGGAGAAGGTCCAGCCCGAGGACCTCACCCCGGCCGAGATCAAGGCGAAGTGCGGCGCCCCGTGGATTCCGGTCCAGGACTACGAGGCCTTCCTGCGCCATCTGGGCTTCGAGCACGCCGAGGTGCGGCACGCGGGCGGTACCACCTGGGAAGTCCGTGGGGCGCACATCGGCGACCTGGCCCGCTCGGAGTGGGGCACCACCGAACGCAGCGCCCAGGACCTGATGCTGGCGATCCTGCGCCAGGCCGACTCCACCATCCAGGTCACCTACAAGGACCAGGACGGCAAGATCCAGGTCCACCAGGTCGCCACGGACGCCGCGCGGGAGAAGGCCCGGCTGATCGTCCAGGCCTTCGACGACTGGATCTGGGCGGACCCGGAGCGGGCCGAGCGTCTGGCGGGCATCTACAACACCACGTTCAACAGCCTGGTCCTTCCGGAGTACGACAAGGCGCCGCTGACGCTGCCGGGCATGAGCACGCTGTGGCAGCGGCGCCTGCGCGAGCACCAGAACGCCGCGGTGCGCCGGATCGTGTCCGAGCCGACCGCGCTCCTGGCCCACGTGGTCGGCGCGGGCAAGACGGCCACGATGGTGGCCGGTGCGATGGAGCTGCGCCGCACGGGGCTGGCGAAGAAGCCGATGATCGTGGTCCCCAACCACATGCTCAAGCAGGTCACCCGGGAGTTCCGCGAGATCTACCCGGACCGCGAGCGGGTCAAGTTGCTGGCGATCAGCGCGAGCGACCTGAACAAGAAGCGGCGGGCCAAGTTCCTCGCACGGATCGCGGGCGGCGACTGGGACGCCGTGATCTTCACGCACGAGGCGTTCAACATCGCCCCGCTGCGCCCGGAGACCATGCAGGCCTACCTCGACCGCGAGATGGCGAGCCTGCGCGCACAGCTCGACGCCGCCGGCGAGGCGGGCATGCAGCCCAAGACGATCCAGGACATCGAGACCAGCCTGGCCAACGCCGAGGCCCGCCTGCAGAAGCAGATCGACGAGTCGTCCGACGGCGTCGGGATGTGCCTGGAGGACACCGGCGTCGACTACGTGATGATCGACGAAGCACACCAGTACAAGAACCTTCGGACGATCTCCGCGATCCCCGGGGCCGGTATCCAGGGCTCCGCCAAGGCGACCAAGCTCCACATGCTCCTGGGCTACCTGCGCGAGCACAACGGCCACAACCGTGTCGCGACCCTCGCCACCGGCACCCCGATCGCCAACAGTGTGACCGAGGCCTACGTCCTCAAGCGCTACCTGGGCCCCGACCTCCTTGCACAGATGGGCCTGGAGAATTTCGACAGCTGGGCCGCGACCTTCGGCGAGGTCGTCTCCTCCCTGGAGCCCGACGCCAAGGGCGACGGTTACAAGTACAAGGCGCGCTTCGCCCGCTTCTTCAACGTGCCCGAGCTGATGAGCGCGTACAGGGCCTTCGCCGACGTGCAGATGGCCGAGGACCTCAACCTCCCGGTTCCCCCGGTCCTGGCCGGCCCCGACGGCCAGCGCGGCGAGGCCGTCCACTTCGCCGTCACCGGCTCACAGCGAAGCTTCATCAAGGCGCTGCCCCGCCAGGACTGGGTGAAGAAGCCCGGCGGTGTCCTCAAGGCCTTGGGGCTCGGTCTGCGGGCCAGCCTCGACATGCGCCTGGTGGGCGGCGAGGAGGACGAAGGCAGCAAGCTGGAGTACGCCGCCGAGCAGATCATGCAGGTCTGGGAGCAGACCAAGGACGTCGTCTACCCCATCTCGAAGACCGACCCCACACCGCAGCCGGTGCCCGGCGGACTCCAGCTCGTCTTCTGTGACGAGGGAACCCCCGGTTCCAGCGCCGAGTACCCCGTCGACCTGTACGACTCCCTGCGCGAGCACCTCATCACCGCGGGCATGCCCCGCGAGGAGATCCGCTTCATCCACGAGGCGTCCACGGACAAGAAGAAGGAGCGCCTCTTCGCGGACTGCCGGGCCGGCCGCGTCTCGGTGCTGATCGGCAGCACCGAGAAAATGGGCACCGGCACCAACATCCAGGACAGGGCGACGGCTCTGCACCACCTGTCCTACCCGTGGCGGCCCGCCGACATGGCCCAACGCGACGGCCGCATCGAGCGGCAGGGCAATCTCAACGACCCGACCGTCCCCGACACCCCCGACCACGTCCGCCTCTTCTACTACGTCACCAGCGGCTCTTTCGACGAGTTCCGTCTCAACGCATTGGCCCGCAAGGCGCGCTTCATCTCCCAGATCCAGCGCCGCGGCTTCAACCTGCGCGAGATCGAGGACATCGGCGAGGAAGCACTCAACCTCGGGATGCTCAGCGCGCTCGCCTCCGGCGACCCCGCGATCCTCCAGCTGGCCGAAGCCACCGCCGAACGCGCCCGCATGCAGGGCCTCGCCCGCGCCTGGGACCGTCAGCAAGACGGCCGCCTCCAGCTTCGCAAGGACCTGGACGACTACCTCCAGCGCGCAGCCCCCTGCTTGGAAGGCATGCGCGCGGCCATGCCCAACCGCCGCCCGACCGGCGGCGACGCCTTCGCCATCACCATCGACGGCCGCACCCTGCGCAGCCGCGACATCGCGGCCGCCACTCTCGGAGCCCGCATGGTCGCCCTCGCCCGCGACCCCAGCCTCAGCCCAGGCGAGCGCGTCCCCGTCGGCACCCTGGGCGGACAGGACTTCCACGGCGAAATCTCCTACGACGCCGGAGGCCGCCGCCAGCTCAAGCTCCGCTTCGCCTGGGGCCACGTCGTTCCCGTCGGCCACCGCGACGACCGCGCGCAGTGGCAGTGCTCAGCCGTCAACGAGTCCAACGGCCGCGGCGCGATCGTCTCCCTGGAGAACTTCCTCACCAAGCTCCCGGACGACGCGGAGAAGCTCGAACGCGAAATCCACAACCAGCAGGGGCACCGGGCGGACGCCGCCGCGAACTTCCGCTCGTACGAGGACAACCCCTACCGGATCGCTGCCCGCTCCAAGGAGACGGAGGAAAAACTCCTCAGCAAGCTCGTCATCGTCAACGAGAAGAAGGCCAACCTGGAGGAGGAGTCCGGACCCACCCCCACAGGGGAGAGTGCCGAGAAGCTCGCCGAGTACCGCGCGGAAGCCGAACGTCTGCGGGCCCTCATCGCCGACGAGCACGCCATCCAGCAGCAGGCCACGGCCTCGACCACCCTGGAACCGTCGACCACCCCCGCACGGAACACCGCCACCCCCGGCGAACTGCCGCTCGGCGACGACACGGACACCCCGGTGACCGAGACCTCGACCGCCACCGCCGGACCTGCGGCGCAGGAACCTGCCACCCCACGGGAGGCAGCTGAGGAGCCGGTGCCCCCCGCGCCGGCCGTGAGCAGCTCGCCCGATGCACCGCAATCCGCTGCGCCGTCCCTAGCCGGCGATCTGCTCTCGGACGGGCAGGCCCTGACCGACCAGGCCGGGCCGGGATCAGAGGTTGCGGTGGATCCTTGGGAGAGCGCCGTACGCGAGCTGACGGCGGGCGGACTCCTGGACGAGCGAGTCATCACCTGGGCGCGGGCCAACGACGTCCGCAACCTCGCGATCCCCCTGCTCAAGTGGGTGGGCAACCACCTCAGCGACCGGTGGGACGACCTGGACACGCACGACTGGCCCGACTGGGTCACCCAGTACTTCCAGGTCTCCCCAGAGACCCGTCGGGCGGTCGTAGCGCGAGTCGCGGAAGCGGTCCACACTGCCGTCCACCAGCCCGAGGCCGAGCCGACACCTACACCCGCCGCCCCGGATGCCTCCGGGCAGGGCCGGGAGATGACCGTCGAGGAGATGGTCCGCCACGACGCCCAGGCGATGGCTGGCCAGCTTGGAGGCCTCGCGCAGGTCTTCACCGACGACGAGGTTCCGCGTCTGCTCAGCGCTCTCTTCTCCGCCTCCCACGATGATGACGAGTTGGCCCTCGCCGCCGCCGGCCGGAAGGAAAAGGAAGGGGCACGCCCCTTCTCCAGCCAGGAGGAGGCCACGTTCGCGCAGAACCATGTTCAGGTCGCCTACCAGCGCTGGGCGGCGACACAAACGGCACTGCCGATGCTGGTAGACGCCGAGGGCGTACTGAGCGACGAAGACCCCGGGGTAACCAACCCCGCCGGCCTCGTCGCCTCATGGCAACACCGCAGCCGGGTTGCGGCTGCGACCGCGGGCCCGACAGGCGGGCGCATGGTTGTCGAGCAGTTCGAGGGCCTGGTGCAGGCCGCCCGCCGCGCCGACGCGTACCTCGCCGAACAAGACGAGTACGTGGGGAAGGGGGATCGCGCGCTGCTACGGCAAGTCGCGGACGTCGCTGACAGGTACGCGCAGCGCCTGGCGGCCACCTTGGACGTCCTCGCGGAGCGCCGGACAGGCGATCGCCAGGCGAGCCAATCCGGCGTACGCATGCGTGAGGTACGTGCTCTGGAGAGTGCCATCGAGTACCTCGTGGACCAGGGCGACCACTTCCGCATGGACCGGCGGAACACCACCGTCACAGATCGCGAAGCCGCTGGGACTGAGCTGCGGGACGATCTCCTTCGGACCATGCGCGGGTTCGCTGAGCTGCCTCCCGAGAGGCAGCACATCGACCCCGACTTCCGTGTCCTGTATGCGCATATCCGAGGCATTCCGCTGTACGTCGGCTGGCACGGGCTCGGCGGGTCCGAGGCACAGGCTGTGCTGGGGTTCGATCAGCTTCCGCTGCTGGACAGGGACAGCGTCACCGCCGCCGAACTGGAGGCGATGACCCCGCAGACGTTGATCGACCGCATTGACGGCAGGCTGGCTCTTGATGCCCTGGGCGTGGTCCGGGACCGTGAACTCGCAACGCTCCGAGACCTTCTTGTCGCCGGGGCACAGGGACAGACCGCCCCCGTGGAAGCGCAAGCCGAACCGGCGCCGGAAGGTGCCGCGGCCCCGGCGTCAGAGGAAGGGGAGTCAGCAGAGGGAATCGCGGCCGCCGCTCCTGTCTACGCAGACGGCCGGGCTGCCACCGATGCCCCGGCCCCGGGCGCCGAAGACGTACCGCCCGCAGCTGTGGACAGCGCGCCGGTCGACGCCGGGGTCGAGGCGGTTCGGCGGGAGTGGCTGCAGTCACAGGACTGGTGGGTCAAAGCCGCTGCCGAAGGACGCAGCGGCCAGCGCCTGCACCTGGCGCAGACGCCCGGCTACGTCATGGTCGAGCGGACCTCGAAGATCGTCGAGGGCTGGGAGGTGGTGCCTGCCAGCGGCCAGCGCCTCAAGATCGGCGCCTATACCGGCATCGCGGAGTGGGAGCCCGGCGAGCGGGAGCACGCCGAAGCATTCGCCGCGAGGCTTGACCAGGCGCTGCGTGGCCCGGTCGGCGCCCCGTTCGACTGGCCTGTGCCGCGGAAGTGGCGCTCGACCGAGGGCTATAAGTTCGACCGGGCACTCGCCGAGGTCCGGGCTGCCTGTGACCGTGAGCGCGGTATCAACAGCAGCCCCGGCATCAACCAGGCCATCGTCCTCGCCGACCGGGACGCCCAGGCGCAGGCCGCAGCCGCCGAGAAGAAGGCCGCTGCCCAGGCGAAGCGTGATGAGGCCAAGGCCGCAAAGAAGGCAGCCGCCCTTGCATCCCGTCCAACCCCCGCCGCGACACCGGACAAGCCCACCGACCCCGAGAACGCGGACCCCACCCTGGTACCGCCGGGCGAAGCAGGGCCCACTACGGACGGCCCCACCACCGGCGCACCACAGCCCGAGCCCGCTCGGGAGGCCGATGACACGGTCGGCGAAGAGAGGGACGAGATCGCCGAACAGGTCGACGCGGGCGACCAACTGGAAGTGATCACCCCCGACGGTCCCGGACGCCTCGCGTCCCTGAACGGCGAAGTGGCCCTCGTCGACACTGAGCAGTTCGGCGCCCGGATCTACAACCGGTCGGAGATCTACCGGCCCGGCCAACCGGACGCCCCACTGGTCAACCCAGCCGAACTGGCCAAGCGCGCGCAGAACGAAGCCGACGCCGTCCAGGCCTCCACCCCCGCGGGCATCGTCATGCGCTACCCGCACTACCGGCGCCTGCGCGATCTGGACGTCGAGGCCGGCCACGGCACCATCGCGGAGAACATGGTCGTGGACTGGGACGGCAACGTCCACGAACAGGGGAACGTGGTCGGCTGGGTACGCGCCCGGATCGGCGACAACGGCAAGCGGTACTGGTGGGGACAGGACGCCGACGGGGGCCCGCCCGACGACATGCCCTTCCACGAGCAGTTGCCCGCGAAGTCCGGACACCCGGCGATCCGCGCCGCCGGCACCGTCCGCACCGACATGAAGCCGCGCTCCATGAGCGGCCACACCCGCCCGATCACGCCGCCGTACGCGGTGCGCGAGATCAAGCTCACGACCGCCCAGGTCGCCCTGCTGCGCACCCTGCCGCTGGCGGGGATCTACCCCGACGGTTCCGAGCTGCCGACGCCACCGTGGGTCGGCGATCACCGCCGGTACGTGATGAGCGTGGCCCAGATGCAGGCACTTCGACTCGCGGCCGAAGCCGCCGCCGACAGCCTCGACACGACCACCACCGTCGGGCGCCGCTCCCGCAAGGTGCTGCTCAACGCCGCCGACAAGCTGCACTTCGAGGAGTACGAGACGGGCCGGCGCGGGGCGAGCATCCCGCCGATCGGGGAAGTGGACCCCTACGCCGGGCCCTACACCCCGCCGCCACCTCGCCCGGACCCCGAGCCCGGCGAGCGGCGCATGCCGAAGCCCGCAAGGGACGACACCGTGCTCGACCAAGAGCAGAGCGCACCCGCGCCCGCACCCGTCGTCCCCTCCGACCAAGCACCTCAGGAGGAGCCGATCACCCTGCCGCAGGAGACCGCCGTGGAGAAGCAGGACCAGGACCAGGCCGAGCTTCCCGATCTGGCGGACGGCGAACGGACTCGGAACGCACCCGCGGGCGCGCCTGCCAAGGCCAGAGACGAGCCCAAGTCGGCGGCATCCACGGCCAGCGCTGCGGGGCCCGGCACCCCGGCGGCCGCAGATTCCACACCTGTCCCCGAGCCTGCCGAGGCATCCGGCAACAACTCCCCAGTAGATACCTTCGGCCCGTTCGGACCGCAGGACCGGGTCTTCCACAACGCCATGCGCTACGTCGTGGAATCCGTCTCGGCGGACGGCACCACCATCCGCACCATCACCGGCCAGGACCTCCCTGCCACCGAGGTCGTGGCCGAGGCCGACATGCCACCGGTCACCACCGAAGACCTCGCTGAAGGATGGTGGAGGTACACCTACGACGGCCGCTCCTACACCGCGACCACCCTGCCCCCCGATCTGGCACGGACACATCCGACGGCCCTGTTGAACACGGTCATCGTCGACGCGGACGGGCAGCTGGTGGGCCGCGCCTTCGGCCGGCCGCACGAGTCGGCCATCATCTGGGCCGATGCGCACCCCGGGGTGCCGCATCCGCACGTCGCCGAGTGGCTCGGCAACACTCCCACCCCCTGGCCGGACCACACGCCCGCCGAGATCGCGCACATCGCCGCAGGCCCTCCACCGGCGGAAGCCGAACTCACCGACGAACCCGTCACCCCGCAGCCCGTCCACGCGGGCGAACCGGGGGAGCAGCCCGCCGAGCGTCCGACAGCCGACACACAGCCCGGGACGCCCCCCGCACCCGATACCCCGGAAGCACCGGCGGCCGAGGCCATGCCCGACGGACCGCCTGACGCTGCCCGGACCGACACCGGCCACGAGCCCGGCCTCGACGACACCGACAGCCGCCCCGACGCGGAGGAGTACGACATGACGGCGATGCCTGAGACCGGACCCGTCGCCCCGGACGTGGAGGATCCGCCGGAGCCAGAGCGATACAGCGAGACCACCACCCTTCCCAGGGATCCGGAGTTCGCACTGCGGCTTCAGGGCTGGGACGGTCAGCCGCCGGAATCCGGCGAGCTGCTCTACCGCGAGACCGTCATCGCCGCCGTGCGACCGAGCCAGGGCGGGGGCTGGTTCGCCCGTCTGTCCGCCGAAGGCTTGCCCGCCGATGTCACCTCTCTGACCGCGACCCCGTTCCGGGCAGCGCACGAAGGGGCCCTCTACTTCTCTGCGCTCACCGCGATCCCATACGGGGAGCCGATCCCCAACGCCCAACCCCTGGGCCGGCTGTCACGCGCCGACGTCGTACGCGCAGCCCTGCGCGACGCCGCCAGCATGAACCGCGACCTGATCACCAACGCAGCGGCCAGGGCCTGGCCCACGACCTATGGCAGCAACCCGCAGCTCCAGCACCTGGTCGAGCGCCTGTTCGAGATGCAGACCGCCCTGATCGACACAGCAGGCGCACACAAGATGGCAGCGGACATGGAAGCCGTGGAACAGGCCGCCCTCGTGCTCCGCGGCACCCTGCCCGAGGACCCGGGAAGTCCGGAACGCCAGCACATGGGCTACCGCATCGCCCACCTCCTCTACGACACCACCCGACTCCAGGACCACCTGCGCGCAGCCCTGGAGGCCACGCGCGCCGAAAGCGACCAGCAGCAGGCCCCAAGCACCGACCGCGACGTAGCCGTCGAGCCGGCCAGCGCGTTCCCCGAGCCCCCGGAATCGCAGCCGGAGCCTGACATGCCGCCGGACCCGGAGACCGAGCTGGAAGCGGACGTGGCCGAGCCCCCACGGGAGCAGTACGTCCGCACGACGGCTCTCGACGAGGACGTGCGGTTCAGCCTGCGCATGTCGGGCGAGGTCGGCCAAGACCCGGACTACGGCGAGGTTCTCGAAGGAGGCGTCGAGTTCGCCATCGTGCGCTACTCGGCCGCCGGAGGCTGGTACGGGCAGATCACGGACCCGGCCGCCGACCTCGACGTCACACCGCCGGTCGCCACCCCCGAGGAGGCAGCGCACCACAGCGCGATCCTCTACTCGATCGGCTACGGCGATGCATACGGGGAAGCACCCGTGCCCGCGCAGGACACCGAGACAGCGACCCGCGCGGACGTCGTACGCTCCGAGATGGCCGAACTGGCGGCTCGGCACCGCGATGCGATCATCAAAGCGGCGGCGTGGGCTTGGCCGACGACGTACGAAGAGGATCGCCACCTTCAGGCCGTCACCGACGCGCTTGCAGGCCTCGCATCCGCGCCCCACGAGGCGCTGTACGTGAACCAGATGGAAGACCGCCTCAACGCGGTTGACGCGGCGGCCATGACCTGGGTTTCCTACCTGCCCGTCACACCTGGACCTGAGCGGCAGAACATGATGTTTCCGCTGGCCCACCTCGCACGCGATGCCCGCCGTCTGGAGGCGCGCCTCCAGGCCACGGCCGCGGCGGTTCGCGAGGAACGGGAAGCTCCCCAGCAGGCCGTCGGTCCGGAGGCCGAGCCTGCGGCGGCCGTCTTGGACGTCCAGACGGAAGAGCCGTCGCGCGCCACCGGCGCAGCCGATCATGCCGTCGTCGATCTGCTGCAGAGCGCCGAGCAAGCCGACGAGAACGCACGCCGGGAGCGGGACGCCGCCGATACGGCCGGGTCCGACGAGCAGCCCACCCCGTCGGCCGCCGCATCCCAGGCCCCGGCGGAACCAGAGCAGGAGCCAGTGGCGGTGGAGACCACGCCGGTGGCCAGCCCCGCCTTCCCGCCAGCAGGTCCGGAGGCAGCTCTTACACAGGCCTCCGCGGCAGAGCCGACGTCTCCCGCCGAGCCGGAGCAAGAACATGCGGCCGCAACGGAGAAGGCCGTCGGCTTCGAACCCACGCCGGCAGCGGCCGCCGGACCCGTGGCCGAGCCGCGGGCTGCGGCCACCGAAGAAGGCCCCGGAGACCGCATGCAGCCTGAGCAGTTCAACGAAATTATCGGCCTGTCGAACGATCCCTCGTACGAGCTTCACCTGGCAGACAGGCCGGACGGGCAGGGCCACGCCTTCGGTGAACTCCGGACAGAACTTGGGGCGGTTGCCGATATCCGCCGGACCGCCGACGGACGCTGGTTCGGACGTCTCAGCGATCTCGACCTCGCTCCGGACGTCACCTCCATCTCCGCCACACCGGAGGAGGCAGCGCACCAAGCGGCGATCCTGCACTCGGCCCTCACCGGCCGTCCCTACGGCGAGCCCCCCGCGGCCGCACAGGACACCCCCACGTCCAGCCGCGCCGAAGCCCTACGCGAAGAGATGCGGGCATCGGCCACCCGCCACCGCGAGAACGTCAACGCGGCCGCCCTCCGGGCGTGGCCCGCCGACTCTGACCACGCGGTCCACCTGGACGAGCTGAACCGCCGGCTGGACGTAATGGGGTCGGCAGTGGAACAAGGGGCCAGTGCGTGGGAGATGACCGAGCAGCTGAGCGAGGCGCAGCAGGCTGTCGCCCAGTGGCTCGAATGGATCGACAACCAGCCCGCCGCCACAGCCCGAGTCCGTCAGCACATCGTCTTCCCGCTGGCCTCCCTCTCCTACGACATCATCCGTCTCGACCAGCGTCTTGCGGCCACGGCCGCCGAAGTGCAGGCGGAACGGGCGGAAGCCGCCGCCCAGCAGCAGGCTGCCTCCGACGGCCCTCCGGTCTCTGCCGCACCCGAACCGGAGCGGGACAGCCCCCTTCATGACGGGCTGATCCCGCCGCAGCCTGCCGCCGTACCGCCGCAGGACCCGGTACCGGCAGATGTCCACCGGCTGACCGCCGCCGAAGCGGATCTGTTCGCGTATCCGGACACCGCTTCTGAGGTCCTGCGTTTGGACGAGAGCCGCCACGCCGAGCCTCCCCAGGAGGAAGTCCCGGAGGGTCCGGCGCCCGCTGAACCCGGGATGACCCAGGCGACGCCGTCCGAGCCGAGCGCGGAGCCGGCGGGCCCCAGCACGGCGAACGAAGTTCCTCCTGCCGGCCCCTCCGACCTGCCTCTGTGGGCGGGGCCGGAGCCGGGGAGCGACAGCACCGCTGGTGCTCCGGACCCCGCAGGTTCCGAGATGCTCGCTACCTCGGGCGCGCTCCAGGAAGCGTGGGAGTCCGCAGTCCTGGCCAACGGCGGTACCGCGCACGACCTGGTGGCCGCGCTTGAGGACGAGCTCGCCGCACTCCAGCGAGCACTCAGTCCGGACGCCGACCCGACGAGCGACGCCCAAGGCGAGGGGATCACCGACGTCCCCGTGCTCAGCCGCCGGGACCACCCGCAGGCATCCGGAGCCGGCCGGGACTCCGAAGGCGTCAACGCCGCCCTTGCTGCTGCCGACCAGCATCAGCACGCCCTCCGGGAGGCCCCCGAGTGGCAGGAGCTACAGACCGTCCGGGGTGCGGCACGGAACCTGTGGGAGGCCATCAAGCGGGAGACCGGCGCCCGATTCGATCAGTTCATGAACGACGGCCGGGTCCAGGCCTGGTGGCAGCAGCTCTCGATCCGGGTCTGCGAGCGGATCGCCGACCTGGCGATGCGCACCGCCGACCGGATCCGCGGTGCTGCTCCGGAACCGGCCGCCGCTATGGACCGGCTGCACGAGGCCGCCGACGATTACAGCCGCCCTGACGTTCCGCCGCGCGGCAGTGACTCCGAACTCCAGAAGCAGATGGGGAAGCTGGAGCAGGGGATGGCGGCCGCACAGGTCAAGGCGGAGGCGGCGCGAGCCCGTTCAACCACGATCCGCAAGCCGAAGGTGCCCCGGCCGGCCGCAGCCGACCAGCCGGGACATTTGCGCCGGGCAGCCGCCGAGCCGAAGCGGGGACCGCGGCAGGGCCGCTGACAGGTCTGGCCCGGCCGCCGTGCTGCGGCCGGGTCCTCGACCGCGGGCTCAGACAGCGGGGGCTCCGCCCCCGCACCCCCGGCCACCCTGCTGAGGGGGGTCGACTACAGCGCGCGCCGAGTGGGGGAGTAGGGGTGGTGCGCGGGGCGGGTCCCTCGCTGGACGCCCCTCCGCACCATGCCCTACGACCGGGCGGGGCCGGCTCCGCAAGCTCCGCCACCCCCACCCGCCCGCAGGGCCACCGAGAGTGCCGCCCAACGAGGGACCCACCCCGCTCGGCCCGGCACATCGGCGAGCCGCCGCCGGGTCTTACCGGCCTCTTCCGGATGCGTGAATCACCCGTTTGAGCTGCGAAACCGCCGCCCCACTGTCTGCTGTTGCTGTAAAGTTGTTCTTGTCGCCAAGGGTGGTCGGTACCCACCCTGGCAGCCCGTCAGAAACTCACCACCACGGAATGAGAGCTGTCATGTCCCTGACCGCAACGGACATCTTCTGCGGCGCCGGAGGAAGTTCCACCGGCCTGGTCGCCGCCGGATACGAGCTCAAGCTCGCCGCCAACCACTCCAAGGTCGCCATCGAGACCCACAGCGCCAACCACCGCGACGCCGACCACATCTGCGCCGACATCAACAACTACGACATGCGCCGCCTGCCCACCACGGACATCCTGTGGGCCTCCCCCATCTGCACGGAGATCAGCCCCGCCGGAGGCACCCGCCGAAGCGTGCAGGACGGGCAGATCGGCATCGGCGACGACGACTACGAGCCCGCTGACCCCGAGGCTTTCACGCGCACTCGCGCGACCGCCTACGACGTCATGCGGGCCGCCGAGGTCCACTACTACAAGGCGATCCTGTGTGAAAACGTGACCGAGTTCGCCACCGACTGGCGCCTCTTCCGCTGGTGGGTCCAGGGCATTGAACTGCTCGGCTACAACTCCCAGATCGTCTCGGTCTCCTCCGCCCACGTCGGCGGCCCCGACAACCTCCACGCCCCGCAGTGGCGCGACCGCATCTACATCGTCTTCACCCGCGTCGGCATCCCGCTTCCGGACCTGCGCCCCCGGCCGCTCGCCTGGTGCGCCGGATGCGGGGAAGACGTCGAAGGTGTCCAGACCTGGCGCAAGGGCCGGACCATCGGAAAGTACGGCCGCCAGTACGACTACCGCTGCCCCAACGCCCGGTGCCGCAACTCGCTCGTCGAGCCCTACACCCGACCGGCCGCCGCAGCGATCGACTGGACCAACCTCGGCACGAGGATCGGCGACCGGACCCGCCCCCTGGCGGTCAAGACGATGGAGCGCATCCACAAGGGCCTCCAGCAGTACCCGCAGCGCGCCAGCCTCCTCACGCTCAACCACTCCGGGCACGACGGCCGCGCGATGCTTCCCGAGCAGGCCCCCCTCCCGTCCCGGACCCGCAAGGTCGGCGAAGGCCTCCTCGTCCCCAGCCGCCACGGCATGCTCGTCCCCGCTGGCGGCAGCTGGAACGACACCACCACCGACATCGCCGAGCCGATGAGGACCCGCACCACCCGCGACTCCGAAGCCCTGGTGACCATGCCCTACGTCGTCACCATGCGCCGCAACGGCCGCGTCGACACCGTGGAACGCCCGCTCGCCACGCTCGCCGCCCGGGGCCGCCACCACGGACTCGTCATCCCCTACCGCAAGGGCACCGCCAAGCCCGTCAGTGAGCCGATGCTCACCCTCGCCACCCGCGACTCCGCCGGAGTCCTCACCCCGGCCGACACGGCCATCGAGCAGGCCCTCAGCGTCGAAGACTGCCACTTCCGGATGCTCCAGCCGCGCGAGCAACTGGCGGCCCAGCGCTTCCCCGGCGACTACATCATGCGCGGCAACAAGACGGAGCAGACCCAGCAGGCGGGCAACGCCGTGAGCTGCAACGTCGCCCAGTGGCTCGGCGCCCAAGTCGCCGCCGTCCTCTGACCTGTCACCTACCGCTGCAAATCAACTTGCGTCGGGTGGGGCGGCCGGTCCGCCCCACCCACCCCCCACACCGCACGGAGGAACACCATGACCATCACCGACACCCAGGTCGCCAGGACCGCCGTACTGGAGCTGGCCCTCAACGCCGCCGGAATCCACTACAACCACCACGAGTACGTCAGCGCGGTAACCGACAGGATCGTCATCGACACCCCCACCGGCAGCCACATCACCGCTATGCGCCAGCACGGCGCTACCCCCACGCCCCAGCAGGGATGGCAGGTCTTCTACCGCCCGACCGGAGAGACCGAATACGAGCCGGTCTACACCGCGCAGGCCGACGCAGACCCGGACACCGACGCCGACGCAGCCGTCACCGCGATCCGGAGCGCCCTCCAGGACGCCTACGCCCGCACAGGGCTGGCGACCGTCCACACCTACATGGATCTCTACGACCACGTCGACAACCCGACGGACGTGGAGCGGGGCGTGGAGTTGGTAGCGGAGTCCGCCAGCGTCCACGGCTACCTGGAGCCCACGCAGACGCAGGCCGCCTTCACCGGAGCCGTCAGCGAGGTCATGCACGCCGCGACCGCCGACCACCACGACGCCATCGACATCCTCCACCGCGCCCTGACCTACGTCCGGACCGCCGTCCGGCCCGGCCCCGTGGACGGGCTGGACGACACGGCATTCGCCGGTGCCATGGCCGACCTGCTCGCCGCCTCCGCACAGCACATCCCGGGCGGGTCCGCACTGGCCACCGCCTGCGCCGCACTCGGCCGGTTCACCGACGAGGCCGAGCCCCGGCCGCTCACCATCCCCCAGCAGCACGGAGACAGCCGCTCCTGACGCCCCTGCCCGGCCGGAGTCCCTTCCGGCCGGGCCCCACCGCAGAGAGGGACTCCATGCACAGCACCGACACCCCGACCCCGCTGTCCGCGTATCTGACAGCCGCCCTCAGCCGCATTGGCATCCTCGCCACCCGCTCATGGGACAGTGGTGGCAGTTTCCTCGAAGCCCAGGTCGGTCCCTGGCTCGTCACCATCAGCGGGACCGGCCACCTCGGCGGCGATGTCACCGTGGACCACCCCGTCGCCGACCACGAGAGCCTGCAACTCACCGCCCGCGACACAGGGACCGGTGAGTACCGGATCCTCTACGACTCCGCCGGAGCCGCCCGGACCTTGCCGCAGGACACGGAGAACCTTCTCGCCGAGCTCCAGCCGGTCATTCAGGGCCGCCGCCTCAGTTCCTGGATCCTCCCGCGCTGCGGCCGGTGCAGCACCGGACTCTTCGCTCGGCGAGACGTAACCGCCCTGCTCTACTGCACCAACCCGGGCTGCGACCACTACATCTACCCCCGCGAACTGGTCGACGCAGACGAATGGGAGCTACGCGACGGCATTCTGGCCGTCCGTGCCGACTGACCCGACTACCGCCCGGCCGGAGCCAGGAACCCGGCCGGGCAACGCCGTGACCCAAAACGAAGGGGCGATGCGACGGCCGCCCGGGGGGCCCGACCCTGGCCGCGCACGCCGGAACCGGCTTGGGCCGCCCAGCGACACCCGGTCCGCCGGCCATCCCCCGTGCGCACCCCGGTGGTCCCCCGCACCGGACCGCACCCAGCGGGGGAGCGCGACGGCAGACCGGGGGCCCGACCCCGGGCGCGCACGCAGCAGCAGGGCCAGGCCACCGGGCGACACCCGGTCGTCTGGCCGTCTCCCGGTGCGCACCACCGCGGTCCCTCCGCTCAAGTCCGTCGTGGCGCCGACGCCCCTACCCCGTACGGCAAGACGAACTGTGCCCATCGGCCCCGAATCATCTGCATCCGCCGGTCCGGCGTACGGCACGTTGGACCCGCACACCGAAGGAGAGCCACGGATGATCCCCCAGGGACGCCGCACCATGACCGAGGACGACATCGCCACCGCGAGCGGCCTGCCCGTGTACACCTGGCGGCGCCGCCACGGCGCCGACTTCCGCGCCCGCGTCCCGGTCCTCAACCCCCGCGAGAGGCTGCGGCTCTACGACGCCGCGCAGGCCACCGCCTACATCAAGGGCGCACCCATCCCTGCGAGCCCGGCCGATAGCGCGCCCCACCCCGACGACCTTCTCAGCGACAAGGAAGCCGGGACGGTTCTCGGTATCGACGCCACTACCGTCCGCGCGTACGCCACCACCGGCTACCTCCCCGCAGGCACCGAGCGCCATGGTCGAACGTGGTGGACCCGCCGCAGCATCACCGCCCGCCGTGACTCTCCGGACCAGCGTCACCACAACCCCGGCCGAAAGCCCGGCGATCTCCGCAACCGGGCACCACGCCACCGGCACGATCCCCGCGTCACGGAGGTCTCCGCTCTTCTCCTCCTGGGACAGGTGACCACCGACGAGATCGCCGAGCACTACCAGGTCGGCCAGCGGACGGCGCAGCGGCTGCTTGCCGCAGCCCGAGCCCAGCCCGAGGACTGACAGGCCCGTCGGGTCAGGTGGCGAATCCGGGCCGTAGGAATTCCCGGGCGCCGCGCAGGGTGGTGCGTAGACCTTGCTGGGTGGCCCGGCTGTCGAGGCGTACGTCGAGGGCGCCCGGGAGTGTGCTTTCGGCCCGGAGGCCGGTGGGGAGCTGGGTGGCGTCGAGCCCGTCCCGCTCGGCGATGAGAACGCCCAGCTCGTGGCGGCTCACGGCGTCGGGGCCGGCGAGGTGGTGGATGCCGGTCGCGTCGGCGGCGGCCAGTTCCAGGAGGGCGGCGGCCAGGTCGGTGACGTGGACGGGGCAGCGGACGTCGTCGGTGAACAGGACACCGTCGCGCAGGCCGGCGGCGAGTTGGTGCACGATCCTCTCGTGCACGGACCGCCCGTGGCCGATGATCAGTGATGTCCGGGCGACCGTGGCCTTCGGGTGCAAGGCGAGGACGCCGGTCTCGGCTGCGGCCTTGGCCGCGCCGTAGGGGGTGACGGGGTCGGGGAGGCTGGACTCGTCGTAGTGCACGTCCGCGCCGGAGAAGATCGCGTCGCTGGATACGTGGACTATGCGGGTGCCGTACTTCGCTGCGGCCATCGCGAGCCGGACGGGGCCTTCCGCCGTGGTCGGCCAGTGCGCCGATCCGCTCGACACGTTGAGAACGACCTCCGGGCGGACCTCGGAAAGGATGGTGTCCAGACTTCCGGAGTCCCGCAGATCCAGGCGGCGCCACGCGGTGGGGGAGGCGGAGCCGGGCTTCGTCGCGTACGTCGCGACGGTCGAATGCCCCGCTGTGCTCGCCTGCCGGATCAGCTCGGTCCCGAGGAAACCGCTGCCGCCAACGATCAGAAATGTCATCGCGCCACCGTAGACCGCTCCCACAATGGTGAAGGCGGTCACCCAGAACTTCGGGTGACCGCCTTCACCGTCAGCGAGCCGGTGGCGGCTGCCAGACGTAGCGGACATCCGGCTCGCGCTCGTCGTTGCGCAAGCCGTCCGTCCGCTCGACCGCGATGAAGCCGTGCCGCTCGTAGAACCGGTGCGCCGCGGTGTTCACCTGGAACGTCCACAGCGTCAGCCCGTCCGGCTGCTGCGCTTTGGCCAAGGACATGAACCGATCGCCGAGTCCCCGCCCGCGCCACGTGGGGTCGAGGTAGAGCTGCTTCAGCTCTTCCCCGTTGAGCACCATGAGCCCCACCACGCTGTTGCCGGTGACCGCGACCCAGGTCTCGTACCGCGGCACGAGGACGCGCGCGAACCAGTCGCGTACCTCGGCTTCTTCGTGCGCGCAGCGCACGGTCGGTAGCGCGGCGGCGAAGGAACGCAGCCAGACATCAGCCGCAGGGCGCGCGTCGGAGTCCTCGGCACGGCGGAGTGCAACGTCGTCACTGGTAATGGCAGGGCACCTCCGGCATTGCGGACTGTGGGGCAGTGGTGCGGTGGATCTCTTCGACGCGGGCTCTACTTCCCGGGGCGTCCCAGCTGGTGAATGGCCCAGCCGGCCGCCCGCCAGGGCTCGGGGTCCAGGGTGGTGCGGCAGTCGACGAGCAGCGGGTCGGCGGCGAGGGCGACGAGGGCGTGGGGGTCGGCCTGTTGGTACTCCGGCCACTCGGTGGCCAGGACGACGAGGTGGGTGCCTTCGACGGATTCGGCGAGGTTGTCGGTGTAGTCCAGTTCGGGGTTGCGGGTCATGGCGGTGGCCATGGCCTGCGGGTCGTGGACGGTGACGTTGCCGCCGGCCTGCTGGAGGGCGTGGGCGAGGGCGAGCGCCGGGCTTTCGCGGACGTCGTTGGTGCCGGGCTTGAACGCGGCCCCCCACACAGTGATGTTGGCGTTCTCGACCGGATGCCCGCACAAGGCCTCGCGGATGAGGTCCATGGCGACGTCGGTGCGGGACTCGTTGATCTCCTCGGCTGCGCGCAGGAGGGTGGCTGCCCGGTCGGCGCCGAGCTGGCGGGCGGAGGCGGTGAAGGCGCGGACGTCCTTGGGCAGGCAGCCGCCGCCGTAGCCGATGCCGGGCCGCATGCCGCCGCTGCCGATCCTCGGGTCGATGCCGAGGATCTCCACGATCTGGGTGACATCGCCGCCTGCGGCCTGGCACATGTCGGCGACGGCGTTGATGTAGCTGATCTTCAAGGCGAGGAAGGTGTTCGCCGCGCCCTTGGCGAGCTCGGCGGTCTGCGGGTCGGTGACGAAGATGGGTACACCGGCGTCGAGGATGGGGGCGTAGACGGCGCGGATCGCCTTCTCCGCTTCCAAGGTGGTGAGGCCGGCGATGAGCCGATCGGGGCGCAGCGTGTCCTCGACAGCGTGTCCCTCGCGGAGGAACTCCGGGTTCCACACCACCTCCACCGCAGTGCCGGCGGGGGCGAGGCGCTGAGCGAGGGCGGTGACCTGGACGGTGGTGCCGACGGTGACCGTGCTCTTCCCGACGATCGTGCATGGCTGGGTCAGGTGCGGGGCGAGCTGGCGGATCGCTCCGAAGACCTGCCCGGTGTCGTAGGAGCGGCCGTCCGCGTCGATCGGGGTGCCGACACCGATGAAGTGCAGCTCGGCGAAGTCGGCCGCCTCGCGGATGTCGGTGGTGAATCGCAGGCGTCCGCTCGTGGTGTGGGCCGCGAGGAGTTCGGGGAGGCCGGTCTCGTAGATGGGGCACTGGCCGGAGTTGAGCCGGTCGACCTTGGCCTGGTCGACGTCCACCCCGATGACCTCATGACCCAGTTCGGCCATCGCGGCCGCGTGCGGGATGCCGAGGTGTCCGCAGCCGATTACTGAAACGCGCATTCCTTGACTCTCATCCTGAAAGGGGCCCGTGCGGGGGCCGGGGAACGAGCCCAGAGGCTAGCGCCGTTCCCCGACCCCTTCTTTCGCGCGCTGGTCACGCGGGGTTCAGCATCCGCTCCAGTCCGCTGATCGCGTCGGCGGCGGTCTGCCGTACGACGACGTCGCCGGTCTGCGGTGCCTCCAGCGGGTAGGCGAACCAGGAACCGTCCGGACGGCGGAATCCCTCCGGGTCGACGAGGAACACCTTCAGGCCGGCCGCGCGGGCCCGCTTGGCCACCCACCGCCGGTCCGCGTGCAGCCCGATCACGACCAAGGCCTTCGCGGCGGGGTGGAGGGTGAGCGTCGGGATCCGCTGGTCGTAGCGGCGCATGAACTGCTCCTCGAACCCGGCGCGGGCGCCGAGCGCGTCGAAGTTGTTCGTGATGAACGGACCGACCAGGTGCCCGGCCTCCTCCATCCTCTTGAGCGCGTGCAGGGCCGGGGTGACCTCCGCGTCGAAGCACGCCCGGTACATCTCCGACAGCTCGCAGACCTTCTCCTCGGTGTCGAGGAACATCTCCGCGAGCAGCGGATCCCTCCCCGGTGCGAGGATGAAGGTGAAGCCCTTGCCGAGCTGCTCGTCCTCGATCTCGTTGACGTGGTACATCTCGTGGAGCCGGTGCAGCGGCGGAACCCCAGCCTCGTAGGACACGCCGCAGCCGACCTCCACCTGGAACGGCAGGAAGTCCGTGAGCTGTGCCAGATCGTCGGCGTAGAGCGGCTGTCCGGGGGTGTCCTTGACCCGGACGCCGTGGGTCAGGACCTCCCAGGGCCGACGCCGGACGGCGCGGGGCGGGAAGCAGTTGACGGAGGTGAAGACGGTGTCGATGACCTCGTAGTCGGCCGGGAGCCGGCGGCCGGCCCGCAGGTCCTCCGGGTGCTGCTCCATGCGGATCAGGTGGACGCGCAGGTCACCCAGCTCGAACCGGCCCGCCCCGACGTGCTTCCAGCCTCCTTCGGACAGCATCGCGTGGTTCTCCTCCCACGACACCTCGATCTCGGCCAGCGGGGCCGCAACCGAGTGGTACAGGTACAGCTGCGTCATAGCGAGGGCCGGCGCCGCCGTGGTGTCGACGATGCCGTACTGGTGCTGGTAGTGGACGATGCGGCGGCGCGCGTCGCCCTCGCCGGTCCAGCCGGAGTTCTCGGCGGTCTCCTCCTGCTGGTTGCGCCGCCAGACGCCCTCCTCCTCGAAGCGGGGCCGGTCGGCGCTCACCCCGTAGAAGTCGTTCCACCTACGGATCTGGGTCTCATCGAGCTGGTCGATGACCGTGACGGGAAACTGCATGACGTGTCCTCGATCTCCGAGTCGAAACGGTCCGCCCCCCATGCGCGGGGTCGGCGGGGCGGGCTAGCTGAAGGCGGCCACCGCGTCGGTGAGCGCGGTGATCAGGAAGTCGACGTCGTCGTCGCTGGCGTTCAGCGGGGGAGCGACGACAAGGCCCTCGCTACGCGGCTCACCGGCGCCGGTGAAGGGGTAGAAGAAGACGCCGCGCCGCTCGCATTCCTCCATCAGCGGCCAGAGCAGGCCCGGGGCGACCTCGACCCCGTACAGGTGGCCGACGCCCCGGACCTCACGCACCGGCGCCTGGTCGGTCAGGGAGCAGAGCGAGGCTCCGAGGCGGTCGCCGCGAGCGGTGAAGGCGGCGAAGTCCATGGCCTCAAGGTCGTCCAGGACTCCGAGGCAGGCCGCCGCCTGAAGGGGGTGGGTGGCCATGGTGCCCATCGCGGGCAGCGGGTCCACGTCCTTGTGCCGCAGCAGTGGCGCGAGCTCCGGTGATACCAGCACCGCGCCGACCCCGGTGTAGCCGGCGCCCAGGCCCTTGGACAGGATGACCAGGTCAGGCTCGCACCCGTCCCAGTAATCACTCGCCAGCGGAGTGCCGGTGCGCCACAGCCCGGTCAGGACCTCGTCGTGGATGACCAGGACATCCCGCTCCCGGCAGATCTCCGACACCCGCCGCAGGTAGCCGTCCGGGGGCACGAAGGCGCCGCCCGTGGTCCCGTTGATCGGCTCGATCAGCACCGCGGCGACGTTCTGCGCGCCCCTGCCGTCGATCGCGAGCGCCACCTCCTCGGCGCACGAGACGTCACACCCGCGACCTTCGTGGGTGTGGCCGTGGGCCGGCGGGTAGGGCGCGGGGAAGGCGGGGCCCAGGCCGTAGCGGTCTTCGGGGCGGGGGTTGCGGATCTGGTTGCCCGCGACCCCGAGGGTGAACACGCTGTTGCCGTGGTAGCTCAGGCTGGACGTCAGGATGTCCCCGCGCGCCTTCTTGTCGCGGACGCGGACGATGTTGCGGGCCAGGCCCACCGCGACCTCGACGCCGAGCGTCCCGCACGTGGTCAGCGCGACGGAGTCCTCCGGCCGGCCCACCGCGCGGCACAGGCGGTCCATCAGTTCCATCTGGATGTGGGGCTGGACGACGGCGGCCCCGCCGAACGAGTAGCGGGAGAACTGCTTCTCGATGCGGGCGAAGACCGCCCGGCTGCCCTGCCCGACGTTCACGCAGAGCAGTCCGCTCGATCCGTCGAAGACCCGGCGGCCGTCGGCGAGGTGAAGCCAGGGCCCGTTCGAGCCCACGGCTTCGAAGTCCGGCATGGGCCTGGACGAGGTCAGCAGACGGTCGCGATGCTGCAAGTACCGATCCACGGAGAAGTCCCTTCTTGGGAGTGCTCACAGGGGTGGGGGAGTGCGCGGTGTTGGTGGACCGCGGCAAGTCCAAGACCACCGCACCCGAACGCGGTACAACAGTCAGTAGCCATAGGGCTGCAAGGAGTTTGCAACTTGTGCAAAGACGGACGGCCGCGTGTGAGCCCCGGCTCCTGAGGGGGCACGCAGCCTCGGCTACACCGGGATGGGGTTATGGGTGCTGTTCGAAAGTCACAGGTGACACCCGGCGAGGTGGTCCGGGCAGCTCGCAGAGTTCAGGGAATGAGCCTGGCCAAGCTCGGGGCGCTGACCGGCTACTCGGCGGCCCAGGTATCCCGTCTGGAGCGCGGTGAGTCCAAGGCGGCCATGACGGATGTCTCCGTGCTGCAGAGGTTCGCCCGCGCGCTCGACATCCCACCGCAGGACCTCGGCCTCGCACCGGCCCCGGACGCAGATCCGGATCCACTCAGTCAGCGAACCGGTCCGTATCCCCGCCTTCCCGCCCCTACTCTGGGAAGCCCAGGGCGCGAGGACGGAGAGGACCCGGTGCGCACGCGAAGGCAACTGCTCGCGAACCTGGCGGTCACCGCGGCGGCCGCCATGGGCGCCCCCCTCGCCGGAGCTGCCCCGGCCAAGACCGAAGAGGCACAGCTCGGAGAAACGCTCACCGCAGGGCTGCGCGACGCGATGCTGGGACTGGACCACACAGCCCCCGACACGCCCCCGGACCTCCTCGCGGCAGAACTGCACCGGGCCACGGCCGACTTCAACAACTGCGCGTACTCCAGCCTCGCCCTACGGCTCCCACGCCTGATCTGTGCCGGACACAGGTCCACCGGGAGCGGCGATACCTTCCCCGTGCTGGCACAGGCCTACCTCCTGGCCACGCGCATCCTCATCAAGCTCGACGAGCCGCAACTCGGCTGGATGGCAGCCGACCGTGCCCGCCAGTTCGCCACCGCCGGCGGGACGCCGCTCGCGGTCGCGGAAGCGGCCCGCCAGCAGGCCGTCCTCGCCCGCAAGGCCGGCTGGCACGACCAGGCCCTGACCCTCGCCCTAAACGCCGCCGACGACCCGGCCCTGCGCGAACTCGGCAACGCCGGGACCGCCCAGCGAGGCCTGCTCGTCCAGTGCGCCGCCTACACCGTCGCCCACCAACGCGACCAAACAGGCATGCGCGAGCTCACCGCTCAGGCCACCGCTATCGCCAAGACCCTCGGCTCTGTCACCCACCTCCGCGACACCAACGGCGGATTCAGCTGGGCCACCGTCCAACTCCACCTCATCTCGGCCGAGAACACCGCCGGAGACCCCTCCGCCGCCATCGCCGCCGCCGACGCCCTCGCACCCCAAGCCCTCCCCACCACGGAACGCCGCGCGCTCTACTTCACCGACCGCGCCAAGGCCTTCGCCCAATGGGGCCGACGCGACGAATGCATCCGCGCCCTCCTCCAAGCCGAGTACTGGGCCCCACAGGAAACCCACGCCCGCCCCGCCGTGAAATCCCTCGTCTCCGGCCTGCTGCTCTCCGGACGCACCACACCCGAACTCCGAGGCATCGCCGCGCGCACCGGAGTGCTGCACGGCTAGCTGAACCCGAACCCGTCCTCGCGCACGTGACCGCCAAGGCGAGGTTCGTCGCCGGGAGTGCAGCCACCATTGCCCTTCCGGCCTGGCGGTGCCGGGGTACGGCCCCCGTCGCGGCCTCTGAATGGCC
The DNA here is from genome assembly GCF_059758875.1 of Streptomyces sp. GQ60. Taxonomy (NCBI): domain Bacteria; kingdom Bacillati; phylum Actinomycetota; class Actinomycetes; order Kitasatosporales; family Streptomycetaceae; genus Streptomyces; species Streptomyces sp. GQ60. Next base: position 22,023 of record NZ_JCAXEG010000021.1, on the reverse strand, counting down.
AGGGCCGCACCCCGTACTACGAACGTACCCGCAGCCCTGCCTGTGGGATTCCGCTCGAAACCCAGGTCGGACCCGCCCTACGAGAGCCGCTTCCCATCCACCAGCTCTCACTCCGGCTGCCGGTGTTTTCGCAGATCAGGGTGAGCCCCACGTCTCATCAGTGTCGTACCCCGACTGGAGTATCCGATTCGCTTTTTCGAACAAGTGCTCGATATCTTGGAAGGGAGAGATTCGGCCAGCGTCGGCTGAAAGGTCGACGATCGGAGGTGGGCCGTGAAGGATGGCGTCCACCTGCACGTCGCGTCCGGCTACTCGGCACGCTACGGCGCCTCGCATCCCGCTGACCTGGTGCGACGGGCCGCTGAGCGGGGCATCGGCACGCTCGCGCTCACCGACCGCGACACGGTCGCTGGCGCCGTCCGGTTCGCGAAAGCGGCCGCGTCGGCCGGGGTCCGCCCCGTCTTCGGGGTTGACGTCGCGGTGGAGCCCATGCCGACGCCGGGTCCTGCCGCCGCCGCTCGAACGCGGACGCCGGCGCGGGGCGGTGCACACGTGGTCGAACCGGTTCTGCGGGTGACGCTGCTGGCGCAGCACGCTGTGGGGTGGGCGCGGCTGTGCCGTCTGGTGTCCGCCGCGCACGCGGGTGCGGCGGGCGGTCCGCCGGTGGTGTCATGGGCGACGCTCGCCGAGTACGCGGGGGACGGCCTGACGGTGCTGCTCGGGCCGATGTCGGAGCCGGTGCGTGCGCTCACGGATGGGCGGCCGGACCGGGCCGAGCGGCTGATCGCGCCCTGGCGCGAGGTCGTCGGGGAGAACCTGAGGCTGGAGTGCGTGTGGTGGGGGCTGCCCGGTGCGGGAGCCGGCTCGCTGCGGCTGGCCGCGCGCACCCTTGGTCTGGCCGACCAGCTCGGCGTTCGCGCGGTGCTGACCAACGCCGTCCGCTACGCCGACCCGGCCCAGCACAAGATCGCCGATGTGCTGGACTCGGCCCGGCTGCTGCGTCCCATCGACCGGCGGCGCTTGGACTGCGGGGAGCGCTGGCTGAAGGATCCGGCCGCGATGCGGGCGGTCGCGGAGCGGATCGTGGAGGCCAGTGGCGGCGGGCAGGGCCGGGCGGCCGCGCTGCTTGCGGAGACCGCCCTGACCGGCGAGGCCTGCGTCATCGACCCTGTCGTAGACCTCGGGCTCGGACGGCCGCACTTCCCCGAACCTCCGGTGGTCGGGGCCGGCCCGGCCGCCGGGGACGCGATGCGGCTGCTGCGACAGCGGTGTGAGGCCGGGATGAGCGCCCGGGGCCTGGACCGCGACGAGCGGGCCCTCGCGCAGCTGGAGTACGAACTTGGCGTTCTCGGACGCATGGGTTACGAGGGGTACGTGCTGGCGGTCGCGCAGGTCGTCGCCGACGTCCGCGCGATGGGCATCCGTGTCGCCGCCCGGGGCTCCGGCGCCGGGTCCATGGTCAACCACGCGCTGTTCATCGCCACGGCGAACCCGTTGGAACACCGGCTGCTGTTCGAACGGTTCCTGTCCGAGCGGCGGACCTCGCTGCCCGACATCGACCTCGACGTGGAGTCGGCCCGCCGACTGGAGGTGTACGACCGGATCTTCGAGAGGTTCGGACCGGAGCGGGTCGCGGTCACCGGCATGCCCGAGACCTACCGCGGCCGCCAGGCCCTGCGCGATACCGGGCTCGCTCTCGGCATCCGTCCCCAGACCGTGGACCGGATCGCCAAGAGCTTCCCCCACATCCGGGCCTGCGACATCCGCAGCGCACTCGCCGAACTTCCCGAACTCAAGGTGCTTGCCGCTGAGGCGGCCGAGTTCGGCCCGCTGTGGGAGCTCGCCGAAGGCCTGGACGCTCTGCCGCGTGGCTATGCGATGCACCCGTGCGGCGTGATCATCTCCAACAACACGCTGCTGGACCGGCTGCCGGTGCAGCCGACCCCTGGCGGCTATCCCATGGTTCAGGCGGACAAAGTCGACGTCGAGGACCTCGGCCTGGTCAAGCTGGACGTCCTGGGCGTGCGGATGCAGTCGGCGATGGCGCACGCCGTCGGGGAGATCCGCCGTACCACCGGCCGTCAGCTTGACCTCGACAGCCCCGACCACGTCGACCTCGGTGACGAGGCGACCTTCGAGCTGATCCGCAGCGGCAACGTGCTGGGCTGCTTCCAAATTGAGTCAAGTGGGCAGCAGGACTTGATCTCACGTCTCCAGCCCCGTCACATGCAGGACGTCATCGCCGACATCTCGCTTTTCCGGCCGGGACCGGTGGCCGGGGGAATGCCAGCACGGTTCATCGCCGCACGTCACGGCATCGAGCAGCCCCACTACCCGCACCCAGACCTGGTTCCGATCATGGACGACACGTACGGGGTCGTCATCTGGCACGAGCAGATCATGCAGATCCTCTCCACGATGACGGGCTGCGACCTCGCCGCCGGCGACGTCGCCCGCCGAGCCCTCGCCGACCCCGCACGTCTCCCCAGAGTCGAGGCGTGGTTCCGCGAGGCCTCCGGCGCACACGGGTACAGCACCTCGGTGGTCGACGAGGTCTGGAACGTCGTCAAGGAGTTCGGGGCCTACGGATTCTGCAGAAGCCATGCGGTGGCGTTCGCGGTCCCGGCGGTGCAGTCGGCCTGGCTCAAGACGCACCACCCGGCCGCCTTCTACGCCGGTGTCTTCGAGCACGACCCGGGCATGTGGCCGATGCGCGTCCTGGCCTCAGACGCACGCCGCAACGGCGTGCCCGTGCTCCCCGTCGACGTGAACGCCTCCCGGCCCGAGCACAGCGTCGAGCGCACCAACACAGGCTGGGGGGTGAGGCTCGCGCTGGCCACGGTGCGCGGGATCAGCGAGACCGAGACCGCCCGAATCGCGGCCGGCCAGCCCTACACCAGCCTCCAGGACCTGTGGCAGCGCGCCCGCCCCAGCCTGCCCTTGGCCCAACGCCTCATCCAGATCGGCGCTCTCGGCCCGCTCCAAGGGGAAGCGAGCCGCCGCGATCTCCTGCTGCAGGCAACCGAGCTGCACCGCCACTTCCGCCAGCCCACTACCGACGGCCAGCTCCCGCTCGGCGAGGAACTCGTCACGGCGGGTGCGAGCGGGCTGCCCGAGATGACCCGCCGCGAGGCCCTGTCCGCCGAACTCGACGTGCTGTCCATCGACGTCACCCACCACCTCATGGACCACCACCACCGGCTCCTGCGCGAGCTCGGCGCCACCGACGCCAAACACCTCCAAGCCCTCCACGCCGGGCAGCGCGTCCTGGTCGCGGGCGTCCGCGCATCCACCCAGACCCCGCCCATCCCCAGCGGGAAGCGCGTCATCTTCGTCACCCTCGAAGACGGATCAGGCCTCGTCGACCTGGCGTTCTTCGAGGACTCCCACGACGCCTGTGCCCACACGATCTTCCAGTCCGGGCTGCTCCTGGTCCGCGGCACCGTCGAGCGCCGCGGCAGCAGGCGCACCGTCGTCGGCGCGATGGCCTGGAACCTGGAAGACGTCGCGCTCGCCCGCCGCGACCACGGTCCGCAGGCAGCCCTCGACCTCCTCGGCCACACCACACCCGCACCCACCCCAGCCCAGAACACCGGCCCGCGCCACGGCCGCACCCTGCCCGACGGCACTGCGGGGGCTCGCCTTCACGCCTTCGCTGATCTCCAGACCGCCGGGACCAGGTCGGCAGATCTGCGGCGTCTAGGGCACCGCAGTCCCGGGTCGGCGGGGTGATCGCGATGACCACCACAGACCGGAGCATCCTCCACATCCACCTGCACGGCCTTACCCCCGCCGACACCGACCGCTACGAGCAGGTCCTCGCACTGCTGCGGGACATCACCCCAGCCGTCCAGGCCCTGCCGCCCGATGCCGTCGTCATCGACATCACCGGCGCCCGCCGCTATTTCGACCAGAGCACCGAAGGCCTCGCCCACCTCGTACGCCTACGCATCACTGCCCACACGGGACTCCACACCACGATCGGAGCGGGCCCCAACCGCGCCCTGGCCGCGATGGCCGCCGCCGTCACCCCGCCCGGTGAACTGCGCACGATCCCCGACGATCCCGCCGCGATCCGTGCCTTCCTGCGGCCCCGCCCGGTAGGCCTGCTCCTCGGGGTCGGGCCGGCCACCGCCAAAACCCTGGCCCTCCACGGCCTGCACACCATCGGCAACCTCGCCGACGTTCCCCTGCTCACCCTCCAACGCCTTCTCGGTATCGCCCTTGGACGAGCCCTCCACGAAGCCGCCCACGGCCACGACCCTCGGCCCGTCCGCGCCGAACCGATCGCCCAGTCCATCAGCGCCGAGCACCGCTTCACCGCCGACGAACTCGACCCTGTCGAGCACCACCGCGCCCTCCTCACGCTGACCGGGCACCTCGGCGCCATCCTGCGCGCTGACCGCAAGGCTGCGTCAGCCGTGGCCCTGACCGTGCGCTACGCGGACGGCTCCACCACCACCCGCAGCCGCACCCTCCCCGAAGCCACCGCCCACACCTTCCTCCTCACCCGCACTGCCTACGACCTGTACGCCACGCTCTCCCTGCAACGCGCGCGCGTACGAGCGATCTCCCTGCGAGCCCAGGGCCTGCGTGCGGCCGACGAGGCGCCGCGCCAGCTCACCTTCGACCCCGACGTCGACAAGTTGCTGGCCATCGAGGCCGTCGCGGACCGGGCCCGAAACCGCTACGGGGATGGCGCAATCAAGCCCGCTAGCCTGGCGCACGCAGCGCGCTGAACCTCTTGGTCACCTGTATGTGCCGTGGCAGAGCTGGGTGATGGCCGGACTCGTGACCCCGTGCGAGGAGCGGCACAGTTCGGCCATGGAGACACGCCCCGGAGCCGGGACCGCAGCCGGGCGGGAGCGCTGAGGAACCGTGGGCTTCGACGTCCGCACCTTGCGCGGCTTCGCCTTCACTTTGGTCTTCACCTTGGCTTTCGAGGCCGGGCGCTGCGGGCTGGACTGCTTCGCTTTCACCGGCTTCCGTACCGTCCGCGCTCCCGTGCCCGATCCGTCGGTCTTCGTCGTGCGGGGCTGTTCCCGGCGAGGCGGTACGGCCGACGGGCTCTCCTCGGGCGCGATCACCACGGCAGGAGCGGGCGGCCGACTGCCGGGCAACGGCGTCAGCGGCAGCGCCCCACCGGTCTCCCGCTGGGAAGCGGGGGCCGGGACCGAGACGTTCGGGCGGTCCTGCGGGGGCTTGTTGTCGACGGGGGCGACGGAGACGCATCCCGCCGTGGCCAGGAGGACAGCGAGGAGCAGGGGAAGGGTCCGGCGGTTCACATGATCACTGTCGCGTACACCGGACACGGCACCGCCGAAGCCACGCCCGGGCCTGCGGCCCGCGACGGACGCGAACAGCGGCACATCGTCGCCATGACGGAAGACCGCCTGCCCGCTCAGGCGGTGGCCCGGGTGGGCAGGGCGCCGGGGTGAGCCACATCGGGCAGTCGCAGTGGATTCGCTGCCGGGGTCGTGGGCTGGTGCCTACGATCGGGAGTATGGCTTTAGAGCGGGAAGTTCGGTTCCGGTCCCTGGACGGTACGGCGCTTACGGGAACGGTGAGGGCGCCGCAGGGAAGGGCGACGGCTGGGGTGGCGGTGCTGGTGCACGGCGCGGGCGTGACCCGGGAGGAGGGCGGCTTCTTCACCCGGCTGGCCGAAGGGTTGGCGGCGGCCGGGCTGGTGTCGCTGCGGTTCGATCTGCGGGCGCACGGGGCGAGTGGCGGCAGGCCGGCGGACATCACGATGGCGGGTGTGGCCAACGACATCAGGGCGGCCGCTGATCAGTTGCGTGAGCAGTCAGGCCTAGACCGCCCCTTGCACGTGATCGCGGCGTCGTTCTCCGGCGGTGCCGCAGCCCTGCACGCCGGATCGCGCCCGCGGGAAGTCGATCGGCTGGTGCTGCTGAACCCACGTCTGGACTACCGGGACCGATACGTCAATAGCCGCCCGTACTTCGACGGCGACTACATCTCCACCACCGCAGCCCGGGACCTGGATGAGCGCGGCTTTACGGAGAAGTCGCCGTTCGAGCTGGGACGCGCCCTGCACAACGAGGTGTTCTTCCTGGACCCCGAGGTCTACCTCCGCGCGGTGCACGCGCCGGTGCTGCTGGTGCACGGTACGAAGGACACCTTTGTGCCGGTGGAGTCCTCCCGCCGCTACCTGCCACTCTTCGCCGGCCCGGCGGAGTTGGTGGAGCTGGACGGCGCACAGCACGGGTTCGCCGTCCATGAGGATCCCGGCTATGCCGATCCGCAGACGCAAGCGTGGCAGGCGCAGGTCATTGACCGGGTGGCGGGCTTCTTGACCGTTTAGGCGGTCAGGGTGGTGAGTGCCTGGCGTAGTTCGCGTACGGCGGGCCGCCGGGCGTGGGGGCGGAGCTGGGCGGCGGTGCGGCGCAGTTCCCCCAGCGCCTGACCGAACCCCGGGGTGGCGGCGAGGCGGAGTGCGGTCAGGCCGGTGGTGGCGGCCTGGTCGGGTTCGCCTGCGGCGGCCAGCGCGCCGGACAGGTGCGCGGTGAAGAAGGCGCGGTCTCTGGGGGCGAACGCCCCGCGGGCGAGGTGTTGCTGGAGGACGTCGACAGCTTGGGCGGGCTGGCCGGCTTCGCGGTGGCTGATGGCGCTCTGGGCCATCAGCCGGTCGAGGGTGTAGCCGGCGCACAGGGGCCCGGTGCAGGAGGCGGGTTCGGCGGCGCCGGCCTGGTCGAGGGCGTGGTGGGCGGCGTCCAGGGTGCGGTTGACGGTGTCTGCGGGGGCGCCGGTCAGGGCGAGGGCGCGGGCTTCTTGCTGGAGGGCTTCGGCCCGGGCCCGGGGCGGCAGGGTCCAGGGCCCGCGGGCCGCGGCCTGGGCGAGGTCGAGCATCCGTGCCGGATCATGCCGGTCGGTGGCCTGGGCTTTGCGCAGCAGGACGTAGGCGTGCATCGGGCCGTCGCCCGTCAGGGTGGCCCATTCCGCTGCTCGGTCGTGGAAGAAGACCGTGAGATGTGCGGGGGAGCCGGCGTCGCGGTGGAGCCACGCGGTGAACTCCGCCGCCCGCGCACCGACTCCGAGGAGTTCGCGTCGTACGGGTGTGGTGGCGTCGCGGGCGAGGGTGTCGATGACGGTCAGGAGTTCCATCGCGGCCGGCAATACGTGGCGGGGGCCGGTGCTGCTGTCGGTGCGGGCGATGTCGTCGAGAGCCGTGCGTAGATGACCGGCGAGGCTGTGGTCGCCGAAGCGGCGGGCGTTGGCGACTGCGGTCGCCAGCCGGTCCGGGCCGCCGCCGAGCGTGAGCGCGGGCGCCGCGCCGAGCACTCCCCGTAAGAGCAGTCGCCGGTGCACCCCGTCCTCCTCGGGCCTGGTCGTGGTGTCGTCACTGCCGTTCCGGGGCGGGGTGAAGCCGAGTTCTTCGAGGGGCAGGGCGAACATGGACTGCAGGATCCGTCGGGCCTGGCGGTTGGGCCATCCGGGCTTCGAGGACTCCCACCGGCGCACCTGCCGCACATCGACGCCGGCCTCCTCGCCGAGCTGGGCGGCGTGAGCGGTGTACGCGGTGGCGACGTCGCTCTGGCTGTGCCAGCCCCGCTCCAGACGCGCGGCACGGAAAGCGGGATTCCCCGGGCTCTGGGACATCGCGACCCCCATGACGGCTTGCGGACGAAACAGCTCCCGAGCGGAACCAGTAACCCACGACGGTACTCCCGCAAGATGTCCTCGGATGTGTCCTCGTTGCATCCCGCACCTCCCTCTACGGTCCGAGTCAAGGGTTCTGACTGGAGACCAGCAGGGCCGGCCAGGCCCGGGACCAAGGGAGGGAACGTGACCGTACTCGTGCAGGCCCATCCGTTTCAGGTAGTGAGCGAAGTGGACGCAGACCCTGGACTGCCGCTCGACACCGTGGTGATCAGTGAGAGCGTCTCGCTCATCCTCGAACCGCGCGAGGCCCTGCCGTCCACTGCCCTGCGTGCTTTGTGGATGAGCTGGCTCAGCGGCCATTTCGCCCTTCTCCTGCCCGCCCTCACCACATCCTCCAATCCTTCGCCCGAGACCAGGGATGACCAGCTGATCGCGGAGGCCATCGACTTCGTACGCGGAGTACTGGAGCGCGGTCTGCCCGAGGAAGCCGAAGCCGCATACGTACAGCTCCAAGAACTCGCCCGCACCTGCCGCTTCCTCCTCGGGCTCGCCAGCGACCTCTTCCAGGACGACCGGTGAGCCGGCCTCCCGTCTGGCAGCCCACCGTTGCCCAGAGCCGGGCGAGGCAAGCACGACACCGAGCCCGCGCTGGCACGGCGGGTGCGAACACGCTGGTCCGGGAAGACACCGATCACCGGCTGCTGGGACGGGAGGTCGTCCACCCCGCCACGGGCCGCACCGGCACCGTCGCGACCGTACTCGTACGCACAGCGAAGGCGACGGGCCGCATCACAAGCCGGACAGCCCACATGCGGCCTTTGGACGGGTCCGGCCGCGAGTGGACGGCAGACCCCCGCGAGCTGAAGCTCCTGCGCCACCTCGCGCCGGACATGCCCGCAGGCACCCGGTGAACGGTGCCCTGCCTGTGGCTCGACGCCGGTGCCGAGGAGCGGCCCGCCGTCCGCTGAAGCGGCGGGCCGGCTGTGCCGATCCTCAGCGTCCGCTGAGCGTCAGGACGCCGAGGACCCACCGGTGAACGGCATGCGGTAGCGGCTGCCACCGCGGCCGCGATGGCGTCCGCTGCTTGGAAGTGGGCGTAACCGAGCGGCTGCTGAATCGTTTATCCATATCGTCGCGTCAGATGCACACCGCTCCCCCCTTGCGGTACCGCGGCTGACAGCCCCGGGACACCCCCCTGTCCCGGGGCTTGCCATGTTCTGACAGCCACGTGCGGCAAGGCCCAGCGCTCGTTCGAAGCACCGCGAGCCCGGCAGGATCTATACGCCGGGTCGGGTCCCCATCGGTGCTCATGCGCGAGGTAGGGAACACAGCGAGCGAAGGGCGTTGGGTGAAGGCGGACCGGGCGCGGCGCCACCGGCCGCTCAGGACTGCTGCGGCTCTGCCGGGCCGGTGCCCCCACCCCTTCGGGAGCACCGGCCCGGCTCACCCGAACTTCCGCCCCGCGCCCCGCTCGCCCGACGGTCACCACGTCTATCCCTTCCGGGCGGAACCGTGCCGGGCCTTGCCCACGCGCACCCCGAGGCAGGCAACCGGCCCGCGCGATGAAGCTCAGGCTGCCCGCGGACACCACGTCAACCTGCAACTGTCCGCAAGGGTGATGCCGTCGAGAGCCGCTGCAGGGTGCCCGGCCGTTCTGCTTCACTTCGCCCATGAACGACACCTGCGAGGCCCTCGACCGCGCCGTCACCGCGCTCGCCACGGGCTCGGACCAGACGCAGAGGCAGTCCGTCCAAGCCCTGGTGTCGATCGCCCTCAACGAACCAGTCCACCGCCAGCAGGCGCTCACCGCCCTCGAAGACTTCACCACGAGCAATCCCGGCGCGCGCTCCGACGCCGTGGTCTCGGCGCGCACCGCCCTCTGCGGCTTCGACCCCCAGCGTGCCGCCCGCGCACTCAGGGCCCTCGAAGGCTCGGCAGTCGCATTCCTGGCCACCTCGGTCGTGGCCGGCTCCGTCTTCGGCGGCAGCGGCGTGACCCGGGTCCTGATCACCGTGGCCGTCTGGGTCGTGCTCCTGACCGCAGCCGCGGCCTTCCATCACCTGTGGCAGCCCTACCTGGGGGCGTGGGTGCTCCTGCCCAAGAAAGTGCGCTGGCTCCGCGCCCTGCTCGTTCTGCTGCTCGTCACCTTCCTCACCAGCGGGTTCCGGGCCGCGCCGGACTCCCTTGGCAGTGCCCTCCTGTGCACCGTGGGTGCAGGCATGGCGGGGTGGCTGCTCTGGTCGAGGAAGCCGTCCTGACTGTCCGACGCTCTGCCGGGATGCGCGCGTGTGGCGGCCGGCCTCCCACAGCGGCGTGCCCGGACAGTCGTGCGCGGAGTTAGTCCAGGCATGAAGATCCAGTTCCTCACGATGGCCGCTCTCGCCGCGGCCGTACTGCCCATCACCCTGGCCGGACCCGCTGGCGCCACCGCGCCCGACATCAAGGTCAAGACCGGCCAGGGCCTCAACGCCTGCCCCGCCGAAACCCTCTGTGTGTACGAAGGCGAGCACTACAACGCCGCCAAGCCCGGACGTATCTGGCTGCTCGCCCGCAACGCCCGCGCCGCCGAGCAGCCGGACTGGAACCTCAAGGGCCACAAGGCCGAGAAGCTGGGCCGCTCCGCCTACAACCACCAGCGGGAGTGGATGGCCACACTGCGCCAGGGCCACACGCTCGCCGAGTCCAGCGAGGTAGTGATGATGCCCCGGGGCGCGAAGCTCCCCAGCCTCAACAACGTGGACGGCGCGCACGGCGGCCGCAAGGTGACGCAGAAGAGGGCCGGCGGCTCCGGCGGAAGGGTTCACTACGAGTTCAGGGACGCGACCGTCAACCTGAACGGTCGCGTCGGCTCAGTCGAGATGGTCCCCTCGGTCACGACGTCGGGCGCGGCTCGCTGACAGGCCGAGCCCGTGAAGTAGGGGTTCAGCCCGACGTGGTCGGCCGGTCGTCGTAGTTGAAGGCGGCATCGGACGCAGGTGAGTACCCCGGATCCCAGCCCGGGGTACTCACCTGTTCGGTGCCTCCATCGTCGTAGCCGCCTTCTTCGGGACTCCAGTGAACGTTCGCGTAGACGAGAACCTCTACGTCCGGCTCGCCGGGGGTGCGCCGGAGCCGGCAGGGGCCGGTCGACAGGAAGAGGTCCGAGATACGGCGAGAGGCTTCAAGCGCCGCCTTCTCAGGGCCCCGGATCTCGATCGTGATCACGCTCTCGTCATCCATGCTCCAGGAACCCGCCAACGACGGAGCCGGTTCCGCCCGGCCGCGAGGTCCACCCCATCGAGTGCCACCGCGAGCGGAGCTTGCCGCCGGATACCGTGACCTCCTACGAACACAACGGGGGGCGGCACAGTGGGCATCGTCGGGGACAGTCTGGACCGCGCCGCCGCGACCAAAGGCACCCGGCCGATCCCCAAGTCCGCCGGCGCCCAGATCCGCTACCTCGTCAAGCAACACAAGGGCTCCACCAAAGCCGTCGCCACCCTCCTGGCCATCTCCCAACGCACCGTCGAGCGGTACGTCAAGGACCAGATCAAAACCCCGCGCCCCGAACTCGCCGAACGCCTCACCGCCGAGGTGACCCGCCGCTGGCAGCCCCTGGTCAAGAAGCGCGCCCGCCAGCAGGCCGCGAAGCACACCGGCCTGGTCATCGAGACCCGGGCCCGCTTCGGGTTCACCGCCGCGCCCGGCACGACCGACGACGGACGGATGCGGCGCATCACGCAGCACGTTCCGCCCGAGTACGCGGGCCGCCTGTTCACCGCGCAGGAGGCCGGAGCGACGGAGGTCGAACTCCAGCGGATCGCTGCCGAAGCCCTCCAGGAGGCCTACTTCAAGGACAGCGGCCGCCGTGCCGACGAGCTGCTCGTCGAGTTCACCGACATCGACTACCTGGACTTTGGCTACTGACGGACTAGCAGTGGTTGTCCCCTGTAGTCACGTTTAGGTATAGCCATGTGCTGATCGTCAGCGTCGTGAAATGATCTCGGGGTCGGTCGGGCGAAGAGGGTGGGCGATGGCAGACACCGGTGAGCAGTATGAAGCGTCAGCCTCGGCGCTCGGATACCTCTTCCAGTTCGCGAAAGCTCTGCACATCTGCATCGAGCAGTGGATGAGCGGTGACATGGCCTGGAATGTTGCGGTCGAAGCGGCCGACGACATCGAGATCCACCAGGGTGCAGGTGATCGGCGCCTGATTCAGCTCAAGCAACGGGCTGCGGGTGTTCGGATGACCGATCTGTCCGAGGACCTCTGGAAGACGCTCCGGATCTGGGCGGAAGCCGCCAAGGCCGACCGGATCGTGCTCGCCGAGACCAGGCTGTTCCTGCTGACCACGGCCGAGATCCCGGAGGGCAGCGCGGCGTTCTACCTGCCACCCCGAGGTAGCCAACACCGCGATGAAGAACGCGCCCTGAATCTGCTCCGCGAAGCCCGCAAGACCTCGAAGGCAACGAAGGGCCCTCTACCGAAGTGCTTCGAGGCCTTCGACAACCTGGACCAAGGCGACAGGCCGCTGCAAAGCTCCTTGATGTCCCGCATCGAGATCCTCAGTGGCACCCCCGACATCAACGAGGTGCGTAGCGCGCTGCAGGGCCTTGCCGCCTTTGCCGCCGGGCACGAGGCGGCGCAGGCCTTCCTCTCCCGGCTGGAGGGCTGGTTCTACAACCGGGTGATCGAGCAGATGCAGACGCCGGGAGGGAGGCCGGTCACCGGCAGCGAGTTCGATGAGATGCTCTCCGACCTGCAGCGCCAGTTCCGCTACGACAACCTTCCGATCGACGCCGACATCTCTGACATGGCCTTCGACCCTTCCCAGAAAGCCGACCAGCAGTTCGTTCGCCAGCTGGGCCTTATCGGTGTCGGCACCGAGCGGATCGAACTCGCAGTGCGGGACTACGTCCGGGCCTTCACTCAACGATCCCGCTGGTCGGGCGAGAATCTGCTGCGGGCCGGCGAACTCGGCAAGTACGAGCGCAAACTCGTTGAGGAGTGGCGTTCCCGCTTTGTCGAGATGGCGGAAGAACTCGGCCCCGAGGTCACGGAAGAAGAGAAGAAGAAGGAAGCCAGGCGCATCTACCGCTGGGTAGACCTTGAGGCTCGCTTCCCCATCCGCTCAGGGTGCGACGAGAGCTTCGTGACCAAGGGCTCCTACCACATGCTCGCCGATGAGCTCAAAGTCGGATGGCACCCGGACTACTCCGCACGCCTCATAGCGCTCCTTGAGCCGGCCCGGACCCGCTGATGGAACTGAGCCGTGAGGAACGTGCCCTCTACAACCCCGCCTTCACCGCACTGCTCTGCATCCGCGCCGTGCAAGGCCACGAGAAGGCGTACAAGACTCCCTGTCCACTCCCCGTAGCCGTCACCGCCAGCATCATGGCCCTGCAGCCCGCAGTCAGGCACGCCCTGCCGGCAACAACGGGCACCGGTCTGATGGGATGGCTCGAAGCCAACCAGCACGTGCGCGTCGAGATGTCCCGCAACGCCACGGCACTCGCCGCTGTGGTCCGGCCGGGACTCCTGTTCGCTCTGCAGTCCCGTGCCGTGTACTGCACCACCACAGGGCTCTTCCTCAAGCCGCGCGCCGTGCCACAGGCCATCGGCGACGGCACGCGGGAGACCCGCGCCATCCAGCAGGCAGCCGTCTTGCTCGGGCGCTGGCTGCCCAGCACCGGCAGCCTCGGTACAGTCCTGACCCTCCTGGGAGTCCAGCCGTGACCTTTCAGATCCGCTCGGTCACCATCTATGGCAAGCAGCCCGGCCAGGTGCACACGGTGCCCTTCAAAACCGGCGGTCTCAACATCGTCACCGGCGACTCCCGCCGCGGCAAAAGCGCCCTGCTGACGATCATCGACTACTGCCTTGCCAGCTCCGAGTACCCCGTAAAATCCGGCGTGGTCCGCGACTACGTCGGCACCTTCGCGATAACCCTGGTCAAGCCCGGCCAGCAACTCTTCGTCGCCCGCCGCGCCCCCGAGGGCAAGAAGGGCGTCAGCACCGTCCTGTGTGTCCTCTCGCAGGCACCCGGCTCGCCACCTCCGCCCCTGGACGACCTGCGCTTCGTCACACCAAGGGACGTCGCCAAGGACCTTCTGAGCGACTTCTGCGGTATCGACCGCAACATCCGTGTTCCCGCCGTCGGTCGCGCAACGACCATCGCACCGTCCGTCCGCCACGCGCTGTTCTTCTGCTTCCAGGCCCAGAACGAGGTCGCCAACGAAGACGTCCTCTTCCATTCCCAGGGCAAGGAATGGCTGCCGAACACCATCCGCGGCGTCATCCCCTACTTCCTCGGCGCGATCGACCGCGAGCAAGCACTCCTCCGCAGCCGACTGCGCCTCGCACGCAAAGACCTTTCCACCCACGAAGCGAAACTGGTCGCCGCGAACGCATTTGCCCCGGCTGCCGGCCAGGCCCAGGCACTGGTCATCGAAGCCGTCGAAGCAGGCCTCCTTCCCACTGATGCCAACCGCGAGACGAGCGCCGAAGAAGCCCCGCGACTCCTGCGGCAGGCGCTCCTCCACAGAGGCCCCCAGGCCGGCCCCGAGCCGACAGACGACCCCATCAGTGAACTGCGCACCCGCCGCAGCGAGCTGAGGAGCCTCGCGAACAGAACACGGGCGCGGATCGCCGACCTCAAAACAGCCCTGGCGGAGAACGGTGAATTCACCGAACAAGCAAACGAGCAGCGCGCTCGTCTGGCCACCCTTGGCCTGCTCAAGAGCGGCCTTCTGGATAGCCCGTACGGCGCCCACTGCCCCGTATGTGCCGGTCCGGTCACGCACCCTTCAGTCACTGCAGCGGCACTGACGACGGAGCTTGAGCACCTCCAAAGCGACCTTCACGCCATTGGCAGGAACACTCCAGCCATAGAGGAAATGGTCAGCGACGAAGAGGACCGGCTACAAGAAATCCGCTCGGAACTGGCCCGCAATCAGGAACAGATCAACGAAGTGACAGCAGCCTTCCGGGCCCTGGACGGGGAACCCGACGACATACGCCGGACCGCCCTCGTGCAGGGCCGCATCAGTCTCTACCTGGACACCGCAGCACAGCTCGCCATCGGCCCTCGGGTAGAAGACCGAACCGAAGAGCTGCGGACCCGGATCGCGGAGCTGGAGACGCTCCTCAGCGAAGATTCCCAGGGCGATCGCCTGACCAGCTTCCTTTCACTGATCAACCAGGAGATCAGGTCCAAGGCGCAGGAACTCGCACTGGAACACTCCAGTGCCATGCTCCGCCTCGACGTGAACCGCCTCACCGTGGTGGCCGACACCCCCGATGGGCCGATTCCGCTGAAGAACATGGGCAGCGGGGACAACCACCTCGGGTATCACGTGGCTACGCTCCTCAGCCTCCACGAGTGGTTCGCTGAGAACGACAACCCGGTGCCGGGCGTGCTCATTCTTGACCAGCCCTCGCAGGTGTACTTCCCGCCCGACCACGTTGGCGAAGTGGTACTGGAGAGCGACGACCGGATCCTTCTGCTGAACATCTTCAAGGCCATCCACAGGACGATCCGCAGGCTTGGCGGAAAGCTACAGGTCATCGTCATGGAGCACGCCGACTTGGAGGACCCCGCCTTCAGCAACCACGTCGAGCACCGGTGGCGCCGACGTGACGGACAGGCACTCGTTCCCGCCGAATGGATCGGATCCTGAGAATCTCTGGACTCAGAACAGACCCCGAATACGCCTGCGGCGCCAATTAGGTCCTCGGCTCCGGACCGGGAGCGGAGGCCTGCTGGGAGCTTTCCCGCCGTGGCTGGGGAGGGGTGGCCGCCAGCCTCCGTCGGGCCAGGGCTGCGCGGCGCTCCGCGAGGCCGGGGCGGAGCTGAGGCTCGTGGAGGACGAGGAGTTCGAGCCCGGCGCGGTCGCACAGTTCGCGTGCCTCGTTCTGGAGGTCTTCGTCGATGATGTCGGTGGCGGCCATGAGGTGGATGTCAGCGCCGAGTCGTTTGCTGAGCGCGACGTCGCGGGCGACCTGCTCGTTCTTGGTGAACTCTTCTGCCTTGATCTTCACCTCACCGGCCAGGACCCTGCCCTCGTGGATACCGAACACGTCGACCTCGTTCTTCCCGTCGTCGAAGAACACATCGACGCCGGGCAGGAGGTAGGTGGAAGGGTCAAGGTCCCTAAGGGTGGCGAGGACCAGCAGATGTGGGAGCACACCATTGTCGACGGCCCGGTCGATGAACCCGTTGAGGCGGTAGACGATCTCGACAGCCTTCCCGTTCTCCCGCTGGTAAAGATCCGGCGCGGAACACGCAGGGCAGACGGCGGCTCCGCTGGTCGCCTGCAGAGAAATGAAGCTGTCTACGCGGCACTGCTTGCAATCCAGCTCCAGTCCGCGCTCCGCCCATCCCTGCGCGCACGCGGCTTCCAGCGCAGGAGTGACATCGGAAGCGTTCCAGTTGTGCAGAGTGTTGATCGCTGAGCGGAACTTCCGGTCCTGGCGACCTCCCCACTCACGCGCCACCTCCTTGGCGTCTTCAATCGGCAGCCAGTCGGGGTAAAGGCGATGGAGCTCTCTGAGGAAGTGCTCGGTTCGCTCTGTCTTCAGCGCAGTCAGCGATTCGGTGACGAGGACGTCGCGCAGAACGCTGAGGTCGGACTGCTCGCTGATGGTCATGCCGATCGTGCCGGGGACCGAAGGCGTGAAGCTGCGGGTGGTCTCGGCCAGCAGCCGGGGGACAACCTCATAAGGCCTCGGGACGGACAGGGTCAGGCGTGGGTGGTCCAGCCAGGGAAGCCGCACCGGGATCTGCAGCTGATCACCGTGCCAGGTTGCCGCCTCCGCCGACGGATACGTGCCCTTCTCGGTGATCATCCGAGCCACGACGCCTTTGCGGGGGAGCTTGTCGAAGGGCTCGCCCCGCAGCCGCAGGAGGGCTGCTGCGGGGAAGCGCGGGACGACGGGCAGCACTACATCCAGGCGGCTCGGGCCGGCGAATTGATGAAAGGTGTTCCTCTTCATCTGTCCCCAGCTGCGCCGAAACAACTCAGGCTCGAAGCTGTTGTCGACCGTGTACGTCTGCGGCTCACCCGTCCCCGGACGAAGGCCGCTCGGATGCGCTCCAACGACATCGCCTTCGGCTACAAGTCCGGCCCTGCGGGCGGCATCGTGGAGTGCGGCTTCTGGAAGGCTCCGGCTGAGCAGGACTACCCTCTGCTGTGCCCGGCTTGCCGAGTAGGCCTGAGCGATCTGTAGGTCGTTGGCGAAGTTGAGCCAGTTCGCCGGCGCCTCTGCGGGGAACAGCAGGATTGGCATGTCGGTGTGAGCATGCGACCGCATAGCGCGGGCGTTCCAGAACCACAGGCAGTCCGCCAGCGAATCAGGTTCAGCAATGACCACGACGATCGGGTTCGCACCTCGCAGGCCATCGTGTGAACTCCGGTGCTCATGGAATCCCTCCATGCCCCTCTGCAACACGGTGGCAGACGAACCCTGCGCCGTGCCGAGCTGTGCGAGCTGCATGGGCAAAATCGGTGCGCAACCGTCGAAGTCCGCCGGAGTTTCGTAGATGCCGGCCACAGCGGCGGCCCACAAGGGATGGGACGGGTCTGCACGAAAAGACGGGTCTGCCGAACCCCTGAGTAGGCTCGCGGACACATCTTCCGGACGGCTGGTGAACTGCCAGATGCCCCTGGAATGCATCTCCCCGATGGGCACTATGGGCAGGCTCCAGGAGGTTGCGAGGTCCGACGCCACGGCCGCGTCTGCATCGACGTTCACTACGGCCTGGACATCCGCGATCCGAACCAGCATCGCCACATGCTGCCCGCCCGCAGTCGCGGTCGCTTCAATGATGGGTTCGGTCATCCCACCCCATCGATGACTGGCCGATCGCACAGCGGCACGGAAGCCGTCGGAGCTTCCCTCCGCGATCAGGTACGCGACCCGTGCGGGCAGTACCGCAACCTCGATGAGGCGATGACCGAGGTACTCCTGATGTCCCATTTGGCCACCCAACCAGATGACACCTCGGCACGTGGCCGGTTTGCGTAGCTGGGGTCCAACCTGTGGGTGGTCGTCGCTTCGTGTTGCCCCGGGTTGGGGTGGGTGGTGTTGGGGGGTTGGGGTTTTGGGGGTGGTGTTGGGGGGTGGGGTGTTGCGTGGTGGTGGGTTGGGGTGGGGGGTGTGGGGGTCGCTGGTGTGGGTGGTGTCGGGGCGTGGTCGACGGTTTTCCGGGTGGTCGGGTGCGGCTGGCTGGGAGGATTTTTCATGCAATAGAAAAGGGGAGCCAGTTAGTGCGTAATGGAACATTACGCACTAACGATCTTGATTCTGTTCCGGTGAGGAACACGGATTCCGGCTTCCTTGGGATGTACGGGAGCGAGGGCTTGTGGTGGCAGATGAGGGTCCGGTCCGGCGCCGTGAACGTCAGGCGGGTCAGGTACGCGGGCATCGGCTGAACGTCGCGTTTTCCGAGGCGGAGATCGAGGTTGTGCGGCAGGCGGCTGCGGGGGAGTCGATGGCGCCGACCGCGTGGGCGGGGCACGCGGTGATGGCCGTCGCACAGGAGCTTCTGGTGCCGGTGTCGGCGGAGCGGGCGGACGTCTTGCGCGAGCTGGTGCGGGCGCGTGCGGGGCTGCGGGAGATCGCGGTCCGCCTCGACCGGCATGCTGCGGCCGGCGTCGCCGATGGCAGCGTCGAGGAGGTTTTCGCGCGGGTGCGGGCGGCGGTGGTGCGGGTGGATGAGGCGACGCTTCAGGTGATGCGGGAGCGCCGTTCCCGGTGATGCCGAAGAAGCCGGACATGGGCGATGACACCTACGAGCTGCTCGACTACCTCTTCGGCCCGGGGAAGCAGGATGAGCACACCGACCCGCATTTGGTGACCGCCTTCGACCCCCATCTCCCGTGCCCGGTCCGGCAGCCGGCGGCGACGTCGCTCCAGGATCTCGCCGACCTCCTGGACGCCCCCGTGGAGGCGCTGCGCGGAGTGCGCCCGGTCAAGCACGTATGGCACGTCTCGGTCCGCAACCACGACGACGACCGGGTCCTGTCCGACGTGGAGTGGGGGGAGGTGGCGGCCGCGATGGTGGACGCCGCGGGCATCGCCCCGTACGGCGACGAACAGGCCTGCCGGTGGATCGCCGTGCGCCACGCCCCCGACCACATCCACCTCCTGGCAACCCTCGCCCGCGTCGACGGACGCCAGCCCCGCCTGCGCGGCGACATCATCGCGATGCACGCCGCCGCCCGCGCCTTCGAGGCCCGCTGGAACCTCACCCCGATGTCCCCCGGCGACCGGACCGCGCGCCGCGCACCGGCCACGGGAGAGAAGGCGAAGGCGGACCGCCGGGGCCTGGTGGAGACCGCCCGGGAGTCCCTGCAGCGCACGGTCCGTCAGGCCGCCGCCCTCGCCGTGGGGGACACCGATTTCCTGGAGCGACTGCGCGACGGAGGGCTGCGTGTGCGCGAGCGCCGCGACGACGAAGGCGTCCTCGTCGGGTACGCGGTCGCGCTGCCCGGGGACCGGGCCGACGGCGGAAGCCGGCCCGTCTGGTTCTCCGGCAGCTCGCTCGCCTACGACCTGTCCCTGCCGCGGGTCCGCGAACGCTTCGACATCCCGGTGGGCGCGCAGGAGTGGGCGCGGGCGGAGGCCCGTATCCGGGAGGCGGCCGGTCTGCTGGGGCGGGCCGGGCAGGCGGAGGGCGCGGGGGATGTGGCCGCGCTGGGCGACCTCCTGGTCGCCGCCGCCGTCCACGCCCCCGCTCTGGTCCGGGCACGGTTGCAGGCGGCGGCGGAGGCCTTCGAGCAGGCCGGCCGCGCACCGGGCGAGCGCTCCCTGACGGGGCAGGCACGGGCGGGATGGCGGGCCTCCGCGCGCGCGTTGGAACGCGCCCCGCGCACCGCACGCGGCGGCGGCGCCGCCGTGGTCCTGACGCTGCTCCTGGCCCTGGTGGAGGCGGTGGAGGCCGCCCGGCTGTGGCACGAGGCGAAGGAGTACCGGGCGCAGGCGAAGGCGGCGGCCGCCGCCGGGCTGCTGCTCCGCGAAGCCGCGACGGCGGCGGGCGCCCCCGCCGCCCGTACGGGACGTACAGCGCCTTCGCGTACACGTACCTCGGGCCGTGGCCCAGCACCGTCGCCGCGCGTTAGCCCGGTAGCACCGCGCACGCCGCCCGGTCCGGAGCGGCCGGGCCCGTCCCGGTCCCGCTGACCGCGCAATCCGTCGAACTCCGAGGAGCCTCCTGCTGATGGCCACCCCCGCCCCCATGCCCGTCGGCGAGCCGTTCTCCGAAGCGCTCGCCGAGGCCGCGCAGTCCGCCGCCCTCGCGATGCGCCTGTTCTTCACCGTCGCCGACGCGGTCCGCCGCGCCGCCCAGAAGGCCCGCCAGGGCAAGGAGGACGAACTCGGCGAGGACACGGCGAAGCTCGCCCCGGGCTGGGCCGAGGCACAGCTGCGCCCGGTTCTGGACGCGGGCGTGCTCGGCGACCTGATGAAGGGGGAGGACTGGCCGCAGATGGCCCGCCAGCTTGTCCTGCTCCAGCAGGCCGGCGTCGACATGAGCGTCTTCCTGCCCCAGCTCGGCACGGTCGCCTCCACCGTCCAGCGGGCCGTCGAGGCGAACTCGGCGACCATCAAGGCCGCGGGCACCGACCGGTGGGCCGACCAGCTCCGCGCGACGATGCCCGAAGGGATCGTCCGCGACGCGATCCTCGCCTCCCCGGCCTGGCCCGACATCGCCGCCGCCATGGACCACCTCCACGGCCAGGGCGTGGACGTGACCCGCCTGCTCGCCGACGCACACGCCGCGGGCGTCGGCGTCGACCAGGCGGTGGCCGCCGTCCTCGCCGCCGCACCAGCGCGCGCCGCCGCACCCGCACCCGCACCCGCTGCTGCGCCCGCGCCCACCGCTGCCACGGCACCGGGGCCGGGTGAGGTCCCGGCCGCGCGCACGGCCGAAGCCCACGATCCGTGGGCGCCGCCGCCCGCTTCGGCGAAAGCACCCGCGCCCACACCCGGGCCCGCCCCGACGCCCGCGCCTGCCCCTGCGGCCCCTGCGGCCCCTGCTCCGGCCCCGGAGGCGGTGGTGGTGTCCGAAGACGCGCGCCGCTACTGGGGCCCGCTGACCGAGGGCCTTGTCCTGCCCGCCAACCTCGACCTCGACCTCGGCGTACGGGACAAGGCCCTGGACCAGCTCGGTGTCCGCCCGGCCGTGCACGCCCGGATCGTCTCCACGGTCAAGGACGTCCTGGGCGAACGCGACGGTGGTCTCCTGGTGGGTGCCCGCCCGTGGCCGCTGCTGGCCGCCCGCATGCAGCAGATCGGCGAGGCCCACGGCCCGGCAGCGGTCGCCGACCATCTGGCACGCCTCACCGGCGACGAGTCCTGGCGTACGGGTCCGCCCGGTGAGTACGCCCGCCGCATGGTCCTGTCCACCCACCAGGCCCTCACCACGCCCCTCGACACACCGCTGGTGGCCACACCCCCGGTCTCGGCGGCCGCCGCGCGTTCCCGCTCCACCACCCCGGCCGCCGCCCCTGGCACGGCGGGCGCGGCGCCGGATGGGCCTGCCATGCCCGCGTACCGGCAGGCCGTTTCGCGCGTCAAGGGGACAGGCCGTACGCGGTGATGGCGGGGGTTCCCCTCGAACGTGGATGGCGGGGTGTCCGGGCGCGCTTTCGGAGGAAGCGCAGCAGCATGCGGTCCGGGTGGCGGGGCGGGTCCGGCAGGTGACCGGGTTTTCGTCGACGAAAACGATCGGAGAGGCGCCGTTCCTCAGCGGGCGTGGAGGGTGTGGTGCAGGGCGGTGCGCAGGATGTGTCCGGTGGTGGTGATGTGGGCTGTGATCCGGGTGCGTTCGGTGAGGGCTTCGGGTGGTGCGGCGGATCCGGTGGGCCACACGTCCTTCCAGTTCTCCAGGGCTTGGACGTGCGGTTGGTTGGTCCAATAGACCCCGCGCTGGAGGGGCGTCCAGAGGGCCTCTGAGAGGCTTACGACGAGCCGGGCGGTGAGCCCGGTACCCGAGTGGGGTCCGGCGCCCCCTAGGGTCTGTCCGGCCCGCTGGGCGCCATCGGGGATCGGGTCCCACTTCCGTAGCAGGCCGCGGTGTTCGAGTTCGGTGCGGAGCGCGGGAGCGAGCGCGTGGAGCCGGCTGACGCGGTGCCGGCCGCTCTCGCGGAGCCGGTCGCGCTCGGCGCGGATCCGCACGCGGGCCGCACGGAGTTCGGGCCCGCGCAGCGCGAGGAGGTTCGCGTCCTGTTCGGCGCTGGCCTGCCAGCGGGTCTCGGCGGTCTGCTGCTTCTGGACCAGGGCGTCGAGCCGGTCAAGGTCAGCGGGGGAGACCGCTACGACCATGAGGTGTGCCATGAGCCCATCCTCCCCTGGGAGATGGGGCCCGGAACCGGTCCACCCCCTCGCCCTCTTCGCACAGCCGGTCCTCTGTATCTATATAGA
>NZ_JCAXEG010000020.1:0-102708 GCF_059758875.1 Streptomyces sp. GQ60 | reverse complement strand
CGCACGGCGGGTTCGGCGAGAGGTCCGGAGAAACGGACCGGGAGCAATCCCGGCACCGCGCTCCGGGCCTACTCGGCGATCTTGTGGTTCTGCCACCGGATGTCAGCGGTTCCCGGCCGCCCGTAGCAGTCGATTCCTGTGCATGATCAGGATCTTCACCCGAGTTCTCGGTTCCGCAGCCATCGCCGGCATCACCGCCTTCACCGCGGCCACCCCTGCGCTGGCCGACGACCCTGGCAGACGGCAACAACATCGCCGACCAGTCCAGTGTCGCCCTCATCGGCACCGCAAAAGGGTGGCCGAAGACACGCTCGTGACCGCCTGAGCCACTCCACCTGGTTTGAGGGATACAGCCCCGTGGCGCCAGGGCGGGCCGTGACGCTCCCGCCCTCATCCGTGGTCTGCTACCGACACCTCCCGTGGCAGAACGGCTGCGTTCGCGCGGCAGACGACACTCCGCGGATCAGAGGGCATGGAGGACCGGGCTGTGGAGGAGGTCGAAGTTCGTTCGGCCGAACATCTGGCGTTTCAGCAGCTTGATTTTGTTGACGGTTCCTTCCACGGCGCCGAATCTGTGGGGCAGGGTGATCCCGGCGGAGACCGCTGCGTGATCGTGGCGGAGGCCGGGGGCGAAGGAGCACGGGTGGGGTAGCTGCTTGATCGTGGCCGC
Organism: Streptomyces sp. GQ60; assembly: GCF_059758875.1. Taxonomy (NCBI): domain Bacteria; kingdom Bacillati; phylum Actinomycetota; class Actinomycetes; order Kitasatosporales; family Streptomycetaceae; genus Streptomyces; species Streptomyces sp. GQ60. The sequence goes on along the minus strand of NZ_JCAXEG010000020.1, from coordinate 102,038 downwards.
GGCAATCCACTCGTCGAGGCGGTGTCCTTCGCGGTTGGTCATCATGTGCGCGAATGGCCCTGCTGGCCAGGGCCAGAGCACTATCACCGCTGATAGCGGCCTGGCCCTACCGCAGGGCCGGACCTGGGAGACTAGGGATCATGACCAACCGTCGACCGCTCTCGCTGCCCACCTTCTCCGACCCCGCTTCCGAGGCTCCCGTAACCGCCCAGGCGGGTGGGCGCCGGCTGCTGCCGGTCGAGCAGGGCGCCGACTTCCGCCAGCCGCCCGGCGAGCCCGAGCCCGCACCTACCCCGGCCCGACGTCCGCTCGCCCCCGGCGGCCTCACCTTCTCAGACCCGGACCGCATATCTGAGCGCTACCACCACGGGTTGCACCACGTGCAGGACCAGCTCACCACCTAGCCCCACCGCCCGGTGTGCCAGCGCCTCCACCTGGACAGTCGTCGTAGCCGGCCCGGCTCCCGCCTCGGATATTGTGTTCCTCTACGGGGTGCCATAACGGATGTGACGCCCCCCACCGGAGGTAGTCAGCGTATGAGTTCAAAGCGCAGCAAGAATCTAGCCCTGCCCGTACTTGACGACGCATTCCGACTCGCGTCGGTCAAGGACGCCGAAGAGTCCACCCGTGACTTGGCCGCGCGGCTGGCCACCACGGAGCTGCGCCGCGCTTCCCACCCGGGCCGGGTCACCTGGGACCCCACCGACCAGGCCGAGCCCGTACCGGTCCCGCCGACGGTGGTCGACGGTGACGGGGACCTGTGGCTGAGGGACCGGGGCACTGGCAACTGGACCATGCCCGAGTTCAACCCGAAGGAGTTCCCGGCCCGCTGTGGCGAGGTTCTGACGTGGAACGAGCTTGCCCGCGAGTTCGGCCCGCTGACCGCACTGGCCGACGACCGCCGCATCGGCGGCGGCCGGCGCTGACCGCGCAGCCTTCTGGGGGTAGCTGGGAGCTCCAGCTCACCGCCGAGCTCGACGTTGGCGGCGAGCAGGTGAGCGTGGTGGTGGCGTGCGACGGCCTCGAGCAGCGTGGTGCGGGCCTGGCCCCACCCGATGTCCTCGGTGCGGCTGGCGTCTGTGGACCAGCCGGGTAGCGGTCGCCCTTCAGTTGCCGTGGTGAGCGCGCGGCCCAGGTCGCCGATCGACTGCTGCCAGTCGGCCCACTGCCCGAGCAGGCCGCGCACCAGCTAGTCGACGGCGGCCGCCGGGCCGGCGCCGGTGACCGGTCAGACAGGCAATGTGTTCGCAGTCGATCTTGACGACGTGCAGCCGGAGGGTCCAGAGCGTCTTGGGCGTGAGGTCCAGCGGGCCGTCGGAAGTGACCATCACCGGGGGCTTGGACAGGAGCAGCGTGTTCTCCGCCTGGATCAAGAAGACCCCGGCAGCCACCGACCCAGACGCAGGCGCCTTGACCGACATCACCCTTGTCAGCCTTGACGCTGCACTCATCCTGTCCGTCGCTACACGCTCGCCAGCGCCCGGGCTTCGTCGTGGGCCGGAGCCGACCCGGGTGCCAGTGGTGGGGATGCCTACCCCGAGACGGTGACCAACCAGTAGTGCGGGCCGCCACCCTCGCCGGGGGCCGTCCGCACTACTGCGTGCGTCGGGCCGTGCCGGCCCCGCACGGCGGGTGGCCGGGTGACCGCTCCCGATGCCTGCTGTATCTGCTGCGCCGCCGCCCACTGCATCTATTCGAACATGTGCGCGACTACGGGCAGCGGCTGACCTGCCACGGCAGCAACGGCCCGCCTCTGCCCGCTACCCCGGCATGCGGCCACGCAGGGCTCCGGACGCCCCCGGAGAAGCGGAGGTCGCCTGCCGCACGCACCATCAGGTCGACGGGGGGACGGAAGCGGTGTTGTCCTCACCCATCGAGTGAGCCCCCCAGGGCGACGGTGTGGCGGTTGCTGACAGCACGGGTCTTGGCAGGCAGCACCCGTCCGCCATGCCGAGGACGTAGACCTCGCCGACCCCGACTCCGTGGAGTGGCGAGGGGCGACCTCTGACGGCACCCCGCTGCTCCGAGCACCCTCCGTGTGCTGCGTGCGCCCCCGGCGTACGTCCTTCCGTCGACCGTGATCGGTTTCCGTGTCCATGTCACACGGGAAGCTCTCGACACGTCAGGACCATCCCCCACTGGAAAGCCGGGGCACCTCCATGGATAGCGCGTGAGTAGCCCCATGACACCCGCCCACCCCCGTCGGGTCCGCGGCGCTCTTCGCGACTTGCTCACCGGTGTCGGTTGCGGTGTCCGATCCCTTGCGGGTCACCGCCCGCGGGGCCCGCTCACACCCGGGGGAGTAGCGCGATGTCCATCAACTCCGCCACCGGCCTGCCCATAGCGTCTTGGGAGCGCCACTCTTCGCTGCGTTCGGGAGCCGCGCCGCCCCGGCACGTGGCCGTGATCGTGGACGGCAATCGTCGCTGGGCGCGCGAGCATCGCACCGATGCGGCCGCGGCTTACCGGCGTGGTGGGGACCGTGTGCAGCTGAACCTGTTCGGCGACACGTCCCTGCTCGGCCGCACCGAGCGAGACGCGAGTTCCCCTGTTGCTACCACCCTGCTACCTTTCTTGTATGAGCAGCACGAAGAAGCAGACCCAGCTGAGGCTGGAACCCGACGTCCTTGCTGCCGGGAAGGACGCGGCGGCCGCCCGCGGCCTGGACTTCAACCAGTACGTGCAGCGCCTGATCACCGAGGACACCACCGGCGCCCGAGCGGCTGGCATGGCTGCCGCCCAACGGCTCCTCGACACCCACGGCGACTTCCTGCAGGGCCTGGAAGACGACCTCGATGCCCAGTACGCCCCAGCGGTGCGCAACAGCAGGGGCGCGGCTGCGTGAGCATGTCCCTGCACGTCGACCTCACCTGGATTCTGGAAGTCGCCGAACGCGCCGGCCACCGCGACCCGGCCCCCGACGATCTGGGCGTCCCGATCGCCGCCGTAGCCCGCCACCGCGCGGAGCTCCTTGAACAGCCCGTCTACGGAGGCCCCTACGCCCGCGCGGCAGCCCTGGTCCACACGCTCGGCCGCTGCCGCTGGCTGGAACGCTCCAACCTCACGGTCGCCTGCGCGACCGCAGTGATGTACCTGACCGCGAGCGGCATTCCCGTCGACCCCAGCCGGGACCAGCTCACCGCACTCGCCCAGGAGCTCTACGACCCCCGCACCACCACCGCCCGAATCGCCGAACTCCTGCGTACCTGGCGATAGGCGTACGGACTGTGCAGCCTGCGGCCCCCGGGCAGAGCACGGCCGAAGCGCTGGTACGACGAAAGGGCCCGGATCCTTGAGGATCCGGGCCCTTCAACCTTCAGTAGCGGGGACAGGATTTGAACCTGCGACCTCTGGATTATGAGCCCAGCGAGCTACCGAACTGCTCCACCCCGCGTCGGTAAACCTCACCTTACGCCACCGCAGGACCGCCCGTTTACCAGTTTCGCCTGCTCACGGGACCTGGCTGCCCGGCAAGGGTGATGAGGTGGATGTCCATCTGGTCGGATTGTGCGGCGAGGATGCGTCCCACGGTGCGCATGGTGGCGGGGCCTGACGCGATGGTTTTTCCCCGTAGCGGGTCCAGGCGAGGCCTTCGTGTCGGCCACCGGATGTCAGGATGTCGCCGCGCGCCTTCTGGACGACGGCAGCGCCGCCGAACGAGTAGCGGGAGAACTGTTTCTCGATGCGGGTGAAGACCGCGCGGCTGCCCTGTCCGACGTTCGCGCAGAGGAGGCCACTCGATCCGTCGAGGATCCGACGGCCGTCGGCACGGTGCAGCCAAGACCCGTTCGATCCCACGGCTTCGACGTCCGGCAGGGGGCCTGGACGACGTCAGCAGACGGTCGCGCTGCGGCAAGTACTGATCCACGAAGAAGTCCCTTCTTGGGAGTGCTCACTGGGTGGGGGAGTGCGCGGTGTTCGCGTACTCCAACCTCGCCCTACGGCTCCCACGCCTGATCTGCGCCGGGCACCAGTCCACCGGCGACGACTTCCCCGTGCTGGCGCAGGCCTACCTCCTGGCGACGCGGATCCTCATCAAGCTCGACGAGCCGCAACTCGGCTGGATGGCAGCCGACCGCGCCCGGCAGTTCGCCTCGGCCGCCGGGGCACCCGTCGCGGCAGGGGAGGCGGCCCGCCAGCAGGCCGTCCTCGCCCGCAAGGCCGGCCGGCACGACCAGGCCCTCACCCTGCCCCTGAACGCAGCCGGCGACCCAGCCCTGCGCGAACTCGGAAACGACGGGATCGCCCAGCGCGGCCTGCTCGTCCAGTGCGCCGCCTACACCGTCGCCCACCAACGCGACCAGGCCGGAATGCGCGAGCTGACCAGCGAGGCAACCGCCATCGCCAAGACCCTGGGCTCCGTCACCCACCTCCGGGACACCGACGGCGGCTTCAGCTTGGCCACTGTCCAGCTCCACCTGATCTCGGCAGAGAACACCGCCGGAGACCCCTCGGCCGCGACCGCCGCAGCAGACACCCTCGCCCCCCCAAACACTCCCCACCACGGAACGGCGCGCCCTCTACTTCACCGACCGCGCGAAGGCCTTCGCGCAATGGGGCCGACGAGACGAATGCATCCGAGCCCTCCTCCAGGCCGAATGCTGGGCCCCTCAGGAAACCCGCGCCTGCCCAGCCGTGAAATCCCTTGTCTCCGGCCTGCTCCTTTCCGGACGCACCACACCTGAACTCCGAGGCATCGCCGCCCGCACCGAGTCCTGCACAGCTAGTGCTGTGACTGCATCGGTTCACCGGGTCGCGGCCGGCGCTCGACCGGTTGCTGCTCGGTGTCGCTCATCACGGGCGGGGCCCTCCCAGTGCGGTCTGCTGATTCTGCCGGCCGCGCTGCTTCCGGGCTGGCCTCGGGCTCGGTGGTGGCGGGGTTCCGCCCACTGCGGCATGCGCACGGGACACTTCCGCAACCGCCGTACTCGATTGGACCGTCTTCGACAGCGTCATCGACTGGCGCTGGTCGTCGTCGGTTGTTTCCGAGGCAGGGGGTGGGGGCACTGAGCAGGTTCATACGCGCCTTACGGGTTCCGAGCGTGCGCAGAAGACTGCTGATCGCGCTGTGCGCCGTCGTGGTGTTCCGGCTGGGTCAGAACCTGGCCCTGCCGGGTGTCGACATCACCTCGCACCCCCCTCAGGTCAGTGGCCTGGTCGACCTGCTCACCGGTTCGGACCTGCGCCGGCCCGCGGTCTTCTCGCTCGGTGTGCTCCCTCTCTACGCCGCGAGGTTCACCACCTCACTCCTCGTCGGGGTGGTGCCCCGCATGAAGGCGCTCAGGGGGCACGAACCCCTCGGCGTGGACCGGCTCATGCGGTTCACCCGGGCCCTCGCCCTCTGTCTCGGGGCTGTTCTGGGCACGGCCCATCTCTTCTGGGCGGACGCCTTCCACGACCGCGGCCCGCTCGCGATCGTCACCCTGGTGGCCGGTACGACGGCCGGCACCGCCGTCACCATCCGGCTGGTCGAACTGATCACCACCCACGGCACCGGGAACGGGCTCAACCTCCTCCTCTTCACCCAGGTCGCCGCCGTGTTCCCCGGCCAGCTGCTGGGCGCCGGCACCCCCGCGCTCGTCGTCGTCCCGGCGATCGGGGTGGTCATCGTGGTCGCGGTCATCACGGCCCGGCAGGCCGAGCGGCGCATCGGTGCAGCGCGACAAGAGGCTGATGGGACGCTGGCCGCACGGCACCGCCCATGTCTACATCCCGATCAAGGTCGACCAGGCCGGTTACAACCCCATGGTCTGGGCCTCCCTGCTCCTCTACGCACCCGCCTGGCTGTGGCACCTGACCAGCCCCTGGTACCTCGCGGCGTCCTTCGCGCTCGTAGTCCTCGGCATGTACATCCGCGCGCGGGGGGTTCTCGACCCGGAAGAGGTAGCCGATCGCATCAAGCGGCAGGGGGGCTTCATCCCGGGCGTCCCCCGGGGCAAAGTGACCGCCGACTATCTCGGCCACGTCCGCTCCAGGCTGGCCTGGTGCAATGCCCTCTACGCCGGGCTCGTCGTGCTGGCTCCAATGGTGACCCTGGCCCTCCTGGACATCGGCCCCCGGTCCGCCCTCACGGCCCCGGGCATCCTCGTCGCCATCGGCATCAGCATGATCGTCGCCCGGCACGTCGTCAAAGAGGCCGAAACCACCCTCGCCATGCGGGAGTACGCGCCCTACCTCCGCTAGCGCTGTGACCGCATTGGTTCGCCGGGTTGGTCAGGCTGCGGAGGCAGGGCCTTGGTCTGGACGGTGTGGTTCGGGTGATTCGAATTGGCAATGGTGAACTCCCTCAGCGGTCCGAAGTGAGCTTCGATCGGGTTGGCCCAGGAGGCGTAGGTCGCCGCGGGGCCCGGGCGGGCCGGATCTGGGCGGCAGCTCCGCGGTGATCTCCATGGCCCACCTCAGCCAGCCATCGAGGACCTCGTCGTCCAAGGTCTCCTCCAACAGCACCACCCAGCCCGTCTGCTCCTGCCCACTGAACACCAACTGCCTCGTGCCGGGGCGGGCCAGAGCCTCGTCCATCCCGTCCGGGCCGACGCGGACCATCAGGCCCCCCTCGTACAGGTTGGCCAGCATTGCCCCTGCAGGAGGAAGGTGATCCCGCCGAACATCTTCTTTCATCTTCTTCGCGGTCACCCCGTCCGCCGCCAGCCGCTCCCTGGTCCGCTCCGCCAGCACCTCGTCAAAAGCCACACAGTTGGTCCGCCTCACTGGCGTGCCAGGGCGGTCGCCACAGAGGCGTTGAACCGGACTACGGGGCGACACGAGGCGCCCGAGCCAACGGCTGGCTCGGCGAGGTCGACGGACTCCAGGTCAGCTTCGACGCAGCGATGGCCGAGCTCAGCCAGCGGCCCGCCCATAAGCATGGGGCCGTTTCCGCCGCTTGCGTGGTCGCCGTCGGCCTCACCGTCCCCGTTCGCTGTGGTGGGACTGGGCAGCGATGCGAGCGTCCAGTCGGAGCAGACGCCACTGCAGGAAGAAGGCGGTGGGGAAGCTGAGGAACAGCGCCACGAAGGGCAGCCCAATCACGACGAAGTTCACGAGGTTGGAAGGTCCCGTCAGGTCTTCAATGGCACCTTCCACCCAGTGGGCAAAGAACACGAAGGCGAAGGTGGCCACGAAGATGCAGCAGCACCGGTTCCGCCACCGCTCGAGGGCGTGTCTGCGCCGTAGGGTCGCGGTGTCGCCGCCGGTCGCCGTCATCGTGAGCGTAAGGTGCGGTCGCCAGACCGCTTCCAGGCGGCGGTCTAGGAAGAAGTGGCAAGACCCCAGTACGGCGGCGAGCCCTACCGAGACGAGGAAGAAGATCAGGAGCGGCGGACTCACCTCCCAGTCTTCTCCTACGCGGAACTCCTGGTAGCCCTTCACGAAATTGATCAAGGCGATGGCCCCGTAGACCGGTACTTCGAGCTGGCTCAGCCGGTGCTTCGCGTGCCACAGTCCGGACGCACGGGCAGCCAGGGCGGGATCGTCAGGCAGGGGAGCGGCGTCGTCCTCGCCGGGTGGCGGCCCGAGACCGGGTACTACCACCGGACCCCCCGTCCCGCCGGCGCCCCACCCGGTCCGGACTAGGGAGAGCGTGATGCGACGCACCATGCGTTGGGGTACCCGGGTTCGGCGGATCACGAACAGCGTGAGCGCCCAGACGAGCCCGCCTGCCAGCGTCAGCAGGTAGGCGCCGTTCCCCTGTGAATCCCACGCCCAACGGCTGACCAGATACTCCGGCCCGAACCAGGCCAGGAGCAGCCCCCAGAAGCAAACCACGGGGAGCAGGACCGCGCACACGAGAGTGATCGCAGTACGGCGCACAGCAGTACTCGACGGTCGCCCGACGGGCGTTGCCACGGGTCCGCCACCACTAGACGGGGACACCGGAACAGCCATTGGATCGGTCACCTCTGAGCCGCCCCGCTGGTTGAGCCTCCCCTCCAGGATTCCGCAATTCGTCTCACAGCGCCTGCTCGAACGACTCCGGCGGTGCCGATCCCGATGAGTAGGTGGGACTTGCCGATGCGGCTTGACTCTCCTGTCCTGCTCACTGATCTGGTCGGCGAAGGGGAAGGCCGTCCTCAGGGGTGACTGAACACAACAACCAAGATCATCTCGCTAGTCCGGAAAAGGCCAGTGCAGTGGCGGAGGCAGTCGCCCGCCGCGTCTACGACGCCTGGGGCGACGAGCGGGGCGTAGAGGTCGAGCATCACCACATCGACCATCCGGTCCTACCCGCGTTCCGGACGGAGCGCTGAGGCCGCGAGGTGATCCAGCCTCTGTGGGTTGTGGCCCATCTTTCCCGTCTTGGGACGGGGGCGGCGCCGGTCGGCACGGCGCTGGGCAGCATGGGGCCGGAAGTGCCCGCTGCCGGTGACCTCGATCGTGCGGTTGCGTCGGATCTCGCGGCTGATGGTCGAGGGGCTGCGTGCCAGCTCGCCGGCGATGGTCCGGACGCCGGCGTTCTCCCGGAGGCGGTCGGCGACGTGGATGCGCTCGGTCTCGCTCAGATATCGCGATGAGGTCGGCGGTTCAGACGCAGGAAGCGGTGCCGCCGAGATGATCGGTGGCGCCGCCCTGCTGTTGCCATAGGCGCTGCGGCCGTTGCGACACCGCTTGTCTGTGCGCTTGTTGATGCCCACGAGGCGGGCCGCTTCGATATGGCCGATTCCTTGATCCACAAGCCGGAAGTATTGCTCCCGCTTTCGATCAACCTCCTAGGCCCCTGCGGCTTCCTGCTGTCCCGGATCTCGAAGTCCATCGCATCCCCTGAGCTGGGGTGTTGCGACGACCACTAGAACTGAAGATCCCCCGGGGGCCTCCCTCGTGCCCGGACAGCCAACCTTCCGCCCCTGCCCCGGCCGCTCCCGAGCCCACCCCGGCGCCGCCGATCAATCCCAAGCCGGAGCCCGAGCCCGATCCGGACGACGACAGCAGCAGTGCCACCGGCGGGGGCGGTGTCGGTGTCGGCTTCGGCCAGTTCTGCTCACCCGTCGGCGCCCGCGCCACCACCAAGGACGGTCGGGTCGCGAAGTGCTTCGTGGGCAAGGATGGCAAGGCCCGATGGGGCGGCGCCTGACCTAGCGCGGAAAGACCAGCAGGGCCCGTACTCAAAGAGGCGTGGCCCTGCTCCATGAACGGCTCGACCGAAGGATTTCCGTGGACCATCTTGATGTCGCCGTCTCCGCCATGGTCGACCGGCACACCGGACCTGGTGAGGACGAACTCGCCGCATACGTACTCCAGGCGACCGACACCCCGTACGTCATCGCCAAGCCCACCACCAGCTCCAGCCCCGAGGGCTTCCGCCTTTACTCCGCGGCGGCCCCCAACGCCCGCTCCGCCGTGCACGTGATCGTCCCCCGGCGCCTCGCCGACATCCACGTGCCCTGGTCCACCGCCCGCCACTACCTGCCTGACGGACACCGGCTGTCCCAGGACGAGCAGAACAAGAAATTCGTGCGGATCGACCTGACCGAGCCGGGCATCGTCCCCCTCGCCGTCCACCTCACACGGATCGCGCTGGCTCACGCCGAACTCCGGTATGCCAGCCCTCGCTCCTGAGTTTGGAGCCGTGGTGCCGTCGGTGTGAGTCCGGTTCCGGTGAGGCATCCGTCGATGATGTCGCTGCGGTATCGGATCTGGCGGAGGCCGTGTCGGAGTCGGCGCACGGGGTGGCTCGGGTCGGTGAAGGCCGTGTCGGCCAGGCTGGTCCGGCGGAGGAGAGGCCGATGGTGCGCGCGGCGAGCCGCAGCGAGCCCGGCCCGGTACCCGGACAGCCCCACCACACCGCCTCCAGCCGCAGACCATCGCCGACGACCTCACGCCAAGGGCACGAGGAGTTCCTCGGCCATATCCGGGCGCCCGGCCGACAGCGCGCGCGCCGGCTCCGACGACGGCCCCAACACCACCAACGCCGCTGCGTGGTTCGGGCCCGGTTCCGGCGGCGGATGTGGGTGAGGCCTGCGCCCTCCAGGACCGACTCGAAACGGGTTTGCCATGACGCCTCCTGGCGCAGCCGCGTGCGATCCGCCTCGCCAACCGCCTCGCCAACCGCATCGGCTTCCTCCAGCGGCTGCGCGGAGCGGTCCAGCCGCTCCAGCTGTCCTTTCACGGCCTCCGTAGTTGATCAAGCGGTTGTTGATCTTCGGAGCGCTGCCGTCAGGGGGCAGGCCCTTCCTGCATGCCCGGCTCAGCCCGTTCCCAGTGCGATGCACCACCTGGAGCGGTGGGTGATTACCCTGGCCGGACAGCAGCGACGCCGGGCCACTGCGGACGGCAGGGTGCGGAACCTCGTCTACGGAGCAGAGAAGAAGGGGGCGGGAGATGGATTCGGCAGAACGCCACGCCTCCGACGACCCAACGACCGGGACGCAAGGCTGGGACCCGGTGGTGGCGCTGCCGGAGGGTGAGCCCGAGCGGAGTTTCTACGGGCAGTGGGAGTACCGTTCGCGGCTGAACGTGCCCGGGCCGTTCTACACGGCCGGCGCGGACAACGGCTTGGCCGGGCGCGGGTACGCTCCACGGAACCTGCTCTACGGCGACCGGCTGGACGGCTACGGCGAATTCGTGTACCGGCAGCCGAAGTCCGCCGATGAGGTACGTGCTCTCGCGCGGGCCGCGGCGGAGGATCTGCCGTCAGCGTATGCGTGTGACGGAGACCTGCACTGGACACCCGCTGCGGTGCGGGAGTGGTGGCAGGGCAGGGGAGAGGTCGAGAGTTACATTGCGGCGATGCTCGCGGAGTGGAAGGTGAGCGGGGAGGAGGAGTACCGCGAGGCGGTCGATGGCCTGCGGGACCACGAGGCCTACCTTTCCGGCGGGTTGGCGGACGACCTGCGGGCGTACATCTTCCGCTTGGAGCACGGCCGTTACCCGGGGGCCGGGGACGTGCTGCCGCAGCTGTGAGAACGCGGAAACGGGGGTGGCCGGATGCCTGACGGCATCCGGCCACGTTTATTTCTTGTTGCTGTCGGGTCATACTCCGGCCAGGCGTAGGGGACCTTCCTCAGAAGCTTGACCCGCACCGTGGCCGTCTTGTTGTTGGGATGTGCGCTGTTCCCGCCGTACGGCGGGAACAGCGCCCCTACCTGTGTGCTCAGACCGTCTGGTAGTAACCGGTCAGGTCGACGATCAGGTCGATGCCCGACCAGCCCTGGTTCCAGAAGTCGACGATGCCGCCCTTGCCCCCGGGCGTCTGCACCAGGTTCGGGACGGTGCCGCCGGCCGTCCAGTTCAGGGCCGAGGACACGGGCCGCTTCGGCGCGACGGCCGTGCCGTTCTCGTAGTCGGACCAGAAGTTCGGGTCCGGGGCCACCGACAGGAAGCCGTCGCCGGTCGTGTTCGTGACCGTGGTGTTCACGGCCCAGGCATCGACCTCGGGGGTGTGCGTGTCGCCTTCGAACCGCATCACCTCGGGTGTGCGGGCCGGCACCTGCCCGGCCGGGCGCAGGCCCCAGCTGTAGTTCACGCGCGTGTCCAGGGTCCGCAAGGGAACCCAGGCGGACACGAAGGCGGAGCGGCTCGCCGGGGTGTAGTACCCGACGACGTCCAGGACCACGTCGGCCGGGTTCCAGCCGCCGTTGCGGATGTTGATCTTCCCGTCTGCGCCGATCGGCACGATGACCGCGTTGGCGACGGTCTGGCCGGCGGTGAAGTTCAGGTTGGAGGTGGCCGGGGCCGCCTTCCCGGCGGGGTAGGCGGTCAGGTGTCCGGCCGAGCGCGGGTTGGTGACGGTCAGGTTGAGCGCGACCGCGGTGGCGCCCTGGGGCACGCCCGCGCGCCCGGCGATCTGCACGCCGAAGGAGCCGTACCCGGCGACCTGGCCCTTCGCGGCGCCCAGGCCCTCGCGGGTGTCCACGACACGGGTCGGAGTCACCGGGCCGTAGCCGGCCGCCTTCGACGGAGTGAAGTAGCCGGTGACGTCGGCCAGCAGGTCGACCGATGCCCAGCCCGCGTTGAACAGGTGCACGTACCCGTCATCGCCCACCGGTGCGATCACCAGGTTCGGAACGGACTGGCCCGCCACGTAGTTCAGGCTGGAGGTCTCGGCCCCCTCCGCCAGTTCCTTGTCCCGGGCGACCGAGATGTGGCCGGCCGCCGCGGTGTTGGTGACGGTGACGTTCAGGACCACCGAGGTGACCCCTGCGGGCACCTTCGCGGTGCCCGCCACCTTGAGAGCCACCGACGTGCGCGCGCCGACCTTGGCCCGCCCGGCGCCGATGCCCTCACGGGTGTCCAGCAGCCGGGTGGGCTCGTGCGCGGTGAACTCGGTCCCGGAGGTGACGAAGGTGAGCCCGTTGACCCCCTCGGCGCCGGTCGTGGGGTCCATCACCGTGACCTTGACGTCGTACGAACCGATGGCCGCGTACTTGTGCTTGGTGTAGCGCAGATCGGTGCCGAAGGGCATGACGCTGGTGCTGAAGGTGTCCGTGGTTCCGTCGCCCCATGCGATCGTGACGTCGACCAGGGCGTACTCCCGAGCGGACACGATGGTCCGCAGGTCGATCGTGTGCGCGCCCTCACCCGTCGCGTACAGGTCGGCCGAGAGGCGTTGGTCCCCTGCGGTGGGCGACCCCTGCGCCCGCGCGGTCCCCCCGGCCTTGGCACCGGACGGCGCCGTGGACACCGTACGGTCGGCCGGGCTGCTGAACGTCCTGCCCTTGAGCTCCTGCTCCGCGTCCGGGGCGGCCCCGGCCGAGGGCGCTCCCTGCGCCGCAGGAACGGCAGGGCCGGCCGCCTGCGCGATGCCCGGCATGAGTCCGATACCAGCCGCCACAAAGGCAGCGGAAACTACGAGTCGGTGATGACGCACCGGCCCCCCATTTTCTCTCACGGATTCGAATACGTGGGCGCTGAGCACACGGAAGCGCGAAGGCTCCGCCCGGTCTGACGATCGGGCGGGACCTTTGGTTGTACGGATACGGCTGCCGCTACTTGGGCTCGTAGGTACCCGAAGTAGTCGACGATGAGGTCGACATCGCCGAAGCGCTGGTTCCAGAAGTCCACGACGCCGTGCGTGCGATGTGTGCCGGGTTGGTGTCAGCGGGGTGCCGGCAGTGACGGGCTGTTCGGGGTGGCTGCCACTGTCATGGAGCGCCACACGTGGAGCGGCACACGTGCAGGTCGCCCACTGACAGGAACGCGGGAGATCGCAGTCGGGGCTGCTTGTCCACTCGTTCGAGTTGCAGTGCTGCACATCTTGTCCGGCTCCTCCTGTTCGGCGCTTACGACCTTCGGAGCGATTGACGTACGAGCATGCTCGCCTGGCGGTTCGGCTGGTGGGTGATCAGCAGGCGGTCGGGCGGGCGAGCATGAGCTCGGTGCTCGGCTTTCGACAGGTGGCCCGTCGTGCGGAGCGGTCGGAGACCAGGCCGGCGATGGCTAGGTGGGTCTCGGCGTAGATCTCCCGGCGCCCGGTGAACCGCTGCAGCGGTCGCCACTGCTTGAACTCGGCGTTCGTGTGTTCCACACAGATCCGCCTGGAGGACCGGCGGCGCCGCTGCTCGCGCCAGGCGTGGTGTTCGCTCAGCGGCGCGTCGTCCTTGGGCTTCTTCGGAGGGGCGCTGACCTGGGCAGGGAACTCGTTGGCCAGGCCCCGGTACCCTCGTCGACCTCGGTCCGGACCCTCGGGTGTCGGTGGAACTGTTCGGCGATGCCTTCGGTGCGGACGGTCGTCTGGTCGTGCATGCGTCCGGGGCGGATCACACTGCTGAACAGGGTGCGGCCCTGGGCGTCGCTGAAGGTGGTGGTCTTGATGGTGTTCTGCCGCTTCTTGCCCGACACGAACGCTTTGTGGCCGGGGCGGCCCGAGCGTGGGCGGCGGACCTGGACTTCGGTGCCGTCGATCCGCAGCCGGACGCTCTCGGCGTCGGCGAACAGGTCCTCCAGGGTGCGCACTCGCAGGCCGGGGCGGTCGGGTACGGCGAAGCCGCGGGCGGCCAAGAGCGTGCGGGCCTCGCGGATCGCCCCGGACACCGTCGAGCGGTCCACGCTGTAGAGCTCGGCCAGGGCGGCATGCGGTAGTCCCAGTCGAAGGTGGACGAGTGTGACCAGCAGCCGGTCAGTGAACGCGAGCCGCTGCTTGGGGCCGGCTCCGGGCGCCCTCTTGCGGTCCCCGCCGCGCCGCTCGCGTAGGGACGACTCCCGGGCGGCTTGCCACTTGGGTGCGAGTTCTTCGAGCAACTCGCCGAAGTGTGCACGAGAGACCCCTGACAGGGCAGGGTGGGAACAGGCCGCACGGGCCCAGGCAAGCCTCACAACTCGCCCAACCCGTGCGGCCCTTGCTGCGTTACGGTTCAATCCCCGTCAACGTCAGCTAAGGCCAGGAACCGATGAGTGACCCGAAGCCAGTCGGCATGACCTTGCTGGTGCTGTACTCGCCGCAGCTTGAGCAATGCTGGCGCTTTTACCAGGGCCTTGGCCTGGACTTCACTGCGGAGCGGCACGGCCAGGGCCCCGAGCACTACGCCGCGGTCCTTCCAAACGGCATGGTGTTCGAGCTCTACCCAGCCCGCCCTGGACGTCAGACGGACGCACTGCGTCTCGGCCTGTCCGTCGACGGCAGCACGGCTACTCCGCCACTCACGCCAGGACGCCACATCCTCACCGACCCCGACGGCCGCACGGTCGAAGTCCACTCAACCTGAGCTCTGTCAATCGCTCCCCAGGTCGTAAGGGCCGCACGAGTACAGCAGGCCCGAGCACAAGGGCGTCTTCGAGGTACCGTCCGAACGTCTCCACCAGGCGCTCCAACGGACCCGGGCCGGCTGGGAGGCCGCACTCCGAGGCCCTGCGCTCGGGTAGCTACAGCGAAGTGATAAGTAGCTCTCTGTAGCCGATGTGACGGCGTGTTATTCCGGGCTCGGGTGACCGCAGGCCGAGTCTGTGTAGCGACCGCGCTGAACTCTCTGGCGGGATGCCCGTCTCACAGTCGGCGGGGGCCGACACCGTCGCCGGCGAGCGTGTCTCCGGGGTTCAGCAGAGCGCATGCCTTCATTGAGAGACATCCGCAGCCGATGCATCCGGTGAGTTCGGCCTCAAGCCGCTCGATGGTCTGTCGGCGCTCTTCCAACCGACGCTTCCAGCTCCGCGAGGCGCGCTGCCACTCCTGGTGACTTGGTGGCCGGTCGAGCGGTACGTCGGCGAACGCCTCTCGAAGGTCCTGCAGCGGGATGCCGATCCGTTTGGCAACCGAGATCAATGCGACACGACGCAGCATGTGGCGAGGGTAGCGACGCTGGTTGCGATCGTCGCGTTCGGATGCGATCAGGCCCAGCTCTTCGTAGAACCGCAGTGCGGAGACGGCCGCTCCGGTTCGTGCGCTCGCCTCGCCGATGCTCAGCCAGTCGTCCGGGGTGGCCCGGACGTCGCCGGAACGGTTGCTCGTCATGAAAAGCCTCCTGTTGACCTCAAGGCTACTTGAGGCCATACGGTCGGCTGCGTCGGAACGGCGGGCAGGAACCACTTGGAGAGGACGGCAGCTCGATGACGTTTGTGATCGCTTTGCCCTGTGTGGATGTCAAGGACAGGGCATGCATGGACGAGTGCCCTCTCGACTGCATCTACGAGGGTGAGCGCATGCTCTACATCCAGCCGGACGAGTGCATCGACTGCGGAGCCTGCGAGCCGGTGTGCCCGGTCGAGGCGATCTTCTTCGAGGACGACACCCCGCAGGATTGGCAGCACTTCAACACCGTGAACGCCGAGTTCTTCTCCGACCTCGGCGCCCCCGGCAGCAGTGCGAAGCTCGGTCCGATCGGACGGGACCATCCGATCGTGGCAGCGCTCCCGTCAAAGGGCGCCGTCCCTTCGCTCCCGATGCTGTAGCGCCGCCGGCCTGGGACGTGCGCGCCGCGCATGGGCAGCTCGGGCGACCCGCGGGGCGCGCCTTCGGTGGGGCCGTGTACCCGCACCCGCTCCCATCCCGACTCCGTGTGAGCGTTCACGTTTTTCGGCTCTGAAGTCCTATAGATCGTCACCTTGACCACCGCCCGGCCTTCGCGTCAGTGGAGTGACGGCCAGGGGCTGGCGTCGATCCGCTGTGTTGTTGCGCCACCTTCGATCTTTCGGCCTCGTGTCAGTGGGGCGGGTGACAGTGGCGGACCTGCCCGTCAAGGGACTCAGGTGCCCGGTCTCGATTTCCAGGATGTGCCGTTCCCAGGCCAGGGCCTTCTCCCTGACCGGCGGGTCGAGCCCGTCCAGTAGGCCGTGCACGGGGACCTGGCGGCGTGTGGAGCGGGGGCGGTCCAGGACGTCGAAGTCCGGGGCTCTGAGGACTTGGGTGAGCAGGAGCACCCGCCCGCCGGCGTCTTCCTCAGCGAGCAGTCGGCAGCGCGGCCCGTCGAGGCCGGCCAGGACGTGGATCCGGTCCTCGAACCGGATCCGGTCGCCGACCTTGACGACGTCCACCGCCCGCTTCACCGTTCCCCTCCCAGGCATCGTCCGGCAGGGGCTGGCGGTCACGAGGGTTTCCTTGTTCAGGGGACGGTTCCAGTCCATGGTCAGCAGGCCGTGCCTCAGCTGGTGGTAGACCGCCGGGAGCGTCGCGATCGGGTTCCCGAGCCGGAGCGCGCCCTTGCCCAGCGCGGTGGGCTCGGGGAATGCCTGCCGCAGCCGGGCGGCGGAGATCCCGACCGAGCACCGGAGATGCCGGTAGCCCGACAGCCACCGTGCGTTGGCCGTGACCAGGTCTGCGGCCTATCGATTTCAAGGAGGGGGTCGACGCTGAGGAACTGACCGGTGCTGGTGTCGATGTCTCCGCCGACGAATCCCTTCTGCTTGGGCCAGAAGGCCGGGGTTGCGCCGCGCTGGGCGCCGTAGGGGAGGGATTTGCGCCGGTTGAAGGCGAGGGTGTGGCTGTTGATGGCGGACGGCCGGAACTCCTCCGGACCCGGCGTCTGGAGCGGTGACTTCCGCCGGTCGTTCCGGGAGTTGCGGGCCGATCAGTCCTTCGGCCTGCTCGTCGCCGCCGACGAGGGCCCACCGCGATCCACGGCATCGACAAGGAGACCCCCTCCACGACCTCACCGCCTCCCGGCCAACTGCCCTGCGACGGATCCGGGAACCGGCTGCTGTCGGCCTGAGGACGCAGGACTTGGAGGGCTCTGCCATGGCCGCCGCGTGAAGCAGCGTGCGCGAGATCGCAGAAATGCCCTTGGCGGGACACCATCCTGCCGACGGCCCGGTCCTCGGTGGCGAACTCCGGGCCTAGTACGGGAACGGTCCGATGTCCGCGGGGTCGTCCGCGCCGATCCGAGCGGCGCTCAGCAGGGGCGCTGCGACCGAGGCCGGCGGTCCGGGGGATGGATCCGGACCGCCGGCACCTCGTCGGGGCGCTCTCGCCGGTGTCGCTCGTCGAGGGCGTCGCGAAGACCCCTGTTGGTGACCCGACCGTCAGGAGCCGGATCAGCCCTGGTCGGCCACGAAGGAGGCCATCCAGGTCAGAGCCGAGTTCCAGTTGATGGTCAGTTCGTTGGTCGACCAGGACTGTATGTCGTCGATGTAGCAGAACTGACCGACGCAATCCTGGAGTTTGCTCTGTGCCAGCGGGTCCTGGATGCTGGAGTTCGGTCCGCCGGACAGCGAGCCGGCCGGTGGACGGGGCAGTTTCGCGTCGAGCTGGTGGGCGTACCAGCGGCTGTGCTGGTTCTCCGCACTGACCTCGCCGTAGCCGGTGACGTAGGAGATGTTCAAGGCGTTGCGGCCCAGGACGGAGTCCATGCCCTGAACGGCTCCGTCGCGGTATTTCGCGCTGCCGGTGAGGTCGTAGGCGGTGGCCATTACGACGGCGTTGTTGAGGATCTGGTGCGTGGAGCCCCAGTCGTACCTGTGGCCCTCCGGGGCGTACGGAATCCCGTAGGGGTGGGCGTTGAGCGTGGCCAGGTAGCGGTCGGCGCCCTGGAGTACGGTCTTGCGGACCTTGTCGCGGCCGGGCAGCCGGTTCGGGACGGTGGCCAGGTCGAGCCGGGCGGGGACGGCCGTGCGCGCCCAGTCGAAGCTGATCGGCCCGAAGACGTCGGCGGTGTGGACGGGGGAGCGCAGGATGTGGTTCTGGAACTCCTCCCCGCCGGTGGTCAGGAACAGCTCCGTGGCCGCCCAGTAGAACTCGTCGCTGACGTCACGGTCGGCGTAGGAGCCGCCGCCGATGCCGTCGCTCTCGGAGGCGAGGACGTCGGGGTGGGCGAGGGCCGCGGCCCAGGCCGTGCGGGCCGCCGCGAGCGCGGTGGCGGCGAACCGGGGGTCGTACGGCTTGTACAGGCGCGCCGCCTGGGCGGCGGTCGCCGCGAGGTTCAGCGTAGCCGCGGTGCTCGGCGGGTGCAGTTCGCGCTTCTGCGGATCGTCGGAGGGCATCAGCGGCAGGCCGGTCCACTTCTCGTCGTGGATCTTGTGGTGGACCATGCCGGCGAGCGGCTTGCCGTCCGGCACCTGCATCTTGAGCAGGAACTCCAGCTCCCAGCGGGCCTCGTCGAGGATGTCGGGAACCTTGTTGCCGCTCTCCGGAATGTTCAGGGTGCCGTCGCCGAGCTTCTCGGCCTGCCCGGTGCGGGCGAGCCGGGCGCGCTCGTAGGTGCTGAGCAGCTGCCAGACGGAGATGCCGCCGTTGACGACGTACTTGCCGTGGTCGCCGGCGTCGTACCAGCCGCCGGTGACGTCGAGCGTGTAGTCGCACACGCCCGGCTGGCAGGGCACGTTCCCGTCGCCCTGATTAGGGGCGACGTCGACGTGACCGGCCGAGCGGCCGTAGCCGGGCCGCAGGTCGTCGCGGATCCCGACCCCGCTGCGTTGGGTGTAGTAGAACTTCGCGGCGTCCAGGCGGAGCTTCTCGTAGGCGGTGGTGCCGATGTCGAAGGGCCGGCTGGTCTCGCCGTCGGCGACCAGGGTGAGGCCCGTCCCGGCTCGGCGGTGGTCATCGAAGCGGATCGAGTGGACGTTCTGCCCGGAGGAGGGGTCCACGCCGCGCGGCACGGTCCAGCCGTGCGCCACGGTAGTGCCGGAGGCGTTCTTCAGCTTCCAGGGCAGCCGTTCGGTCGCCTCGGTGACGAGGGTGGCGTTCTTCGGCCCGCGGGGCAGGTACGCGACCTGGTTGACCCGGACCCGGGGGCCGGTGTCGGGCTTGTACTCCTCCGGCGGCACCCCGCCCAGCAGGGACACGTCGTCGAGGCAGAACCGCCAGGGATCGGCGGCGCCGCCGAGTTGGAAGCCGACCTGCCCCTGCGTGGTGTCGACGGGTGAGGCGAAGGTGTACGTGTAGGTGTTGCCGGACACGCTCAGCTGCGGGTTGACCTCGTAGTACGTGTCGTACGGCGACACCTGCAGGCCCACGATCGCGCGGACGGAGTTGCCCTCGGGCGCGCCCGTCGCGTGGAAGCTGAACCGGTAAGACTCTCCCTTGACGAGCGTGATGTCGTTCTGGCCGACGGCGGCGTCCCAGCGGTTCGACGTGCCCCCCGGCACATCGGCGCAGAGTCTGCCGTCGGTCAGCCCGGCGGTCACGTTGTCGGTCCACCACCCGTCGGTGGTGGTGTCGAAGGTGCCGTTCTTCACCTGCTCGACCCCCTCGGCCCCCGCCTCCGCCCCCGCCGGGCCCGCGGGCACGGCGGTGAGAGCGGTCGCCAGCAGGGCCGTCAGGGACAGCAGTGCGGTTCTGCGTCGGTTCACGTCTGGGCTCCTCGTCGGCAGTGCGGTACGACTCCTCTTTGGGAGCGCTCCCATGCATGCAGGCGTGGACATACTTGTGGCTGGAGCGCTGAGACGTCAATGGCCTGAACGCCGATCGATTCGTTGGGTTCCGAGGGTTGTCAGGAGACCGCCATGTCCCTACAGTCCCCGGCAACCGCATGTGGGAGCGCTCCCAACAATGCAGGGAGCGCTCCCCACCGTGATCAGCACACCCGGTCACCCTTTCCGGAGAGGCTCCCCCCATGCGAGCGTTACCGCACCGCACCCTTACCGCGCGAGGCATGCTCGGCGCCCTGCTCATCGCTTTCGCCACGGTCCTCGCTCTGGCCACCGCGCCGGTGGCCCAGGCGGACACCCTGATCTGTGAACAGTACGGTTCGACCACCATCCAGGGCCGCTACGTGGTCCAGAACAACCGCTGGGGAACCAGTGCCCCCCAGTGCGTCACCGCCACCGACACCGGGTTCCGGGTGACCCGGGCCGACGGCTCGGTTCCCACCAACGGCGCCCCCAAGTCGTACCCCTCGGTCTTCAACGGCTGTCACTACACGAACTGTTCGCCGGGAACCAACCTCCCCGTGCAGCTCAGCGGCATCGCCAGTGCCCCCACCGGCATCTCGTACGGCTATGTCGGCGACGCCGTGTACAACGCCTCCTACGACATCTGGCTGGACCCCACACCCAAAACCGACGGGGTGAACCGGACCGAAATCATGATCTGGTTCAACAAGGCCGGTCCGATCCAGCCGATCGGCTCCCACGTCGGCACCGCCGGCGTGGGCGGCCGCGCCTGGCAGGTATGGACCGGCAGCAACGGTTCCAACGACGTCATCTCCTTCGTCGCCCCGTCGGCCATCACCAGCTGGAACTTCGACGTCATGGACTTCGTCCGGGAGACCGTCGCCCGCGGCATGGCTCAGAACAACTGGTATCTGACCAGCGTCCAGGCCGGCTTCGAGCCGTGGCAGAACGGCGCCGGGCTCACGGTGAACTCCTTCTCCTCGGCCGTGAACCTCGGTACGCCCGGTCCCGGCGAACCCGTCCCGGCGGCGTCCTGCAAGGTGACGTACGCGACGAACGTATGGACCGGCGGCTTCACCGCCGACGTCACCGTCACCAACACCGGTTCGACCCCCGTCGACTCCTGGAAGCTGTCCTTCACCCTGCCCTCCGGGCAGCGGGTCACCCAAGCGTGGAACGCCGCCGTCACGCCGGCCTCCGGGGCCGTCACGGCGACCGGCCTCGCGCACAACGCGCGGATCGCGGCCGGGGCCGCCCAGACGTTCGGCTTCCAGGGAACCCACAGCGGCCCGTTCGTCCAGCCGTCGGGGTTCCTGCTCAACGGCACCGCCTGTGTCGCGTGATCCGACCGACCGGACGACACCCCTACGAGAACAGAGGAGACATGATGGCTGGACGCAAGAAGCGACTCGCCTCCCTGGCGGCGGTGCTCGCGACCCTGCTCGGTGGGATCGGCCTGATCCTGTTCGGCCAGGGCAGTGCCCAGGCCCACGGCGTCGCGATGACGCCCGGATCGCGCACCTACCTCTGCTGGCTGGACGCCAAGACCAGCACCGGCGCCCTCGACCCGACCAACCCGGCGTGCAGGGCGGCGCTCGACGAAAGCGGCGCGACCGCGCTGTACAACTGGTTCGCCGTGCTCGACTCCAACGCCGGTGGACGCGGCCCCGGTTACGTCCCGGACGGAAGGCTGTGCAGCGCCGGTGACCGCTCGCCGTACAACTTCACCGGATACAACGCCGCACGCACCGACTGGCCCCGGACCCACCTGACGTCCGGGAAGACGATAGAGATCAAGCACAGCAACTGGGCCGCGCACCCCGGCTCCTTCCGGGTGTACGTGTCCAAGGCCGGTTACTCGCCCGCCACCGAACTGGGCTGGGACGACCTGGAGCTGATCCAGACGGTCACCGACCCGCCGCAGACCGGCTCGCCGGGCACGGACGGCGGCCACTACCACTGGAACCTGAACCTGCCCGCGGGCCGCTCGGGTGACGCCGTGATGTTCATCCAGTGGGTGCGCTCGGACAGCCAGGAGAACTTCTTCTCCTGCTCCGACATCGTCTTCGACGGCGGCAACGGCGAGGTGACCGGCATCCGAGGCTCGGGTAGCACCCCGACGCCCACGCCCACGCCCACCCCGACCCCGACGCCGACCCCGACTCCGACCCCCACACCCACTCCGACCGACCCCCACACCGGATGCATGGCCGTCTACAGCGTGACCAACTCCTGGAACGGCGGCTTCCAGGGTTCCGTCGAGGTCATGAACCACGGCACGACCGCGCGTGACGGCTGGGCCGTGAGGTGGACGCCCGGCGCGGGCGCCAAGGTCAACAGTTTGTGGAACGGTGCGCTGACCACCGGATCCGACGGCACGCTCACGGTCAGGAACCTCGACTACAACCGGACCGTCCCGCCGGACGGCAGCGTCACCTTCGGGTTCACGGCCACATCGACCGGCAACAACCTGCCGGCCGGCTCGATCGGCTGCGTCAGCCCGTAGCCGCGGAGGGAGGCGCCGGTTCCGTACATCACACGCGAACCGGCGCCGCTCCGTCGTCCGTCGCCGACGGTGATGACCAGAACCATCTGGCTGTCGCGCCGGCGAACCCGGCCATGACCCAATCAAAAGTGATCCGTCGGTGCTCAATGTCCGCCACGGTCGATGAGGGGGCCGCCGACGCGCTGTTGCGCCGCGTGCCAGCCCACCGTTCTCCTGGGCGAGTCGATCTCGACGGACACGTACGGTCCTTACGTGAACCGCCGCGAAGCGCGTCCCCACAACGCCGGTACCCGAACGTCCAAGCATGTGCCGTTGACGCATACAAACCTGCGCCCGGGTGACTCCATCCGTGCTTGTCTCGTGCAGCCCACGTCCGATGAACCGTAGGCCGGTCAGCGAGGGCAGGAGCTTGGGCTGCATTTCGAGGCGGTTCAAAGCGCCGCTACGCGTCCGCTCGCACCGTCGATACGACGCCAAACCTGGGCTCGTCCATGATCGCTCCTCTTTGCTAGACCCGGGCCACTCCGGATCCTCGGCAGTAACACCGTGCGAGGCCACCTATCCCAGTAGCGGCAACGCAAGGTATCACCTCCAGCACGCTTGGTGATCAGGGCAGATCTGCCGTCGGGTGCTACCTACTGATCTGTCGTGAGGACACCCGAACGGCCTGCCCGGCAAGGCCACGTCCCGGAGCCCACCGAACGCGCCGCCCTCGACCCAAAAGGGACCGCACAAGGCCAGTGCCATGATGGCCTGCGCGCTACCGCCGAGGGCTTCTGAATCAGTCTTGCGCTGATCGGCCGGCCGGTCAGCGACGGCGGTGTCTCGAGTGACGAGGTGGGTGAAGTGAAGTGGCGCATTGAAAATCTCAAGCGAGTCTTACATGTCTTCAGATACTGCAAGTCGCTGACCAGGTCCAGTACTTGACAGGTGCAGATAAACCCGTACGCGGACCAGCCCTTGTTTTCGGGGTACTAGGAACGGCAGCAGCACACCGAACGGTATCCCCATCACGATGTTGCCGCCGAGCTGCTTGACCGTGTCAATGCCACACGGCCATGTACTGGCACCAGACCGGCGCCCCGCAACTGGTCCTCAAGCTGACCGCCGGCGGCTCGCTCGGCGTTTCGCTGTTCTTCATGCTCAGCGGCTTCGTGCTGACCCACTCGGCCAGGCAGGGCGACAGAGCAGCCGCGTTCTGGCGCCGCCGTGCAGCGAAAATCCTCCCCAACCATGTGGTCGGCTGGGCCCTGATGATGGCGATCCTGCTGGTCGGAGTACCCCGCCTACACCCTGTCCCGGGCGTCACCGCAGTCGATGACCTGGCTGGCGCCCTGCTGTTCCCCTACCTCCTGCCCACACCAAAGAACTTGGCGGCCGGTAACCCCGTCGCCTGGTCCCTCGCCTGCGAAGCCCTGTTCTACCTGCTCTTCCCTCTGCTCCTTCCCCTGGTGAACAGGATTCCGTCCGGCAGACTCCGGCTGGCCGGCCTCCTCGTCGCAGCCCTGGCCTGGATTCCCGCGGTCCTCTCATGGAAGTACGGTGCCCCTCCGACCCTCGACACCGTCCAAGCGACCGACGTTCTGCAGCCGGGACTCGCCTACGTGTACTTCTTCCCCCTCAGCCGGCTACCGGAGTTCGTCCTGGGCATGCTCCTCGCCCGTCACCACCGCCACCCTTCACCCACTCAAGTGGGCACCCCGACGGCGGCCCTGCTCGTGCTGGCCGCCACCGGGGCCAGCGCCCTGCTCTTGCCGCTGCCGTTCCTGTTCGCGGCAGCTCCCCTTGCGCCGCTCGCCCTTCTCATCCAGGCAGCCGCCGCCGACAGCCAGCAGCGACCTTCGCTTCTGCGGGCTGCTGTCATGACCACTCTGGGCACGTGGTCGTACGCCTTCTGCCTGCTTCATTGCACCGTTCTCGCAGCCGCCTTCCACTACGCGGGCACCGTCTCCACGGCACTGCCCCTCGCCTGCCTGTCGCTGGCTTTGGCTCTTTGCGGAGCCGCGGTGCTCTACCGCTGGGCCGAACTTCCCTGCACCCAGCGCCTGGCCTCGCCCCCCATGCAGTCCGCGCAGACCCCTGCCGACTTACCCACGGACACGGGGGAACGTGGTCGACCAGTGAGTTGAGCGAGCAGACCGTCACACAACCGGTGCGGCGTCCGTTGCCATCAGGGATTGGGGCGCTGTCCACCTCGGCGGATTCGACAGTGGCCAGCGTCGAGCACTTTGAAGCCCTATTCCGGGCTGAGCTCGAAGCAGCTCGATGCCGGGCGGCTCCGGTCCTGCGGGTCAGGCCAGGGTGATGCGTTCGGCGAGGCGGGACCCGGCGGCGGGGTCATGCGCCGGCAGCAGGACGGTCGCCTCGGATTCGGCGAACGTGGTGATCCGGTCCATGGTGTCGAGCGAGGTCTTGAGGTTGCTTGCGGGGCCGTCCACGATGCGTCGGCGCAGCAGATCCTGGTCGTAGGTTGCATCCCCGGCAAGGAAGTACGTGACGCCGGGATTGCGGACGACCACGCTGAGGTGTCCGGGCATGTGGCAGGGCGTCGGCACGGCAAGGATGGTGCCGTCGCTTGTCAGCGGCATGGAGGTGTAGAACCCGACAACGGAGGGTCCGTCGAACTTCCGTCGTACTGGTTCGAACCATGTGGGCCACTGTGACGGGACCGCACCCATGATGGCTCCGTGAAGGCCTTGGGACGCCTGGTAGTTCTCCTCCGAGACGACGATCTCGGTTCCGTCGAAGTGCTCCAGACCGTCGGCGTGGTCGTGGTGCAGGTGGGACAGGACCAGAGTTCTCAGGTCCTTGCCCGGGGCGATGCCGCGGGCGCGCAGCTGGGATCCGATCTCGTCGCCGGGCTCGACGTTGAGGTCGACGGCGAAGCGGAAGAACGGGTGCCACCAGGGGAAGAATCCGGCTCGGGAGGTTCCCCGCAGTCGAGCAGGATGAGGCCGTCGTCGTGCTCGACGAGGTACGTGTAGATGGGGAGGGCTCGGTCCAGTCCTTGTCGGTGAGCATGGCCAGCCGACGGCGCCAGACCGGGTGGTTCATGTTTCCGGCTCGGTGGGAGGGTCGGATGCGGATGGTGCCGGTCTTGATGGGAATGATGTTGGCCATGGCGCGTTCCTGACTGGGAATGGGATGGTCTGCGACTGCGACCTCAGGGGGCGCCGAGGAGGTCGGCGAGGCTTTGCTCCAGCGGTCGTGGCCGTCAGCCCAGTTCGGTGCGGGCCGGAGTGGAGTCGGGCACGACGTGAGAGAGCATGAAGTGCAGCTGGCCGCCGGGCAGCAGCGGTGGACGCCCGGTAGCCCGGGCGCGGGCCTGGCCGGTGATGGCCAGTGGGCGGGCGAGTCGCCTGGGCAGGGCGGGCGAGCGCTGTAGCCGGGGACGAGCGTCTGGATGAGCGTGACGAGGTCCGCGAAGGGTACGTAGCGGTCGCTGAGGATGAAGCGGCTGCCGATCGTGGTGCCCTCGGTAGCGAGGTGGCCTGACGCGACATCTTTCGTGTGCACCAGCGGGACGCCGCCGGGCGGCAGAAGCGGAAGGCGATTGCCGGCCGCGAACCCCGAACTCCTGACCGGCAGCGATGCCTCAACGTCACACCATCGAGCGATGACAAGACCGATGGAATGCCATATCCCGCACTCTCAAAGGAGTTGCCGGCCCGAGCCGGTATCGAGGTGGCGTCGCTGCTGCTGATCTCCAAGCCGTACATGGAGCGCCGCTCCGACGCTACCTGCCGCAAGCTGTGGCCCGAGGCGGAGGTCGTGTGCGCCTCCGAGCCACTGGAGTTGGACGACTACATCAGTCCATCGGCGACGAGAAGCTCGTCGTCGACATGCTCGTCGGCGATTTGGGCGGGCGAGGGAATGTCGGTCGCCGTCATGTCAGTTGTGCTTCTCCAGCTCCGCCAGGACGGTGGGGTAGACGTCGCGCGCGGACCGGGCGCCGAGCCAGAGGTCCAGGTGCGCGTAACCGGGGACGGCGTCGTAGCGGTAGAGGTCCGCGCCGTGCAGTCGGCACAGCCGGTCATAGGTGCGGCGCAGGCCGACAGGCAGGAACATGCGGTTCTCGGCGCCGGTCACGAAGTGCATGGGCAGCCGGTAGGCGTCCTTGTTGTGCCAGTAGGTGTCCCGGCCGCGCGCGTCGCGCACCTCTTGATGGCGGCACATGCGCGCGATGTGCGCCATGGCCGTCATGTCGGAGCCGCCGAAAGCCCCGGGGAGCGCCCCGAGGGCCGCCTCGTCAAGGTTGGCCCATGCGAACGGGTCCCCGTACACGAAGGAGATGCGGCGGGCCCAGGGGCTGGGGTACTTGTGCCGGAACGGCAGGATCCGCATCACGGCGTCGATGGCCCGGTCGACGCGGGAGGCGGGGTCGTAGCCGACGGGCAGGTGGGCGATGCCGAGCGCGCGCAGCAGGTTCGGGACGCGTACGGCGCAGCGGAGGCGGTTGCCGGTATTGGGCACCGGGTGCCCGGCGAGTGCCGAGAAGGTCGCGGAACGTACGCCTTCCAACCCGGCGCCGAGCGACATGAACAGGGACAGCCCGCCGACGCAGTGCCCCTGCACCTGCACGGTGTCGGCCCCGGTGACCGCGCGGACGTGTGCGACGGCGGCGGGCCAGTCGCGCCGGGCGACATCGTCGATGGTGAACGGCCGCGGGCGCGCCGGGAGGTCGGGGCTGGCCCGGTAGTCGAGCAGCCAGACGTCGTAGCCGTGTTCGACGAGGTGGGCGACCCAGTTGTGGGGGGTGTCGAGGGCGTAGACGTGGGCGGTGTTGCCGTAGCCGGGGGCGGCGATCAACGGGCCTTTGCTGCCGCCCCGGTAACGGGTGAGTTTGAGGGCGGTGCCGTCGGAGGCGGTGATCTCGTGGCTCTCGGGAGTGAGGGTGTCACTCGGGGGCCGGGGTGATTCGGGGCCGCGGGGCAAGGCCATGGCCGGAGTCCTCTCAGGGAAGCGGCAGCGGGGAGGGCGGGGACGCGGGGGCGGGCACGGTAGCACCGGATCCGTACTGCTGATGGAACTGCTTGGTGAACAGACCGTCCGGGTCCCACTTGCTCTTGAGGTCGAAGAAATCCGTCAACCCCGGGTATGCGAGTTGGAGTTGCTCAGTGGAGGCGAAGCGTTGGTAGCCGAGGTAGTGGGCGCCGCCGACGTCGAGCGCGCAATCGAGGAGGCGGCGCAGGACGTACTCGGTGCGGCGGATCTGCCGTGGTTCCAATGCCTGTTCGAAGCACAGCACCGCGGAGAAGCTGTCCTGGCGGGCGTAGGAGAGGAGCGCGTCCTCGTTGCGCGGGACGAACCGGAGTGTGGTGTTGAGCAGCCGGAACCGTTCCTCCCGCAAGACCTGGCGGGCTGCGCCGAGGAAGTCGAGCAGGGCGGGCGCGGGGACGAAGGACTCCTCCAGCCAGTCGGCGCGGTGGCGGGCGGAAGACTGGATGGCCCGGAAGGACTCCTTGGCCACGTTGTTGCGGCGCACCCGCTCGGAGTGCGAGCGGTACTGCAACTCCCAGCCGAACCGCTGCCGCCGCACCCAGGAACTACGCCGCACGCCCCACAGCAGCATCCGCTGTTTGGCCATGGCGGCGCGGTCGAGGGGCTCGGCACGGACGGCGTCGGCAATCTCCCCGCCGGGACGCAGCCGGTAGTCGACGCAGAACAACCGTTGCCACAGCTCGTCGTCCGCCACGGACAGCCGGGCGTAGTGGAAGTGGACGTCGGGATCGCTGCGCACCTGCTCGGCGACGTACCGGGGATACTCGGTCGGCGGCATGACGACGACTCGGCTCTTCTCGTACTCGTCGTTGCGGGCCAGCCGCAGGGTGACGTCGACGAGTACACCGATCAGCCCCAGACCGCCGACGACCAGACCGAAGAGTTCGCGGTTCTCCTCACGGCCGGCCTGCACGATCTCGCCGGTGGCGAGGATGACCCGCACTGCCACAATCGTTTCGGCGAGCACTCCGGTGTCGACGTTCCGGCCGTGCGCGTTGACGCTCACGGAGCCGCCGACGGTGAAGACGCCGTAACTCTGGTTGCAGCGGGTCGACAGTCCCAGCGGGTCCAGGACGCCGCGGAGCCGGTCCCAGGTGACGCCGGACTGAACGCGCACGGTCATCGCACGCGAGTCGATGTCCTCGATCCGGGTGAGCCGGGAGGTGTCGATTTGGATCGCGTGGTCCGCGAGGGTCAGCCCGCCCTGGCTGTGTCCGGAGCCGCGGATGACGACACGGCGACCGTCTCGACGGGCCCCGAGGGCGAGGGTGCGCAGTTCCTCGATGTCGGAGGGGAGGTGGACGGAGGCGAGGCGGGCGCGGTAATTGCGCCCACCAATCTTTCATAAAGATAGACATAATAATTCCGATGAATGTAAACACGCCACCACCAGTAGAGCCGAAAATAGAAATAGCCCATCCGGCCCGGGACTGCGCCAGAGTATAGACATCACAATCAACTACATAAGCGGCGGCAATTTGATGGAAATAGGATTCATGATTCACCGCGCTGTCGGATATTGTTGACTCGAAACGGCAGATGCTGTGGGGGCGTTGATTCCTGTCGTACGACGCCCGAGGACAGTCACCAGAACGGAATCGCGACCCGGCCGGAATCCATCACGGCGGGGGCATCCTCGGCTGCTCAAGCGGGAAGACCGTCGACAACGCATGGCGCGCCGCGGCCCTGATGCACGCGGTCATCCGCCTGCGTCCCCTTCCGGCCCGCAACGCCCTGTTCGGCGCGGTACTGGCAGCGGCCTACATGCGTGCCACGGGCGAGACCGTCGACACCCCGAACGGGGAGCCGGTGGAGCTTGCCCGCGACATTGACTCCGGTCACGCGGACGTCTACGAAACAGCCGACCGCATCCGGTCCTGGCGCACCTGAACCAACGGACCTCCTGGCCGCGCACGATGGCGGGAGACACTGCCAGCCTTGTCGCAGCAACCCTCCGCGATCACCCGAGCGCCGCCAGGCACTTTTCCGGCTTGGAGCAGAACACCTCGGTCGACGTCCGCATCCGGCAGGCAGTCCAAGCAGTGAACTCCGCGCGACGCTTCTGAGCCGGAACACTTCCCCGGGGCCGCGAATCGGCTGATCGTCGCGTACGCGACGTGAGGGCAGGCAGCGGCAGCGCTCCTGTACGAGTCACTGCCTACGCAGCCCAGTCGATGCCCAGCTTTGCGAAGGCTGCGAGCTGTTCGGCATCCAACCGGCCCCTCTCGATTTCGGGTTGGAAATCGGGGGGAGGGGGGCCGCTGGGGGAGGGGGGGCCGGTCTCGCAGTCTCCTCGCGTCCGGGGTTCCGCGTCAGCCGGTGCGGACCGCCGTGACCGTGAAGCGCTCGACATCGGAGATGTGCCCGCCGGTGGACGCGACGATCGTCAGGACCGGGTCAGTGGCGCCGGTGAACGACACGGTCGTGTTCCAGGGCTGCGCGTTTCCGCCGGCCGGAATGCAGCACGAGGCGCCGATCGGGGCCGTGGTCGAGGGTTGGCGCACGTCCACGCGGATGCTCTCGTCCACACCGCTGATCCGGCCGCCGGTCCCTATCGGGGAGCGGACGGCTGATCCGTATGCGGGAGCGGTCAGTGAGAACGTCGTGTCGTCGGTGCCGACCACTTCCCAGGGGGCGTCCGGGCCGGCGCCGTACCGCACGAGGTGGAGGACCGCGACGGTGCTTTTGTAGCCCTCGGCGCCAGGAGGCAGGTTCAAGCCGACGCCGATACGGGCATCGCGGCCAGTGACGGTGCGCTGGGTCACTCGGCCGACGTCCTTGAAGCCGAGGTATCCCTGGGTGAAGGCGAGCGCGGTCTGTTCCGGGTCGAGATGCCAGGGCTGGTGGCCCCCGGATCGGTACTCCTGCTGCCATGCTTCGGCCCGGGCGAGCGTGGTGAACGGCCACAGGGGCTGGAGGTGCGCGGAGCCGAGGGGTGGCGTGCCTGCGTCGGACCCGGGCGCAGTGGGTGCGGGCGTACCGGGGGTGGTATCGGGCGCGCTGGGTGCGGTCGGAGCTGCGGAGGGCGCCGAGGACGTGCCAGGCACGACGGAAGGGGATGGCCGCGGGGGCGCTTGCCCTCCGGAGCTGCTGCAAGCGGTCAGCGCACCCAACGTGGCTGCCGCCACGAAGAGCTGAGTGAGTCGGCAGAGTGGGAGCCGGATGTTCATGTTGACCCCAGAACCTCGGTACCGAACGTCGGCACCGCCTGAGCTCATGGTGCCATCAGTGGAGGTCGGCGGCGAGAGGCCCGGGGAGTGAAATTTGCCTGGCGGGGTAAGGGGCCGCGATCCACGCGCGGCACGGCGGACAGGGCTGGTTCGTTCAGTGGCCGGCGCCGTCACGGTGCACAGCATCGGGCATGGGAAAGTGCTCCGCCTTCTTCCCGGCCCGAGGGCGGGCGGCCGTGGCGAATCGGCTGCGGGCCCAAAGTCCATTGGCAGCTCGGCGCGGGTTCATCGAGGGTCCTGACTTCTCGCACCGCTTGGTGGGCAGCGCGCTGGTAGGGCATTCCTTCGCGGGTGTGCGCCTCTTACCGTGTCGGCGAGGCCGTCGTGTATCTCCTCGATCATCCGGGCCCTGATCCGGGCCGGCCCGTCCAAGGCGGCTGTCGGGGCCGCGATGTAGTCCTCTCGACGGGGTCGGCTTGCCGACTGGTGGCGCTCATGTGGCAAGCCCAGGCGGTGCGGCGAGGTTCAGGACCGAGCCGATCGCTGTGGTGCATTCGCCACACGCCGTGCGCTCGCTGGCCAGGGTGTGCCGTCCGGCGTCGGTGAGTTCGTAACATCGCCGTCGCCGTTCACCGGAAGACTGCTCGCTGCTGCTCAGCAGTCCGAGCCTCCCCAGCCGGTTCAAAGCCGGGTAGATCGTGCCCGTGCGCAGCTCAAGTGCGCCCCTCACTCGGCCACTGCCGGGCCAGCGTGAGCCTGCGCCCCGCAGATCGCGGTGTTGGCGGAGGCGAGCGGGCAGCGCCGGAACGACATCGAGGGTCGGCGTCGTCGATGCACGGCAGGCCCGTCCGCTCTGACACCGCCTACGCTGGTGGAGCCCTCACGCGTGAACAAAGGACGGATATGGCTCGCCCCTACAACCCCGGACCGAAACAGTTCGTCTTCGCTGTCGGTGATGGCAACGACCAACAGGTCTCCGTGGGCGACCCGCAGGAAGCCTACGTAGCGTTCTCCGCGTTCTTCCGTGATCGGGATTCTGACACCTACACCATCAACGATGAACCGTCGGGGCAGAGTTTGGTACTCATGCCCAGGCAAGGTGTGATCTCCCGAACCAAGGATGCGGACCGCCTGCGGTCGGAATACCTCCAGGTCGACAGGGGAAATCGCTACCTTCCGAGCGCGATGCTGTTCTTCGAGAACGGATATGCCGGCCTCGACCGTTTCGGACAGTGGTTCTCCGACCTCGCCGACCTCGACGCGTCACCGGAGACTCGCGGCGCCGCCCGCGCCGCCACGATCACGACGGAAGCGGCGGCGATCGAAGAGATCGCTCGGATCTGGGCTGCCTCGGGCTACGTGGACCCGAGCGACCAGTACTACGTCTTCTTCGACTCGCATGATGTCGATGAAGACCGAGCCGAACGAGCCGAACTGCTCAAGTTGATCGAGTTCATCGGCCTCGAACGGGTCGACGCCCCGGCCGAGGCCGCCGGCGGCGAAGTCCGGGTTCGGACTGACCCACGCCTCGACGCCGAATTCGCACGGTGGTCGTGAACGGATGGCGCCGGGTGGGACCCGCAACATCACCGCGATGCCGGCCGACAGAGCAAGTCCCGACGCCTGGGCATCTGACCACGCGTCCAAGATCCCCGAGTCAAGGTCGGACACCACAGAATTCGGCGTCGACGAGCCGCTGTTCATGGATGTTCCAGTCGCCGTTGAAGTTCAGTGACAGCACGTGATCTCCGTCTGGCGTCGCCATGGTCTGCGAGATGGAGCCCTGAATGCCGCCGTTGTGCCCCAATACCTCGGTACCGCACGACAACGTCATCCGCATCAGTCCCAGGCCGTAGGAGAAGGTTGGCATGTTCTTGATCGAGACGGTTGTCATCATCTCCTTCAGCTGAGGCTCCTTCAGGAGCCGACCGGAGAACAGGGCCCGGTAGAACCGGTTGAGGTCTTGGTTGTTGGAGATCATCTCTCCGGCGGCGCCCGCGAAGGAGGGGTTGAGTTCGGTGACGTCGTAGATCGCACTGTTCGGCTCTCCCGGCCCGGCGAGCTCCCCGGTCAGTTTCGAGTAGGCGCGTCCGCTGGGTCCGGGGACGCGGGTGCGGCTGCCGGGCAAACTGGTGGACTCCAGGTGCAGGGGGCGCAGGATGCGCTGCTCGATCTCGTGGGCGTAGGAGTGGCCGGTGGCCTTCTGGATCACCATGGAGGCGATGACGTAGTTGGTGTCGGAGTAGCTCCAGTCGTCGCCGGGGGCAAAGGCCGGCCGGTGTGTCATGGCGAGCCGGACAATCTGGCGGGGCGTCCAGGTGTCGTAGCGGTGCTTGAGGAAGTCGGTGCCGAACTCCTTGCGCTTGAAGTCCTCGTCGTCGGTGTAGCTGTAGATGCCGCTGGTGTGGTTGAGGATCTGGCGTAGCCGGATCGTGCTGCCGTCGTTCCCGTTTCCCTGCACCAGACCTGGCAGCCAGTGGTCCACCGTGTCGTCCAGGCTCAGCTTCTTCTCCTCCTCCAACTGGAGCATCACCGTGGCCACGAACGTCTTGGTGATCGAGCCGACCCTGAAGCGGTTATCGGCCTGCGGCTTGCGGCCGGTTGCCAGATCCGCAGTGCCCGCATGTCCCGCCCAGGTGTCGTGTCCCTGCTCGGCGAGCACGATGCCCCCTGGCGCCCCGTCCTGGACGACCGAGTCCAGGGCCGCCTGGGTGGCCGCGTGCCCGCCGCGTGCCGCCGAAGCGTCCGGGGTGCCGGCAGCCGACGCCGGCAGGGCGAGACCGGCGCTCATCATGACCGTGGCGACCGCCCCGACGACAGCGACCCGCAGCCTGCGTTCCCTGCGGCTGTGGCCACCCCTCGTGGACGTGCGTGACCCTGTGGCTGCGTGTCCGTGCTCGTACACGAGTACTCCTGTCGCTGGTAGGTGAAGACCTGATCTGGACCCAGTATTTTCGATCAAGGTCCGGACCGGGATACCGCCAACAACCCGTTTGAAGGTGGGGTTACCCCCCCCCGTCAGCTGGGTGGACGACCGGGGTTATGACAGGACCTGAACCATCCCACCCCTTACGGAACGCCGACTTTGGTCGACCTGGTGCTCGTGGAGTCGGATCATCCGTGGGTCTCCGTGCTTCCCAGTGCTTGTGAGACTGGACCGCAGCCGGGCGCGTCGGTGTCCGGCTCGGCGATGGCCGCCTTGCGGCGCCGGCGGTGTTCGCGTTGGGCTTGGGCGCGGGCGCATTCGCGGATGGTGGCGTTCTCGGCGAGGTGGTTGTACAGCTGGAGGAACGCCACGGCCAAGAGGGTGGGGGAGCGGTCTTCGAGGCCGCCGGGGGCTGATCTCCTCGCGTTCGGCGGCCGGTGTCTGCTTTGTGGTGCGAGAAGAACGCCGTAGAGGCACGCTCCCGGCCCTCGGCAGGGCAGGCGGGCAGGGGCGCGGGACCTACTGCTCGGCCCGAGAGCGGCAGATGCGCAGGAGCGTGGCCCGGGCCGTGCCCGGGTTCAGCCTCGTGGTGCTTGTGCGTGGAGGCGACGGTGTCCGGCGCATGGTGGATGTGGGCCGGCGACCTTGCCGCGGTCCAGAGGAAGACGGCAAGCAGCGCGACAACCAGAGGGGGCGAACCCTCTGTAGTCACGTCTCCACACAAGGTGGACGCTACCGGAAGTGGGTAGTCCGGAGGTCCGGAGGGTCGGTCGGGTGTGTCACGTTGAAGGCCGCCCGAGCGGGCGGCGAGGCGAGCCCGAGCGCTGCCCACAGGCTCTGCGGGACATCAGTCCTCGAGGTCGTGACGGACGCGCCGGGACGGGTTGAAGGTGTAGAGGTCGAGAACCCTGGGCGCCTCGGCGAGACGGGCCCGCCTGCTTTGATCCATGCGGCGATGTCGACCGCAGCTCCGGGGTCGTTGACGTGCCCGAGCCATAGAGGACGCCCTCCGGCTCGGCGTCCTTCGGTGGAGGGCTGGATGACGAGGACGTTGGCGCGTTCACAGGCGTCCAGGCAGTCGACCCGCCGGACCAGTGCGATGCCGGCCAGCGATGAGCGCAGGTTGTCCAGTTGGGCGGCGTGGTCCAGGTGAGGGACCTTGGGGGTGCCGCAGCAGCACCCTCGGCAGACGGTGCCCGTGGGACGTGCCGGGCCGGTCGGCAGGGGCTCGGGCTTTCGGCTGGATCGGCTCATCGGGGGCCGCCGTAGGAGGTGGAGGCGCGCTTCCAGGCGGACTCGCTGAGGAGGCGCAGGCCGTTGAGGCCGACGATGACGGTGGAACCTTCGTGGCCGAGGACGCCCAGCGGCAGCGGCAGGTGCCCGACCAGGTCCCAGATGACGAGGACGGAGATGAAGGCGCCGGCGATGACGAGGTTCTGGACCACCAGACGGCGGGCCGCCCGGGAAAGGGCGATCACAGCGGGGACGGTGGACAGTTCGTCGCGGACGACGACGGCGTCGGCGGTCTCCAGGGCGAGATCGGAACCGGCCCGGCCCATCGCGATGCCGGTGTGGGCGGCGGCCAGTGCGGGCGCGTCGTTGACGCCGTCGCCGACGACCAGGACCTTGCGGCCGGCCGCCTCTTGCTCTCGAATCGCGGTGACCTTGTCCTGGGGCAGCAGTCCCGCGCGGACGTCGGTGATGCCGACCTCGCCCGCGAGGCGGGCGGCGGCGCGCGGATTGTCGCCGGTCACCAGTACGGGAGCCCGGCCGGTCAGGCGCTCGAGCGAGGCCACGGTGGCAGCGGCCTCGGGCCGCAGCCGGTCGGCGACGCCCACAACGCCGACCGGAACGCCGTCGCGCAGGACAAGGACGGCGGTGGAGCCCTCGTCCTCCAGCTCGCCGACGACAACCGCAGCGTGGCCCGCTGCTGGATGGCCGCTGTCGAGCAGGCGGGCAGGCGCGCCGACCGACACCTCGGATCCCTCGACCATGGCGGTGACGCCGATGCCGGGTACGGAGGTGAAGTTCTGCGCGGCGGGGATGTCGAGGCCGCGGCTGTGGGCGGCATCCACGACGGCCCGTGCGAGGGGGTGTTCGCTGGGGTGCTCGGCGGCCGCCGCGAGGGTCAGCAGGCCGTTCTCGGCCAGGCCGCTGCCGGGCAGGGGGCGCAGCGCGATGACGCGGGGCGTGCCTTCGGTGAGGGTGCCCGTCTTGTCCAGGAAGGCCGCATCCACCTGGCCGAGGCGCTCCATCACGACGGCTGACTTCACGAGCACGCCGTGGCGTCCCGCGTTGGCGATCGCCGACAGCAGCGGCGGCATCGTCGCGAGGACCACCGCACAGGGTGAGGCGACGATCATGAAGGTCATGGCCCGGAGCAGTGAACCGGCGAGGTCGGCGCCGAACGCCAGCGGAACGAGGAAGACCGCCAGGGTCGCCACGACCATGCCCACCGAGTACCGCTGCTCGACCTTCTCGATGAACAGCTGGGTGGGCGCCTTGGTCTCCGAGGCTTCCTCGACCATGGCCACGATCCGTGCGATCACCGAGTCCGAGGCGTTCCGTTCCACCTCCACGCGCAGCGCACCCGTGCCGTTCAGGGTTCCGGCGAACACCTCGTCACCGGCCTGCTTGGCCACCGGCAGCGGCTCCCCGGTGATCGTGGCCTGATCGACCTCGCTCAAACCATCCAGCACCCGACCGTCGGCGCCCACCCGCTCGCCCGGGCGGACCAGGACGACCTCCCCGACACGAAGCTCCTCGGTGGGGACCGTTTCCTCGCGGCCATGGGAGGTGAGCCTGGTCGCCGTGGCCGGGGCGAAGTCCAACAAGCCGCGTACGGAGTCGGCGGTACGGGCGGTAGCCAGCGCCTCCAGCGCGCCCGAGGTGGCGAAGATGACGACCAGCAGCGCGCCGTCCATCACCTGCCCGATCGAAGCCGCCCCGATCGCGGCCACGATCATCAGCAGGTCCACGTCCAGGGTCTTCTCGCGCAGCGCCTGGATCCCGGCCCAGGCCGGCTCCCATCCACCGGTGACGTATGCGATCGCGTACAGCGGACCGAAGGCCCAGGCGGGGGAGCCGGTCAGCTGCAAGGACAGCGCGAGCACGAAGGCGACCGTGGCAGCGGCCGCCCAACGGGCCTCGGCCAGCGCGAAAACCCGCGTACGGCGTACCGGCACCGCGGAGCGGCGAGGCGACGCCTGCTCGGCACGCTCGATCAGGTCAGAGGGCATGACGAAGAAACCCTTCACGGGCATGGGGAACGGCTACACCTCCACCGTACAGGAATGAATGAACAGGTCTTCATGTGTCATCGGTAGGATGGTCGCCATGGGCCATGGACTCGCTGACAAAAACACCGCCACCACCCGCGAGCGCCTGGACGCCGTGGGCACCGCGGACGTAGCCGCCACCCTCCAGGCCCTGGCCACACCTTCCAGGCTACGGATCCTCGCCCGCCTGCAGGAAGGCCCCTGCGCGGTCGGAGACCTCGCCGAGGCCGTGGGCATGGAGCAGTCCGCCTGCTCCCACCAGCTCCGCCTGCTGCGCAACCTAGGTTTGGTCACCGGCGAACGACGGGGCCGCTCCATCGTCTACGCCCTGTATGACCACCACGTCGCCGAACTCCTCGACCAGGCGCTCTTCCACGTCGAGCACCTGCGCATGGGCCTGCGCGACACTCCCTCCGCATTGGCGCACTCAGCCGACGCGTAGCCGCTCGTATCCGCCCTGTCCGCGACCCGGGCTCAGATGCCGGGGAGCCCGGTGAAGGCTGCGACAAGGCCGAGGGCGGCGCAGATGCCGAGGGTGCGCAGGACGCTCCAGCGGAGCTTGAAGATCAGCAGCGCCGCGATCACGGTGATGGCCAGGGCTGTTGGGCGCAGCGTGGTGAGGTCAGGCAGGGGGATGTGCAGCGGGCCGAAATTCTTCTCGTCCACGTCGGTGAAGAGGGCGTGTTCGGCGAAGTAGAGGGCGAGATTGGCGATGACGCCGACGACCGCGGCGGTGATACCGGCCAGGGCAGCGGAGATCCTGCGGTGGCCGCGCAGGCGCTCGATGTACGGAGCGCCAAGGAATATGAACAAGAAGCACGGCACGAAGGTCACCCAGGTCGTCAGCAGGGCGCCGAGCAGGGCCGACGCCCACGGGTCGAGGCCGCCGGGATCGCGGTAGGCGCCGAGGAACGCGACGAACTGGACCACCATGATCAGCGGTCCCGGCGTCGTCTCGGCCAAGGCCAGGCCGCTGACCATCTCCTTGGCGCCGAGCCAGCCGTACGTCTGCACCGCCTGCTGCGCAACGAAGGCGAGAACCGCGTAGGCGCCCCCGAAGGTGACCAGCGCGGTGCCGGAGAAGAACAGTCCCTGGGTGGTGAACACGCTTCCGGTGCCCGTCAGTAGGGCGACGGCGGCCACCGGGACGGCCCACAGCAGCAGACCGGCTCCCAGGATGCGCCAGGTGCGCCGCCGGCAGGGCTGCTCGTGGTGCAGGGCGTCGTCCGGGATCAGCGGCGGCGGCCCGTCACCGGCTCCATGACCGGCCGGGGGGTTGAGCGCGGCAGGCTTGAAGCGGCCGATGAGCCAGCCGGCAAAGGCGGCGGCCGCGATGACCGCCGGGAACGGCACGGCGAACAGCGCCAGGGCAGCGAAGGAAACGGCGGCAAGGGCAATCAGCATCGGGTGGGTCAGGGAGCGTTTGGCGACCCGGGAGACGGCCTGGACAACGATTGCGACGACCGCCGGCGCGAGGCCGGCGAAGACGCCGACGAGAGCCGTGGTCGAGCCGAAGGCGACGTAGAGCGCGGACAGGGCGAGCAGGGCCAGGACGCCGGGCAGTACGAACAGGGTGCCGGCGATCAGACCGCCGCGCGTGCCGTTGAGGAGCCACCCGGTGTCGATGGCGAGCTGCTGCGCCTCTGGCCCGGGCAGGAGCATGCAGTAGCTCAGGGCGTGGTTGAACCGCTGCTGGCCGATCCAGCGTTTGTCCTCCACCAGGGCACGCTGCATCACCGCGATCTGCCCGGCCGGGCCGCGGAAGGTCTGCCAGGAGATCGCGAACCATGCCCGGCCCGCCCGCCTCAGCGCAATGACATCGCCGCCGACAGGGTCTTGATCCGCAGGGCCCGGCCCGCTGGGGGCCTGGTCGATGGCGGTCGCCGGTACTCCCTTTCGTCCTGATCAGGCCGTACGAGGCGGCCGGGGTTCGGACGGCTGGGAGGGGCGCGACCGCGCTCCCGGAACCCCTCCGTTGCTGTGCAACCACGGTGACGTCGCGTGTTGGGTCGCTGGAAGGGCAGGTCTCACGATGGACGTGAACAGTTCGTTGCAGCCTCGAACCGCGGCCGCGGCCGCGGCCGCCGCAGACCGGCCGGGCAGCCGTGCGGCGTCCTGCGGGGCCTTTCCATGACCGGCGACGACACCCACACCATGACCATCGCCAACCCCGTCCTCGACGGCCTCTACGCGTACTACCAGCGTGCGGTTGCGCTGGGCCGTGAGCCGGCCCGAAACCCGTGCGTGCCACCGCTCCGGCCGGTGGCTGCTCTCCCTGTATGCGAGACCAGCCAGTCCCGGATGTTGACGCGTTCGAGACGTCGGCCGGCCGCTGATCGCCCATGATGGAGCCGCCATCCCGCGGAGGGCTGGGGCCCGCGACAATGACCCAGGCCCTGCGCTACGCGCTCGCTACCGCACCCTGGGGGAACCGCATGTCCCGCGCCCACGCCCGCACCGCCGTTCTCGCCACCGCGCTGATAGCGGCCGTAGCGACAAGCGCCGTCCCGGCATTCGCGCACGTGGAAGTCGAAGCGGACGACGCCCGCGCCCTGGCCCAGAACGTCACCCTGACCTTCGTCGCGGAGTCCGAGTCCACGGCGGCCAGAATCACGAAACTGGAGGTGATCCTCCCCGACGGCCTGACCCCGCAGGACATCGCCTACAAGGAAGGCCCCAGCAATTGGAAGTTCGTGGCCGGTGACCGCGGCTACACGGTCTCGGGGCCGGCTGTCGCAGCGGGCAAAGACGCCTCCTACGCCGTGACCGTCCGCCAGCTCCCCGATGCCAAGACGCTGCCCTTCAAGACACTGCAGACCTACGACGACGGCCGCGTCGACCGGTGGATCGAACTGGAGAAGGCCACCGGCGGCGGCCACGGCGCCTCGGCTCCAATCCTAGCCCTGCAGCCGGCCGCGCCCGGAGCCGCTCCGGTCACCCCCAGCTCCAGCCCCGCCCCCGAGCCCACCATTGCGGCCCCCAGCCAGCCCACACCGGCACCGTCGACGGCGACCTCCGTCGGCGAGGACGACAACGGAACCTCCCTCGCGCTGCCCGTCACACTCGGTGCCGCCGTGCTCATCGTGGGCGGTGGCCTGCTGTGGTGGTTCAGGCGCCGCTCCGCTGGCGCCTGAGCCCCACAGCGCGAAGCTCGGACGAGCGGCGCCAAGGAACCGGCGCCTTGTGCCCGGTATGCACCGGGCCCGCCGCCTCAGTTGACGGCGGAACGCCAGGTCCGCCCCGTATCACGACATGGCTGGGGCGCCCTCGGTCGCTCATAGGGGTGGGGGTCTGCCCTATCGGGTCCTTGGGGCCTCGCGTGCGGTTCACAGTGGCTGCCAGGAGGGCGGGGTGATGCTTGCGGGGATTCCGCGAAGGCGGTTCCCGCCCCGGAGCATCCCGGTATTGGAGAGACGCCATGTCCGATAGACGTCGACGACGCCGCTGGCTGGCCGGTACCGGCATGGCCACGGTCGTGGCGGGCCTGCTCGTCACGTGGGCGGTCTTGGCCTCATCGCCGGAGAACGAGACCGAGACAGATGCCGGGGCCGGCGTTGCTGTGGGGGCCTATCTGCACTACGGGCCGCCAGGCGTGGAGCGGATGGAGGAGCTCTCTCGCTGGCTGGGTGGCACCGAACTGCGCGTCGGGCACACCTACCTTCCCGGCGACGTGTGGTCGAACATCGAGTCTTCACCTGATTTCCTGGGCAGCTGGGCGCGGTGGCGCCAAGCCAAGGCGGACCGGCTGTTCGTCCTGAACGTGCCCATGCAGGAGCGCAACGAGGCCGGTATTGCGGACGATGAGGTCGCCGAGCTGATCGCGGCGGGCGCCCAGGGAGAGTTCGACCACCATTTCAGGCGGCTGGCCGAGCAGTTGGTCAAGGCCGGGGTCCCCGACACGGTGGTCGTGCTCGGCTGGGAGATGAACGGCACCACCTACACCCACCGCTGCGGCCCCGACCCGGAGAACTGGAAGGTGTACTGGCGGAGGATCGTGTCCACCATGCGTTCGGCGGACGGTCAGCGTTTCGCCTTCGACTTCGCGCCGAACCGGGGTACCGACGCGGTCGCCTGGACGGAGTGCTACCCGGGTGACGACGTGGTCGACATCATCGGGATGGACTCCTATGACCAAGCACCGGGACGCACCTTCGACGATCACGTCAGCCAGCCGTACGGGCTCCAGGCGCACGTCGATTTTGCGAAGGGGCACGGCAAGCCGATCTCGTACCCGGAGTGGGGACTGTTCCGGCACGGCGACAATCCCGACTACATGCGCCGCATGCTCGCGTGGATCGCCGAGCACAAGCCGCTCTACCACAGCATCACCGATTACTGCCCGCACGGCGTGTGGCAGTGCGGTCAGAACCCGCAGTCGGCACAAGTCTTTCGCCATGCGCTCTCGGAGCGTTGAGCAACACGCGCTGCTGCGGGAGGGGGCCCAGGCTCGGAGCC
Source organism: Streptomyces sp. GQ60 (assembly GCF_059758875.1). NCBI lineage: Bacteria > Bacillati > Actinomycetota > Actinomycetes > Kitasatosporales > Streptomycetaceae > Streptomyces > Streptomyces sp. GQ60. Next base: position 61,016 of record NZ_JCAXEG010000020.1, on the reverse strand, counting down.
GAGTTCATCGCCGCAACGGGCGGCGACGCGGACGCCTTCGGGAGTGCCGACCGCCTGGCCGGCTTCGCAGGCCTGGCCCTCACCCCCGAGATCCGGACGCGTCAGCGGCAACCTGCGCAGACCCTGCCGCTACCATCGCGGCCTGCTTAGAGGTCCTAACAAAGGCGTTGGACGTGGCGGTGGGTGATGAGGCAGGTGGCGAGTCCGAGGAAGGCCTCGTGGATGTCGTCGCGTCGTTCCCACCGGATCCGTAGCCGTCGGAAGCCGTGGAGCCAGGCGATGGTCCGTTCCACGACCCACCGGTAGACACCGAGGCCGGAGCCGTGAGGGACACCTAGGCGGGCGATCACCGGTTTGACGCCCAGCGCCCAGACCAGACGGCGGTATTTGTCGTGGTCGTAGCCGCGGTCACCGAGCAGGGTGTCGGGTCGGTTGCGTGGCCGTCCGACAATGCCGGCGACCGATGGGATCTTCTTCAGCAGGGGGATCAGCTGGGTGACGTCGTTGCGGTTCCCGCCGGTCAGCGAGACGGCGAGCGGGATCCCTTGGCCGTCGACGATGAGGTGGTGCTTGCTGCCCGGACGTGCGCGGTCGACCGGGCTGGGCCCGCTTTTGGGCCCCGTCGAGCGGCCCGGACGTGGGAGGAGTCGATCACCGCCCTCGACCAGTCCAGCTTCTTCGCGACCCGCAGCTTCTTCAGCAGCACCAGGTGCAGCTGGTCCCAGACGCCGGCGTCGTTCCATGCCGCCAGGCGCCGCCAGCAGGTCATGCCGGATCCGAAGCCCAGCTCCTGTGGCAGGTACTCCCACTGGATCCCGGTATGCAGTACGAACAAGATCCCGCAGAGGGCCTGCCGGTCCGGCACCCGAGGGCGTCCCTCCACCTGCTTCGGCCCGGGCGCAGGCAGCAACGGCTCGATGAGCGACCACAGTTCATCCGACATGATCCACGGCCGCGACTGGCGTTTCCCCACGGCCAGACCAACGACCAACCGAACCGAAAGTCACATGATCAACAACTTCTGTTAGGACCTCTTAGGACCATGTACGTGTCGGCGATGGCCATCCTCAAGTCCTGCCCGGCATCGAAGGCGTATTACCGGTGGAAAAGGAACGAAGGCCGAGCGGCAGCCGATGCGTCGTTCGCTCGGCGGCGTCGGTAGTACGCGACGGTGAGGATCGCCAGGAGCGGGCCCCAGGCGAGGAGCGGGGCGTACGTCGTCCACAGCGCCCAGGCGGCCGGACCGCTGGTAGGGAAACCGTCGCCGTTCTCGTTCAGTGGCTCCACGAAACCGAAGATCTGGTTCAGCACGGCGTACGCGCAGAGCATCATGATCAGCGCTGCCCCGAGTGCGGCCGGAATGACCACCGCCGGGATCGGGATTCGTCGACCTCGCAGCCCAGGCACCCAACGCGGGACGACTTCGCCCCACGGCCGCACCAGCCCGAGGGCGAGCAGCGCGAGTCCTTCGGAGACCACGGACAGCCCGAGCACGTACGGGCGTTCCCACACCGACCAGTGGTAGTCCGCGTCGTAGCCGGCCAGGCCCAGCACCAGCGCGACACGCCACAACCCAGACGGCAGGACACACAGTGGGATGGCATGGGCCACCCGGACCGCCCAGCGGGGAACGGGCTCGACGGCCCTGCGGCCGGCCGGCGCGCTGACTGGCATCTCGGCTGCCGTTGCTGCTGCTGTGTCCCTGGTATGCGTGGTCATGTGCGCCCCCCCGACGAGATCCGACGTTGTCGATCTTCGCGTGCGGGGTGGGTGCTCAGCGTCCGCCGCCGGGTTGACCAGCGCTCGTCCGTGCGACGGACGCCGGGCGCGACCACAGGATGACACCGCAGCGCCAGCGCGAGCGCGGCGGCGGCCTCCCGCCGGACTGGTCGCGCCGTGTGGGGCGACTCTGGAGGCGAGAGACTGCGAGGAGGCCCCGGGATGGTGCTCAGGTCGCCGGTAGAGCCGATGCTGGCGCAGGCTGCGGAGTCGGTGCCCGGCCCGGCAGCGCTGCGCGCGGGGGTGGCCTACGAACAAAAGCTGGACGGCCACCGGGCTCTCGTCTTCACCGCAGCAGGCCCGTCCGGGGAGGTGCTGGTGCAGACCCGCCGAGGGTCGCTGGTCCAGGACCGTTTCCCCGATCTGGTGGCCGCCGCTGAGCAGCTACCCGGCAGCCTGGTCCTCGATGGTGAGCTGGTCGTCTGGGACCCGGACGCTGGGCGCTTGTCGTTCGAGGCGTTGCAGCGCCGGGCCGCCGCCCGTGGCCGCAGCGCCCCGCCCCTGGCCGCCCGGTGGCCGGCCTACTTCGTCGCCTTCGACATCCTGCGACTGAACGGCCAAGAGCTGCTGCAGCGCCCCTACAAGGAACGACGCGCCCTCCTGGAGGCACTGTTCACTGACCATGCCCTGACGGCCCCATGGACCCTGTGTCCGATGACGACAGACCTAGTCAAGGCACGTGAATGGCTGGAGTCCTGGACGGACGTGAGTGGCGTCGAAGGCTTGGTGATCAAGCCACTGACCAGCCGCTATCTCACCGGATACAGAGGGTGGACCAAGGTCCGCCGCAGGGCGCCACCGAAGCGATCATCGGCGCGATCACCGGCACCCTGACCCGCCCCGGGCTCCTCGTCCTGGGACGCACAACGACGCGGCCGGCCGGCTGCGCGCGGTCGGCCGCACGGTCCCGCTGCGCCCGGCCATGTCCCGGCGGGTTGGCGAGCACCTCGTGGCGGCCGGCCCCGGGCATCCCTTCGACGGGGTGCGGTTCACGGCGGCGTGGGGAAGCCGCGACGTCCTGGACGTGGTGCTGGTCCGCCCGGATCTGGTGGCCGAGGTCAGCGCCGATCGAGCCGTCGACCGGGCGGCGTTTTCCGCTACCCGCTGCGCTTCCAGCGGCTGCGCATGGATGTGAGGGCGGACGATGTCCCGTCCTTCGGCGAAGGGCCGACTGCGGCGGCCGGCTGACCGCCGATCCAACGTTCGCTGCGCGCGGGCGGGGGGCCTGGTCCCGGTGTCCTGGTGCGAGGAGAACGGGGACGCAGCCGGCCCGGTGCTGGAGTGGCACCCCGGCGGCGGAATCCGGTGCGTCACGGCCGTCATCGCAGCGCTGCGTACAGCCGCGGGGCGGAGGCGCGCCACGGAGCTCCCGGCGGCCTAGGACAGGCCCTCGAGCGGCCGGAGAAAGCGGCGCTCGTACCGCTTGATGCAGCGGGTGTCACGAGCCAGTTCGAACGCTTCCTGACACTCCGCGTCGGACATGCTGTCGGTGCGGTACTGCTCGTACGCGGCCAGGCTGGGAAAAGAGAAGAGGGCGTAGGCGATGTCGCTGTCGCCCTCACTCGGCAGGAAGTAGCCGTGGTGAGTCCCGCCGAAACGGTTGACGAGCCGGACCCAGCGGCGACCGTATTCCTCGAAATCCTCAAGCTTGTCAGCGTCGACCTCGTACTTCAGATGAATAGTGATCATGCCTGAATGATGCCTGAATGATGCCTGGTGATGGTTCGGACTTCGTGATCAGAACCAGGGGAGGTACCTGCTGCTCTGGTAGTGCCCGGCGGGGAACCACGTGCCCGGACACAGAAGCCCCGGCAACGTCGGGGCTTTCACGCGTCACGGATCAGCCACAGACCGCCCACACCGGTCCCGGCGCCGACACCATGACGCTATGCGCACACACCACACCATCACCCTCCTCGCCGCCATCACCCTCCTCGCCCTCACCGGCTGCTCCGAGGCCGTCACCAGCGAGCCCAAGCCCGACGACAAGGTTGCCGCCTCGCCGTCCGCATCGCAGTCGAGCATCGCCCCCGAGGCGCTCAGCTCCGCAGCCGCAGCAGCCGGCATCCCGCCCAGCCCCGCCCCCGAGCAGCGCGCCATCTACCTCGCCGCGCTCAACAAGATCGACCCCGAGATCGTCAACGGCAAGGACGACAAAGCCATCAGCCGCGGACTGAGTCAGTGCCAGTCCATGAAGGACGAGAAGGAGGGGCCTCCCCCTGAGTGGTGGACACGCTGATACTGGATCTGCTTGATCCGGAGGAAGCGAGAAGACCGCCGATGGCGATGAAGGACTATGCGGACGAGTTCAAGGCCGATGCTGTGGCCCTGTACGAGTCCACACCCGGGGCGACGTACAAGAGCATCGCCGCTGACCTGGGCGTCAACCGGGCGACGCTGCGTGAGTGGGTGCTGCGGGATCGCGAACGCCGCGGCGTCACCGCCGAGACTGCGCGGCCGGCCGCCCGGCCGGCGGCGGTGGCGTCCGCCGATCCGGACGAGCGGGTCCGGCAGCTGGAGGCCCGGGTGGCGGAACTCGAGGCCAGCGAGCGCAAGCTCGCCACCGAGCGGGACATCCTCCGCAAGGCGGCCAAGTATTTCGCCGGAGAGACGAACTGGTGATCAGCCGCTTCCAGTTCGTTGACGACCACCGGTCCACCTACGAGGTGAAGCGGCTCTGCCAGATCCTGGACGTCAACCGCTCCAGCTACTACAAATGGCGCGCCGGCGCCAAGACCCGGGCCACCCGGCAGCACCAGGACCTGGTTTTGGCCGCGGAGATCCGCAAGGTCCACGGCGAGTCCGGCGGCGCCTACGGCTCCCCGCGCGTGACAGCCGAGCTCCGCGAGAAGGGACGGGTGGTCAACGAGAAGCGGGTCGCCCGAATCATGCGGACATACTCCATCGCCGGGATCCGCCTGCGCAGACGCGTGCGCACCACCGTCCCCGACCCGGCAGCCGGGCGGGTCGAGGACCTGTTCGGCCGGGACTTCACCGCCACCGAGCCGGGTCGCAAACTCATGGGTGACATCACCTATCTCCCCCTGCAGGGAGGCAAGTTCCTCTACCTCGCGACGGTACTGGACTGCTTCAGCCGCAAGGTGGTGGGCTGGTCCATCGCCGACCACATGCGGACCGACCTCGTCGCCGACGCCCTGCGGATGGCAGCCGCGACCCGCGGCTCCCTGGACGGGGCAGTGTTCCACTCCGATCACGGGGCCCAGTACGGATCCCGGGCCTTCGCCGCCCTCTGCGACGAGCTCGCGGTGACTCGGTCGATGGGCGCGGTCGGTACCAGCGCCGACAACGCCGCCTGCGAAAGCTTCCACGCCTCCCTGAAACGCGAGACCCTCCGAGGCGCCCACGACTACGGCGATGCCGACACCTGCCGCCGCACCGTCTTCGCCTGGCTGACCCGCTACAACACCCGCCGCCGGCACACCGCCAACGGCCACCTCAGCCCCGACGCATACGAACGACGACACACCGCTAAACTCACGCTCGCCGCGTGATCAATAGCCGCGTGCCCACCTTCATGGGGGAAGGCCCGGACCCGACCAAGCGTGTCGAGTCCACGAACCGGCGCTTCATCAGCCCCAACCATCCGGACGGATTCGGCCCCACCAAGGCCGCCTTCATCCTCGCCGCCGTACAGACCAATCTCTGCCCCACGTACTGACGGGGCCACAGACCACCAGACCGGCTGTACCGGATCGGCCTGTTGAGCCGTGGTGCTTCAGACAGGTGCGGATCGTCTTGCGGTCACGTCCCAGATGTCGCGCGATCGCCGAGATCGTCCAACCCTGACGACGCAGTGCGTGAACATCCACGTTCACCTCCCGCGTGAGCATCCAGGCCCCCGACCAGGCCGGACTTGCGCACGCAGGCTCTCCACGACACACCGACGCCCGACTCGTATATTGCGACCCGTGATCCGTGTGCATGATCACACCACCGAGACTGCCGCGGGTTCGCTCAGCGGTCACCAGGGCGTCGATGACGAGCTCGCTTCGCATGTGATTGGCGATCGCCCACCCGGCCAGCCGGCGAAAGCATAGGTCGATGACGGCATGCTCGGGCAGCTGCCCACGTCGAAGTTGACCGGGCCCGGGTCGATGCCGTCGGCCAGCAGCCCCCACCGATCCCTCGTACGCGGCTGCAACGCCACAAGATCCTCAACAAGGCCTGAATTTGCTCCAGGTGCCCGTCTGGTTGGAGCTGTCGACTCGTCTCGTCAGGGGTCGACGCGAGCGCCCGCTGTGTTCCCCGTGGACGGCACCGCACCGGAGTGGAGGTGCCACCGGGAACGGTTAGGGTGCGTCGGAAACGTGATCGCGCACTCGTGGGGGATGGAATGACAGTTCACCGGCCCGGACTGCCGCAGGACCTGCCCGCGCCGGAGGTCCTGTGGGCCCGGTGGAGCGTGGTTGCCGTGCTGGAGGCGACGACCGTAGCGGAGCAGAAGCCGCCGGTCCACCGCACGGGCTGCTGGATCGACGACCGTGGGCTGCACTTCGATGACTGCGGCTGCACCTGGTGGACGCTGACGCCGCTGGGCGGGGACCGGTTCGTGCTCTTCGGCGAGGACGAGTCCAGCGGGGTCAAGTGGCACGAGCCGCCGGTCGACATACTGGCCGGGGCTCCGGACTGGCTCCCCCACGACGAGCTCCGTGAGCTGATTGCTGGGAACGAGCTGGGGTGCGTGTACTGGTCCGAGAACGGGTCCTGGGCGCGGGCTCCGTACCCGGCGGACCTCGATGACGACGGTCTCGACTGCGGGTTGAGCCGTTTCGTGAACGAGGACGAGCTGCTGCGGGAGCTCGACGGCGGGGCGGTCCTCGGGGAGGACCGCGCGGAGCTGGTGCGCCGCGCCGAGCGGTACGAGCTGACGCCGGAGCTGCTGGCGACCCTCGTGCGCGGTTCGGGCGGCGAGCCCGCTGACCTGCCGGCCATGCTGCGCGCCCTGCGGCGCTCGGGCCTGTCTCACGGGAGCCCGCAGCCGGCCGCGTGACGTCGGGGGCTTCCCTCGGCGAATGGGGGATGGTGAGCGCTTGACGCAGTCCCTCGACGATCAGTCGGGACGCCGCAACGACCACTAGAACGGAAGGGCGGCGGGCTCCACACGTGTTCACGGGGGATGGTCAGCTGGTGGTGGTGGTGGCGGCAGGGTGGCCGGACAGATGAGGTTGATGGTGTCCTCGGTGTGGGTGTCGAGGGTGATGTCGTACGTCCGGGCCATCTGCTGGAGCCGGGCGATCTGTGACCGGCCGTTGATGTAGTGCCTGGGCTGGTTCTGTGACCTGGGTGTGTTCAGGTTGGTTGGCTGGTGCCTGGGTGTGGCGGGTGCTGTTGTGGTGGTCGGGGTTGGCCGGCCGAGGTCAGCGCGGGGCTACATGAAGGTCCTCACCCCGGCCGAAGTTTTCCACTACAGCGACCACGCCTTGCGCCATCACAGTGGCGCGTACCACCTTGTACGCACCGACCGTGCCCACCGCTTCGACGGAGCTTCGGCAGCGCCACTGAATGTGCTGCGTACGACCGTTGGCCGCCTCGTGCGAGCCGGCCTCCCGGCCCGCCTGTTCGCGCCGTCACCCCAGGAGCCGGCCAGAAGTACTTCACGTGAACCAAGCCAGAGAGCTATGCCGCGCACGCTGGGGACGGCACCTCCAACGTCCGACGCGTCAGCACGGCCCCTGACCTGGGGTGGGGATCTCCCCGGTTGCGGCGTGGCAGTGTCAGCGTCAGGTGTCAGCCGGGAGTCACACGGGCAGCAGGCGGCGGGGGCGGCCTCGGTGGCCGTGGCCCGGTCCGAGCAGCACCGGACCTCGAGCTGGTCCGAGGGCGGCGGGCTGGCCCCCGGTCCGGAGCGGACAAGTCCTCTCACGCATTGAGGGTGGGGTGGGCAAGCCTGGCTGCTGCAGCAGCGACAGCCTTCGCGCGTGTGGGCGAGCCGGGCTCTCCCACGGTCGAAGGAGGGCAAGGGGCGGCTACTCAGGAGCGGTGACGGGCGGGCAAGGGGCGGCCGTAAGCCTGGCGGTGCGAGTACGCGTGGGGGAAGTATCGGGGGAGGGATCAGGGGACGGGTGGGGGGAAGTGTCCGGGGAACTAGGGGGGAAGGGTCCACCGGAGGCACGGACGCGTTGTGCCCGGTCAGGCCCCGTGTTCTGGCCGGGGAGTGCCCGGAATTTCTTTGTGGGTGTGGGTGTGGGTGTGGGTGGTTGAGGGTCGGGGCGGGTGAGGTCGGTTTGCTGGTGCTGTTTTGTAAGGGATGGCAGTTCATGGCGGCTCGCGGGGCGAAGATCGCCGGACGGACTGCGCTTTCGTGACCGGGGCTTCGGGACGGGGGCACCGCCCTGACCTGCGGTGGGGAGGAAACCGGTGAGGTCACCGGTGCCGGGACAGGTAGGGGCAGTACCCCGGCGGCGAGGGCCGTCTGTGGGCTGATGAAGGGTGGGAAAGTGGAGAAGGAAACCTGGTATGCAGCGGAGCCCCGCAAGCGGCTGCATCCGATGCTGCGTCTGCTGGGCAACCTGGCGCTCTGTGTGGGCCAGCTCATCTTCGTGATCGCCGTGGTTACGCGTTTCGATACCGCGTGGCGGTGGCTTGTTGTCCCGATCGGGCTCTGGGTCATAGCTGGCGATGGCCGGGGTGTGGCGTTGGCGGTGCAAGATCTTCGGCGGCGTGACGCCTTGGTGCAGGAGTAGGACGAGCTGCGCTGTGACCGACTTGGCCACGGTCACCAGCAGGTACCCGGCAGCCTGTGCAGAGGTGTGCCACCGCCCAGCCCGGTGCGGGCAGAATCGATCGAGGTGATGTGCCGGTGACGACGGCCTACAACCAGTGGACACAGTTCGATCGACGGCACCGGCGCTCTCCTCGCTCGCTTCGGCGGCTGGAGCCATTACGGCTGGCCTTCTCTCCGGCGCGGACACTCCGCGCCGGGTGGGGGGCGTTAGTTGGCGCCAGCCTTGGCTACGTCGCGTTCTGCGGGTGTGACGCACGGTGTGTCTCCGTCGAAGCTTTCGCGCCATACGTAGCCCGACTGGCAGGTGTCGGGTCCGTAGGCGCCGCCGTTGGGGTCGCGGTGGGGGTTGCCGCGGGCGTCGTAGTCGCCGTACTCGACGGTGTCCTCGGGCGCTCCGGGGATGTCGGTGAGGACGCTTGCGCGACCTGGGAGGGGGCTGTGGGTGTGGTTGCTGCTGTGGCGGGTACGGCGATGGCGCCGGAGATGAAGGCGGCTGAGGCGAAGGCCAGCAGGTAGCGGGAGGTGCGTCGCGCGGGCCGGGCGTTGCGGGAGCGGTGCGTGGTGGGGGACATGAAAGCGTTCCTCGCAGGTGGGGGGCGGTGGAAGGTGCCGTCGCTGCCTGCTTCCAGTAGGCGTCATGCCGGCGGGGGCTGGTCATGTCACCAGAAGTCGGGGCTTGACACCTGTGGGAAGGCTCTGCATGCCTGCCGGCCCCTGCGCTCGGGGACGCCGTGTGCAGGGCCGCTCTTGGTCGCGGCAAGACCTGAGACAACCCCGCAGCGGCCTGCTCGCGGGCCGCCCGGCTCGCTGACCTCTATCAAGCCACGGGTTTCCGGGCCGTGACCGTGGGCCGTGGGCGGGGGGCGCAATGGGATGACACCGAGGACGGCAGGGCGGGTATCCCGCCCCACCGCATCCCCCCCGTATCCCACGAAGTCTTTCGCCATGACCGTCACCGGCACCCGTCGTCCCGTCCCCGTCCTGATCGCCACCGTCCTGGCGGGGGCGGGCGCCTCGCTCTCCTCCACCGCTTTCGCCGCGCCCAGCACCGCCGCGACCGAGGCCATGACCAGCGTGGCCGTCACCACAGACACCGACCCGCCGCGGCCGGTCAAGCACATCACCAAGGGCACGTGGAGGCCCGAGCGTCCGGTCGAGCACCTCACCAAGGGCGCGTGGACCTCCGAGTCCGTCCTCGGGCCGGGAGCCCACGGAGGCGATAGAGGTTCGGGGAGTTCTTCTGAGTCTCAGTCGCCGGCCGACATCGATTACTGGCCGGTATCGGACCCGTGGTGAGCAAGGTGCTCGGCCGCGCCCGCCCCCTCGGGTGGATACAGCCCCCGGGCGGCCGGGAACCGGGCCTGTCGGGGCGGGTGGACCCTGGAAGAGGGGGGCGAGGAGAAGGGCTGCGGGGTGACGCTGTGCCCGCCGGTTGAGCCGATGCTGGCGCAGGCCGCCGAGGCCCTGCCCGGCCCCGGAACGCTCGTAGGCGGCGCCGCCTACGAGCAGAAGTTTGACGGCCACCGCGCGATCCTGTTCACGGCCGCCGCCGGCGGGCGGGTGGTGTTGCAGACCCGCCGCGGGTCCCTCGTGCAGGAACGGTTCCCCGACTGGTGGCGGCGGCCGGGCAGTAGTTGCCGGGCGGCCTGGTCCTCGATGGGGAGCTGCTGGTGTGGGATTCGGAGGCGGGTCGGCTGCCGCGCTGACGCGGCCGCTTCACCGGCGGACGGCAGCCTCTGATCGAGCACAGGCGCACTCACCGGACCTCCTCCGCCTGCCTCGGGTGCCTGTCACCGGGCGGGCCGGCCGGTCCTGCTACCAACTGCGCGATTTCGTCCTTCTCGGCGTTGTGGCTCTACGGCGGGTTGTTTCACGACGTGATGCGGGAGTTGCTGATGCGGAGCTCGGTGCTGCTTGCGCGTCCGGCCGGATGGGCAGCCGTGTGCCGGAGGCCGACCACCTGGTGGGGGCCGGCCTCCGTTGCTGAGTAGGGAGGGTCAGGCCACTGGTACGAGCGAGTCTGTTGCGCTACTTGCTGGACCACGCGACGACGCCCCGCCGGTGGCCGGGGCCTTCTGCGGGGCGTCGGGGGACGTGGGTTCAGAGCGGGCGGATGTTCTCCGCCTGCGGGCCCTTCTGGCCCTGGGTGACGTCGAACTCGACTTTCTGGCCTTCCTGGAGCTCACGGAAGCCCTGGGCGGCGATGTTGGAGTAGTGGGCGAACACGTCAGCGCCGCCACCGTCCTGCTCGATGAAACCGAAGCCCTTCTCGGCGTTGAACCACTTCACGGTGCCCGTAGCCATGCTGTTCTCCTCAACGTGCGCAACCGCTGGCGCCCGCACTGCGCGACCGCCGTGCCCGGCCGGCCTCACGCGATCGCCATCCCGGACACCCAGACGCCCGTGACGCGATCACGGCGGGCAGCGGCTCGGAACCGCGACTGCTCCTGGCAACCACGTTATCGCTTCGAGATCTTGCCGCAAAGGACACAGGCCCACATGTCCGCGAGGCCGCGGTGAAGCGAAGATCTTGCCGTGGTGGCAGGGAGTCCTGGCTGTGGGTCTGCGGTATACCGAGTGCGCCGCAGCGCATTGGTCACCCTCTGTATCGGATTGGCTACGCCCCTGACCACCCGGTACCTGCCCGGATACAGAGGTGGACCAAGGTCCGACCTGCAGGCCGGCACGCCGGGTTTCGCCGCTCAGTCAGTCCGAGGCCAGCCGCAGTTTGGGGTAGCTGCCGACCTGGAGACGCCACTTTCCCTCGGAGCCGGTGTGGAGCAGGTCGTGGACCATGACAGTGTCGTCGTCTACGCACTAGGAAGCAGGTGAGCAGTTGGTCCTCGGTGGAGCGTATGGGGAGGAACCGGTCATCGCCGCGGAGCTCCCCGGTCAGGTCGCGGAAGGTCAGTACGAGGTGTCCACCGGGACGTAGGGCATACGCCGCGCTGTCCAGGAGGGAGCGGACGTCGGCAGGGCTGGACAGGTGGGTCAAAGTGTCGCCCATGCACACGATCGCGGCCGCGGTGCCTGATTCTGCCACGTGGCGGAGGGCACCCAGGAGGTCCGCGCGCACGCTGCGTACGGCGCCCGCGACGCCGGCAGTTTCGGCATGCGCGACGACTTCGTCGAGCAGCACCTGGCTGAGGTCCACGGCGGTGACGGGGGAGAAGCCGAGGTGTGCCAGGGCCAGGGTCTGCGGGCCAGGCCCGGACCCGAGGTCGACGGCTGCGTCCCCGTCCGCCACGGGCCGTACTCCCAGCCCCCGAAGGAGTTCGGCCTGCTCACGGGCGACCGCGTGAATGTCGCTGCCGAGCATCCAGGTGTAGTGCGCGGCGAGCATCCGGTCGTAGTGCTCAGGAGGGGTGGTCATGGGGATGATGTCCTTTGGCCGGTGCTCCAGTGGTCAGGTGGTCCGGTGGCGCGCGGCAAGCGCAGCGACTCCGTGAAGAGCTACAGGGAATTCAGGTTCACGGCATCGGCCATCGCTCGGTAGCCGGCGTCGTTGGGGTGGAGTCCGTCCTTGCTGGCGTAGGCGGGGAGCAGATGTTCGGGGCTCAGCGGATCGGCGAGGACGCGGTCGAAGTCCACGACGGCTTCGTACGCGCCGCTCGTGCGGATCCACTGGTTGAGTGCGGCGCGGGTCTCGGCGGGAGTTCCGCTCTCCAGGCCCTTGCCGGGCGGAAGCGTCGCGCCGATGACGGTGATCCCCCGGGCGTGGGCAGCGCGGATCAGCGCGCGGTGGCCTTCGATCAGCTCGGCAGCAGTCACGTGCCTGTTGGTGGTGGTGCAGGCGTTCGCGGCGGTTTCGCCCATGAGGATGTCGTTGGTTCCCTCCAGCACGATCACAGTGCCCACTCGGGTCTGGTCGAGGACATCGTGCTGGAATCGGGTCGTGGCCTTCTCTCCGAAGCACGCCGAGTCGCTCAGTACTCGGTTGCCGCCGATGCCGGCGTTGAGGACCGGGCGCTGACGTCCCTCGGCCGTCAGGCGGCGGGAGAGCTGATCGGGGTAGCGGTTGTCGGCTTCGGGGGTCGAGGCTGCGCCGTCGGTGAGGGAGTCGCCGAAGGCGACGATCGCGTCCCGCCGACCTCCCACCGGTTTCGCGGCGACGTCGACGCCTTCGAGGAAGTACCAGGACGAGCTTTCCTGCTCGAAGGCGTCCGCGCTGACGTCTGCGCGGTGGTCGCCGTCGGCCCGGTACGCGGTCTCCATAGCCACGTTGTGGAAGGTGGCAGGGCCCGAGGGACCGTTGAAGAACAGGGTGATGCTGAGCCGGTCACCCGTCTTCACCGTCAGCCGTACCGGGTCGCTGGCCGGTCGGGCCCCAGGCTGGATCGAAGCGGAGGCGGATCCGTCGAAGGTCAGCGTGCGCAGGGTCCCGGGTCGGACAACTGCACCCTCGGCAGACATGCCGACCGTGGCACCGGTCAGTCGCAGCGGGGTCGTCCCGAAGGCGTTGGACAGGCGTACGCGCAGTTCGGAACCGGTGGTGCCCACTCTCACGGTCTGACGTACGGACTGGTTGTGAAAGCCCGCGTCGGCCCAGGTCGGGTACCAGCTCTGGGAGGGACGTTGGACGGCCGTGCTCCAGCCGGCGACCCACTGGTGTGATCGCGGGGAGACGGTGGCCGCGTGTGCGGGCGCCGGGGCGGCAACCAGGAGAGTAGCCAAGGTGGCGGCAGCCAGAGGGAGGCGGGGCAAGGGACGCATCGTGTGTTCTTTCGTATGGGGCTAATAGGTGAGGACGGGGCACGGCACAGCCGGGGGCAGCGGTTCATGGCGGTTCAGGCAGCCCAGTGCTCGCCCCCGTGTTCGGCAGCTCGTATCGGCTCGTACCTGAGCCGTGTCGCGCGGTGTCAGGCAGTGAGACCCAGGGCGAGCGTGGCCGTGACCGGAGCCAGGTAGAGCAGCGGGAAGGCGACGGTCTTGTACGAGCGAGCCCTCAGCACGGTGATGACAGCGCCGAGGAAGTAGAGGACCAGGCCGGTGCCGGCCAGCACCCCGACCACCGGCACGGCCAACCCCATCAGCAGGCCTGCCGCGCCGGCGAGCTTGGCCAGGGCGAGCGGAGTCCACCAGGATCGCGGTACCTCGTACTGGACGAGGGGTTCCACGACGAATTGTGCTCTGCGCATCAGGGAAAGGCCGGAAAAGCCGACCCAGGCAGCGGTCAGAATGGTGACGGCGACGGTGGTGGACATGCGGATACTCCAAGGTTCGCTGGGCGCGAGAGATGTGAAGGGTGTGGGCCCGGAAGGCTCGGAAACTCGTCGGTGACGGCTGTGATAAGCAGGTCCCGGCCGGCGATCCGCTGTACCGCTGTCGCCGTGGGATGACGGTCACGAGGCGAGGAACGCTTCCCAGTCGCGGCCGACGATCCGGGCGTCGCCGCCGGTGAGGTTGGCGCCCGCTCGGTAGGCGCGGCCCACCCTGCCGGGGAGTCGGACCGGCAGGGTGCGGCGCGGTGTGGCACCGGCGGCGACGCGCTGCGCGGCGGCCAGTTCGGGCAGCGTGTACACACCCGGCCCGGCCAGGTCGGGTACCCGTCCGGCTGGCTCGCCGAGTGTCAACTCGACCAGCCGGGTGGCTACTTCCACGGCGTCCACGGGCTGGAAGCGCAGTCCGCCCGGCGCCGGCACCAGTGGCATCCGGCGCATCGCGCCGACCATCTTCAGCAGCAGCTCGTTGACCTGCGCGGCCCGCAGCACGGTCCAGCCGATCCCCGACTCCGTGACGGCTCGCTCGGCGCCCGCCTTCGCCCGGAAGTACCCGAGCGGCATCGCGTCCGCACCGACCACTGACACCAGGACCAGGTGCTTCACCGTCCCGGCGGCCCGTGCGGCCCGCACCAGCCGTGCGGTCGCCGCATCGTCGCCCTTCGGGCCGCCGGCCAGGTGCAGTACGGTCTCGGCGCCGCCGATCAGCGCCGGGTCCAGTTCGCCGTCGGCCAGCAGGTCGGCCCGTACGTACGCAACGCGCGGATCCGGTGCGATGTCCGCGGGGCGGCCCCCACGGGACAGAACGCGGACTGTGCGACCGGCCGCGACCAGGAGCGGGACGGTGAGGCGGCCGATGGTGCCCGTGCCGCCGGTGACCAGGACGGGGGTGTTGATCTTGCGGGTCATGATGGTGTCTCCTCGAACGTGGCACCGCGGGGATCGGTGCGGGGTCTGCCGTGGTCGTTCTGCTTCACTGACACGGCTGCGCGAGGGGATGTGACAGATGGCGGAGAAATTTCTTCAAGCCGAGCGGTACGAGGCGGAACGTCCTCACTTGCGGGCGGTGGCCTACCGCATGCTGGGCTCGCTCACCGAGGCCGACGACGCGCTCCAGGAAGCCTGGCTGCGGGCGAGCACCGCCGACATCGCCGAGGTCCGCAACATCGGCGGCTGGCTGACCACCATCGTCTCCCGGGTCTGCCTGAACCTTCTCCGCACCCGGCAGGCTCGACGCGAGGAAGGCATCGACGGGGCACCCGCGGCGCAAGCCGGGCCGCAGACCATCGATCCGGCGGCCGAGGCGGAGATGGCGGACGAGGTCGGTGTGGCACTCCTCGTGATCATGGAGGCACTGGGACCGGCGGAGCGGCTCGCGTTCGTGCTGCACGATCTGTTCGCGGTGTCGTTCGACGACATCGCGGTGATGCTGGAGAAGACGCCGGCCGCGGCCCGCCAGCTGGCCAGCCGCGCCCGACGGCGCGTCCGCGGCGTCCAGCCCCCCACCGGACCGGAACCCCAGGGCCGAAAGCGGCAAGCCGTCGACGCCTTCCTCGCCGCGACCAGAGCCGGGGACTTCGAGGCACTGGTGGGTCTGCTGCACCCGGACGTGGTGCTGACCGCGGATCCGGCCGTGATCCCGACACCCGCATCGGTCGTGGTGCTGGGAGCGCACACCGTGGCCAAGGGAGCGATGGCGGCGATTGGGCGGGCCGCGACGACCGGGGTGGCGCTCCTGGACGGAGAGTTCGGGCTGGTCATGGCCGATGGGCGCGGGCTGCGACTGGTGCTGCGCTTCGCGGTGAAGGGGGAGAGCGGCATGATCACCGAGGTGGAGGTGATCGCCGATCGAGATGCGCTGGCGGGCATTGCTGTGACCGCGCCCTGAGCACGCCGAGCGGGAGGAGACACCCGCCAAGGTGTCGCGTTGAGGCGGCTGGACGCCGAGTCGGCCCTGGTCGCCTTCGCCGCTATGCCTACCGGCACCTGGGCCTAGTAGGGCTTTGTTAGGTGGTCTTGTCACGTTGTGTGTCTGGTAATTCGCTGGTTGGTATGAGGGCTGGGGAGCTTGCTGCGGTTCGGGTCCGGTTGGAGGAGTTCGTCTCCGAGGTGTTCGCGCCGCTGGTGCGGCGGGACCAGCGTGAGAAGAGCTTGCTCTATGTGCGGGGGCAGTTGCTGGACGGCCGGCGGAAGTCGATGCAGCCGATGGCCCAACGTCTTGGCATCGATTACCAACGGTTGCAGCAGTTCATGACGTCCTCGACCTGGCCAGTCGAGGAGGTGAGAGCCCTGCTCGCATGGCGGGCCGTGACCGCGGTCCGTCCTGAGGTCTGGGTCGTGGACGACACCGGCTTCCCCAAGGACGGCACCGCCTCGCCCGGGGTGGCCCGCCAGTATTCGTGCACCCTGGGCAAGGTCGGCAACTGCACCCGCGCCTGTTCAAGCGGTGCGCCGACCTGGACGCTCAGCACGCATCCGGGCCGGCCGGGGCTGCTCGCCACACTTTGAGGCTGCTGGCCCGCCGCATCCGGCATCTGAGCGAGGGAGATCGACGATTTCAACAAGCGGGTAGCCGAGGCCGTCGAAGTCAGTACACCGGGCCTGCTGGAAGTCCGTGGCATCGGAGGTCCCCACCAACCCCGACCTGACCGTACGGCTGACATGCCCCCGCGCCCGACTCGACCAGAACCCCGACACGGGGGAGTGGACCCTCGCCGCCGCCGGAACCGCATGGGACTTCGCAGCCCCGCGGGCCCCCTCCTCACAAGGCTGGCGACCGGGCAGCCGGCCACGCTCGGCGAACTCACCCAACACACAGGCCTGCCCGTCGCCGACGTCGCCTCGCTGCTCACCGTCCTCGTCCAGGACCAGGTCGCGGCCGTGACCGGAGCCGGCCGGTGACGGCCGAAGCAGCCCTCGGCACCCACCGCGTCCGCGCCGCCGCCACGGGGCGCGCACCGCGTGCGAGGGCGGGACCGGCTGGATCGACACCGCCCCGAACTACGGCGGCGGCGCCGTCCACGCGGAGCTCCGCCCCAGGTCATCAGCGAAGATCATCGGATCAGCGTACGCGGATGGCCCCCGCCCCGGTCTGTGTCACTCGTACTCGGTGCCGCCCTTGCGGGTCAGGTAGGCCGGGCTGACCGCCTTCGCGATGGCGCGGCCGCCCACGACCGGGCTGTAGCGCTCGGCCGCCGGGCGGATGACGACCCCCTCGCGCAGGTGCGCGGCCTTGCCGGAGACGGTCTCGCGGCCGCTCGCCAGCGCCAGGACGGTGTCGAGCGCGTACGGGCCCTCGTACAGCCGTGGCACCAGCGGCAGTTCGCCGTCGTCCAGCACCGCGGCCGGGTCCAGCCAGCGCAGCTGTCCGTCGATCTCGGCGGACACGTCGAAGACGGCGTAGCCGGGCGGGGCGTCGGCGGTGCGGGCGTCCGTCCCGTACGCGAGGTCCTGGACGCCCGCTCCGTAGACCTCACCGAAGATCCCGACCCGGCTCGCGCCGAGCCGGGCAGCCAGTTTCGCCGCGACGGCCGGGACGTCATGGCCCCGGACCGCCCGCCAGTAGAGGTTGCGCTCGTCTTCCTTGAGGGCCAGCCCCTTGGCACCGAAGCCCTTGGAGGTGACCAGCGTCCGCTCGCCCTCGGCGACGTAGGTGAACAGGCAAGCGGTGCCGTGCAGTTTCTCGGTGAGCACGACCGGCTCGCCGCTCTCGAAGATGTGCGGGTAGCGCTGGAGGTTCTCGATGTCCACCCACGGCATCAGGTCGGGGGCCGATTCGACCTCCCCGCTCATGGTGGTTGGGATCGGCGGCGCCCACTTGGTGATGCCGAGCACTTCCGCGAAATCCGTGCCCTCCGCGGCCGCCCGGGCCATGTCGACCCCGGCGAGGGCGCGCGGCCGGCAGACGAGCCCCTGCGAGAGTTCGCCGCGCAGCCGGACCGCCTTGACCCGGTCGGCGGAGCCTCCCGCGAGCCGGCCGGTCAGTCCCAGTTCCTCGATCAGTTCGGCGGGCAGCACGGACTGTTCGGGTATGTAGAGCGCGAACTCGCCGGTGCGGTAGGCGCCCTTGGCGATGACGGCACGGTAGAGACCCACCTGGGCCAGCTCCAGCGCGTCGGCGTTCGGGTGTTCGTGGACGGTCAGTTCCTCAGCGGTGACTCTCAACGTCGACATGTGCGGCTCCGGTGGCAGGGTCGGTGGCTGCCCACTGTCCATCGCGCCATATGCGCTGGTCCAGTGGAAATCCGGGTGCTAATCTGCCGCGCCGTCACATCCGACTGTATGTACCACGTACCGCGCCCAGTCCTCGGAGGCTCATGTGTCACCTCGTCCGTCCGAGTCCTGGTGTCGATCGCTCTCAACGAGCCGGCCCACCGCGAGCAGGCGATCACCACTCTCGAAGACTTCACCACGAGCAATCCCGGCGCGGGCTCGGACGCGGTGGTGTCGGCGCGCACCGCACTCTGCGGCTTCGACCCGCAGCGTGCCGCCCGCGCCCTCAGGGCTCTCGAAGGCTCGGCAGTCGCATTCCTGGCCACCTCGGTCGTGGCCGGCTCCGTCTTCGGTGGCAGCGGCCTGACACGGATCCTGATCACCGTGGCCGTCTGGGTTGCACTGCTGACCGCAGCGGCGGCCTTCCGTCACCTGTGGCAGTCCTACCTGGGGGCGTGGGTGGTCCTGCCCACGAAAGTGCGCCGGCTCCGCGGCCTTCTTGTTCTGCTGCTCGTCACCTGCCTCACCAGCGGGTTCCGGGCCGTGCCGGACTCCCTCAGCAGTGCCCTCTTGTGCGCCGTGGGGGCGGGCATGGCGGGGTGGCTGCTCTGGTCGAGGAAGCGGTCCTGACTGACTGACGGACTCCCGAACTGTCTTGACTTCTCCATTGGGAAGCCCGCCTGGCCAAGTACGCGCTCACGAGCTCTGCCACTCGGAGCCGCACCCGCACGCCCGGGCATCAACCGAGATCAGACGAGAGCAGCAGCACGAACAGGGCAACGGGCGAGAGCAGCATCGTCGACACGTGCGCGAGCAGAGCTTTCGGCATGCGCAACACGGCGAAAGACACCGCACCTACCACCAGCCAGCCGAAGTACAGCTTCCCGGCAGACTGCCAAGCAGCACCCTCCTCCGTCCGGGTGGTTGGCTCCGTACCGATGACCCCTATGGACGCCAGGAGCAGCACGGCACACACAAGCAGGTCACCTAGAACGACGATCGTAGCCACGGGCACGCCCGCGAGCTTGGCCTGGGCCCAGGGCCGTATAGCACTCATAAGATCCGGAGCCTACCCATGCCCACAGCGGGCCGTCAGTCGAGCACGCCGAGCGCGGTGTCCGGCTGGCATCCCGTGCACGGGTAGCGCCCTCGGCGGTTACGCGTCGTGCTTCGTCGGCGGTGATGCCGCTGGTGTATCGATGACGGTGGAGTCGGTTGCCGTGCGTTTTCGTGGCTGGTGGTGCTCGTGTGGTCGGCGCGCAGCATTCGCACGGCACGGTCAGCTCTCGTAGCGGTCGGGCATTGCGTCCGCCCTTTCCTGGACGCGGCTCATGTCGCTGGCGCACCGGTTGCAGTGAGGAACCGTTGAGGTCCGTGTGGGCCGGAGCTGTTGATGTGATCGGACCTCGACGGTCGTGCGCAGCGTGAGGCGCGGAGGCACAGCGGGCAGAGGTCTCCGTGGAGCAGTTCGTGGTTGGTGCGACGGACTGTGCACACCCCGTCGAGTTACCGTCTCGGGCTGCTGTGGCGGACCGCGTGGCGGGAGCCACGGTAAAGACTTGGTGATGGCCTCCCGCCCGGCGGGAAGGACCCGGGATCACGTTTTTGTGCAGGTCAAGCCCGGTTTTCCATGGGCCGATGATCAGCCAAACACCGATCCGTCCGGGAGACGGGCGTTACCTCTTCCGCGGCGTGATGGTCGGCGCCGGCCACCGCAGGGCGGGCACGTCACTGCGCGCCGCGCAGGACGAAGCCGGTGTCCCGCCGGGGATCTGGAAGGGCCATGGCCCGGCCGCGGTCGTTCTGTTAGCCGGGGATGTGGTGACCGAGCGACAGGCCGAACTCCTCCTGGGAGAGGACCGGCACCCGGACGCCGACCGGATCGAGCGCAAGTTCCTGGAGGCGGGCGCCGATCCGGCGAGGGCCCGGCGGTCGACCGTGCTGGGCAGGCCCATCGAGCACAACCGCTCGCCCAAGACCGACAAGGCCAAGGAGCGCGTCCCCTTGCTCGGCATGCACCTGGTGTTCCGGCCTCCGCCGACGGCCCACATCGCGTGGGCGCTGATGGGTCACGAGATCCGCCTGGTGCTGGAGCTGCGCCAGGACATCGCCCGGGACAAGATGCTGGAGTGACTGGAGGAGTCGGTTGCTTAGACCCGCTGGAAGGGCGGCGGCAAGCACCGGGCCGGTGTCCGAGACGGACTGATCGTCGCGGTCTTCCGGCACTACGAGTCCAGAGCCGCGGAGTCGAAGCCCCTTCTCCACGATCATGCGCTGGTGTCTATCCGTGCCCGGCGCCCGGACGAGAAGGGGACGTGGGGCAACTTGTCGGCGGACTCGATGCCGGCCCACATCGTCGCGGCCGACACCCTGTACGTACTGACCTTCATGGGGGAGGTCACCGCCCGGCTCGGGTGGGCGTGGGAGCCGCGCGAGGTGACGCCCGGCCGCCGGCCCGTCATGGAGATCGCGGGCATCGACCAGCGACTCATCGTCTGGCAGTCGACCCGCCGCCAGCAGATCGAGGACACGCTGCCCATCCTCACGGCGGAGTACGAAGCCGAGCACGGGCATGCGCCGGGGGAGCGGGCCGGCTACGCACCGGCCTGCCGAGTCGCCGACCGGACACGCCCGCCCAAACGTAAGGAGCTGCGGTCGCTGTCTGAGCTGCGCGCGATCTGGCGGGAGTCGGCGATCCGCAGGTTCGGCACCGACACCATCAACCGACTCGCGGAGCAGACGCGGGCAGCGGCCGCGGCGGTGTGGGCGCGGTGCGGCCGGTGGTCGACGTCGTCCTGGCCGTCGTGTACGTGATGCGCGGCGCGTTCAAGCACCACCATCTGCTCGCCGAAGCCCGCCGCCACCTCTCCTACGTCCTGCGCGGCCGACCCCACCAGAGGGGCCTGGACGAACAGATCGTGCAGGCGGTCGTCGACTACTACACCCGGCCCGTCGGGCGGGGCTGGATGATGACCGCCGATCTGCGCGCCCTGTACCCGCGCGACACCGCCGACCAGGCCGTGCTGCGCCTGCTGCCCCGCAAGCGGACCGCTCCTCTCTACGAGCGGGCCCGCCGGGCAGCCGGAGCGCTGACCGCCCGGGTCCATGCAGTGCGCCGCTCGGAACGCCTGGGCTCCCGCGCCCGCCCGCACATCGTCGCCGTGTCCGGCGCATCGAGGTCTCGCCCGCGTCCGTTGCGTACGGACCGGAAGGCCGGCCGCGGCCAGGAGCAGGGGACCGATGTCGCCGTGCTGGAGCAGACCCGCGCCACGATCGAGGCGGCCGCCAAGATGGCCGCCAAGGTCCAGGACGGTGTCCGGGAGCGTGCCGCCGCCCTCGGCACCGCGCCGCAGGCCGCCCCGTCGGCGTCCCCGCCGTCACACACCCAGCAGCCCGGCGTGCAGCAGACACCGGGCCGGACACCCACTGGAGGAGTCGCATGACCTCACCGGAGGAGAACCCGGAGATCCCGGGACTCGAGGACGCCCTCGCCTGAGCCCGCGCAGCCCACAAGGAGATGGCCGCCGCGCTCGGCGAGGACCAGTTGCCCGAGCTCGACGAGGACCTGGGGTGGCAGCCGGTGTGGAAGCGGCCCCGGAAACTGAAGTCGAAGGCGGAGGAGAAGAAGGAGCTGCGCAAGCAGCGGCGGCGGCTCCAGGACGCCGGTAAGCGCCGCCTCGCCGCAGGGCAGTCGGGCCGGCCCCGCGCCCGGCAGAGCCGGATCGGAAACGCCGCCGCGCGCCGCGATGCCCGCGCCCTGTCCCGGGTGCGGCACTCCACCGCCGGGCTGTGGTGGCGATGCCAGGCATCGTCCACCGAGTGGAACCCGCGAAGTTCAGCATCCAGTGGACGATGCTCTGCATCCGATGCCGGGCATCCAATGCAGAGCATCGAGTGGAGTCCATTCCGGCGCGCACCGGCTGACGGTGGACTCCACTCCCGTGCGCACCACGATGTTCGGCACTCGCGCGCGACGATGTCGGCATTCGATGTTCCGCCCCGGACACGAAGCGCACCTTCCGGATCGTGCGCACCGGCCGACCGCCGACCCCTTGACCAGTCTGGGTGGCCGACCGGCGCCCCCTTGACCAGGTTCGCCAGCAGAGTGAGCGGTTCCGATGACATCACGGCCGGTGCGGCCCGTGATTCTCTTCGCGCAGCCGTGAACAGAGACCGTATGCGAACTGCGTGCAACCGGCCGGTGGTCTGGACGATCCTGTGGTGTGTGACTCCGAACTCCCGCCTGCGGGGCGGACTACGTCTGTGGCCGGTCGGCATCGTCCTCGCTCTGGCATTCGCCCTTGCGATGGCCGTGGCCGCCACGGTGTTCTTCGTCGGCTGGGACCTACTGGGTGCCCGATCTCTCAAGCCTGAGCGGCAACTCACGTCGTCGACTCTGTTCAACCTAGTGAAGCTCGCTTTCGGAGTCGTCGCCGGCGCTGGCGCACTGGTCGCCCTGGTTGTCGCCTCTCGACGGTGAAGACGACGTCCTCGGGGATCTCGGTGAACTGGCCGAGCGCTGACTGCGGCAGGAGCGGTGCGCTTGCGTCTCCACCGGGTGGAGACGCGGAGTCTCATCACTTGGCAGCGGGAATGGGAGCGAGGCGAACCCCGCTGCTCAGGTCGGCACCGTCATGAGTCGGGAGCCGATGACGACTGACCGACCCCACGGGCGGCCGGCTTCCTAACTTCCCCCACAGCGATTCCCCAGGATCTGCGTTGCGTAGCGGTGGCGCGATGCCTACCGGACTTCGAGGACGTCGGCCGCCGGACGGCGGGGAGTCCCGGGGCCCTGAGGGCCGTAGCCGAGGCGCAGGACCATGTGGACGTGGCCCATCGCGGCGATCGGGTCGCGGACGGCCCAGCGCAGTTCGGGCCATTCGAGGGGCTGCGATGTCATCGAGGCGACGAGTCCGTCGGACGTGGCCTGGAGCAGCACGCGTTGCAGTGCCTGGCCGGCGATCAGCCAGTCCGTCGGAGTGTCTTCCGGCGTACCCAGCAGCGCGATGCGGGGGTGCTCTTCGAACACGGCCGACTCACGACCCGGAACGGGGCGCCAGCTGCCGAAGTCGCGTACCGGAGCGCGGGATCCCGTCTGGCTGGGGCCGAACGCGTAGCCGGGGATGCCCGCGTCGTGTGGTCCGTCGGACGCGGTGTCGGAGTGCGTCCAGCGCGCGGTCTCCTCCCGTGCCGCAGGATCCATGGCTTCGCGGTGTTCGGAGTCGTGTACGAGGTCCAGTACGGCCTCGGTGTGCCAGGTGTCGGGCAGGACCAGCCGGGCTCCTTCGAGGAGGGCCGCCGCGCAGAGTCCGTCCTGCACGGCGGACGGGATCTCCTCGCCGGTGAAGGGGAAGCGGCTGGTGTGGCGGCGCCGGACAGCGGGGTGCAGGGCTGCGAGGTCGCGGTCGGCGGTCTGGGTTTCCCGTAGCACCACCTCTGCCAGGTACCAAGGTCGTTCCTTCTCGGGCAGGAGCGTGACGGCCGTCGCCCAGCCGGCTGCCGCTGCGGCCACCCGGAGATTGAACAGGGCCGTGGCGCAGCCCAGGTGGAGGGCTCGAAGGTCCGGGTCTGTGTGGGGCATGGCACGTTCGGGGTCGCCGTGCAGCTCGATGGTGCGGTCGTCGGGCCGCAGGACGAAGCGCCACGGCTGGGCGTTGTGCATGGACGGGGCGGTGACGGCGTCCTCTACGAGGGCGAGGGCGGTTCTGCGGTCGAGTCGGTCTGGGGACACGGTGTGATCCTGTCTGTGCGGGTGCGTCAGTCGTGCGCCACGACGGCTACCGGCACCGCACAGTGATGTGCGACCGCGTGTGCGACCGATCCGATGTGGGCGCCGAAGGCAGATGTGCGGATGCGGCGGCCGATGACGACGAGCGCCGAGTCGTGGGCCGCCTCCAGGATGCGGACGGCCGCCTGGCCGACGGGTGTGCTCCTGTCGACTTCGACAGCGGGGTACTTGTCGCACCAGGGCGCGACCATGTCGTCCAAGGCGGCGGCGACGGCGCGGCTCATTTCCTGGAGTAGGGCAGGGTCGAGGCCGGGGGCGTAGCCGAGGACCGGAGGAGGAGTCCAGGCGTGCACCACGCGCAAGCGGCGCCCGCGACGCAAGGCCTCGTCGAACGCGAAGGCCAGCAGATCGGCGCACGGCCGCCGGGCGTCCACGCCCGCGACGACCGCGCCGTCGTCCGGGGCGTCGGCCGAGACCCGGACGAGGACCACAGGGTGCCGAGCTCGGGCGACGGTTCCGGACGCGACCGATCCCATGACGAAGCCGGCCATGCCGCCGAGTCCGCGCGAGCCGACTACGAGCATCGACGCCGTGTCGGCCGCCCGCGCGAGCGTCTCTGCGGGGAGGCCGCCCAAGCGGCGCGTGGCGATCTCCAGCCCGGGATGCAGGGCGTGGAGCGCGCCCGTGGTCTCCTCCAGCAGGGCGTCCGCCCACCGACGGGTGATCTCGCCGGTCGAGGCCGTGTGCGCAGGGTGCTCCAGCCACTCCTCCACGTGGACGATCTCCAGCGGTACTCCTCGCAGGAGGGCTTCGTCGGCAGCCCACCGCGCGGCGGCGTCGCTCTCGGAGGAGCCGTCCAAGCCCACCGCGACATGGCGCGTCATGCGTCTCATCTCCCTCGGATGGCGTCGGGTGCCGCTTTCAAGCGTCCACCTTTCGGACCCTCGGCGCAGGCGGTGACGCGCAGTGGCCGTCAGTCGTGGGCGAGCACGGCGACGGGCGTCGACTACGCCCTCGGCGGCCCGGATCGCGCGGGTGGGTAACGGGACCAGGGCCCGATCGTCGCGGGCGGCCACCGAAAGTCGCGAATCCGTTCCGTACGGTGACGCCGACCCGTGGCCCGGGGCGCGAAGGCTCTCCTCCGGGTGAGCGATCCGATCGGTCGAAGCCGTGGTCACTGCGGGCCTCCGTTTGCGTCCGCTTCCAGTCTGCGGCTGCCTGGCGGGCTTAGTGCGGCCAGGAGCAGTCGGTGACTTCCGGCAGGTCGGTGCCGTGCTCGCGGATCCAGCTGTGGTGGCGGATGCGCTGGTCGGTCATGGCCTGGCGGAGTCCTTCGGCGCGGCCGGCGAGGCCGGGGACGCGGTCGATGACGTCCATGACGAGCCGGTACCGGTCGAGGTCGTTGCGTACGACCATGTCGAAGGGGGTGGTCGTGGTCCCGGACTCCTTGTAGCCGCGGACGTGCAGGTGGGCGTGGCCGGTCCGGCGTAGGCGAGGCGGTGGATCAGCCACGGATAGCCGTGGTACGCGAAGACCACCGGCTTGTCCGTGGTGAAGAGGGCGTTGTACTCCGTGTCGGTCATCCCGTGCGGGTGTTCCTCGTGGGGCATCAGCCGGGCGATGTCGACGACGTTGACGATCCGGACGGCCAGCGAGGGCAGGTGCTCGCGGAGCAGGGCCGCGGCGGCCAGGACCTCCATGGTGGGCACGTCGCATGTCCGCTCCTGCGTGCGACGGTCCGGGACGTTCGTCGACTGAGCCGATACCGACACTCTGGGCCCCTGCGGCCGCCGCCGGGAGGGGAGGACCGGCCCTCGGGGAGGGACTGTCGGCCCCTGTGTGCCAAGGCATCCGGCGGCGAAGGTGAGTTCAGCGGCGCCGGTCCCCCGGCCGGTGCCGCTCCCCTGCCGACCGACCCCGATGCTCCGGCATCAGTACGGAGGACAGACTCGTGAAGCGCACCCTGGTGGTCGGAGTGGACGGATCCCCGCAGAGCCGGGCCGCGGCGGACTGGGCCGCACGGGAGGCCGTGCGGCGCGACCTGCCCCTGCACGTGGTCCACGCCTGGCTGTGGCAGCCGCTCGCAGCCCCGATCGTCCAGGACCGCGACACCGAAGCCCAACGCGCCGATAACGTCCTGAAGGAGGTCGAGGGCGAGCTCACCCACCGGTACCCGGAGCTGGCCCTCACCGCGGAAGTGCTCTCCGACGCGCCCGTGCCGGCCCTTCTGCGCGCTGCCAAGGACGCGGAGTTGCTGGTGCTCGGCACGCGCGGGCACGGAGCCCTGATCGGGTTCCTGCTGGGTTCCTACGGTCGGCAGGTGATCGCCGCCGCCGAGTGCCCCGTCGTCTCCGTACGCTCTTCGCAGGGCAGGCCGGTGGCCGTACCGGAGGAGGGTGAGGTCGTCGTCGGGCAGCAGGGCGGCGTGGGGGAGTCCGCCGAGGTACTGCGCGTCGCCTTCGAGGCCGCCGCGGCGAGGAAGGTACCGCTGCGTGCGGTCCGTGCCTGGAGCCTGCCCCCGGTCTACGGCTACAGCCCCGGGTCGATGTGGATCGCCGACCAGTTCGGTGGGCTGGAGCCGTACGAGAAGGCCGCGCTGGAGCAGGCGCTGGAGCCGTGGCGGCTGAAGTACCCGGAGGTCGAAGTCGTCACGCACGTGGAGCAGGGAGGCGGCGGCCACGTGCTGCTGACCGCGGCCTCGGACGCGCAGCTGCTCGTCGTCGGCCGCCGGGTCCGCGAATCGGCGGTGGGCGCGCACATCGGGTCCGTGGCCCATGCGGCCCTGCACCACGCGGTCTGTCCTGTCGCGGTGGTCCCGCACGCCTGACCCGGCCCGGGTCAGGAAGGAGGCCGGGCGCGCGACTGTACGGCGTACCCGGCCCCGCCGCGTGCCCAGCTACCGCGTGCCCGGTCGCCGACTATTCGGCGGACGTGACGGGGTGCTGCCTCGGCGGGATCAGCGTGTGGCTGGCGATCACCGCTGCCTGGACGCGACGCTCCACCCCCAGCTTGGTGAACAGGCGCGAGATGATGTTCTTGACGGTCTTCTCGGCGAGGTACAGCCGCTGGCCGATCTCCCGGTTGGTGAGCCCCTCGCTGACCATGACGAGGATCTCCTTCTCCCGGTCGGTGAAGCCGGGCAGACCCGGGACCTGGTCCTCCTTGGGCACGTCACCACGCATGCGGGCCATCAGCCGGGTCGTGGCTCCCGGATCGAGCATGGACTGGCCGGCCGCGACCGTACGGACGGCGGTGACCAGGTCGGTGCCGGTGATCTGCTTCAGCACGTAACCGGAGGCGCCCGCCATCACCGCGTCCAGCAGGGCCTCCTCGTCGTCGAACGAGGTGAGCATCAGGCAGGCCAGCTCCGGCATCCGCGAGCGCAGTTCGCGGCACACGCTCACGCCGTCGCCGTCCTGGAGCCGTACGTCGAGGATCGCCACCTGGGGACGCAGCGCGGGGATGCGGATCAGAGCCTGTTCCGCCGTGCCCGCCTCACCGATCACGTTCAGGTCCGGCTCCGCGTCCAGCAGATCGTGCACCCCGCGGCGTACGACTTCATGGTCGTCGAGGAGGAAGACCGTGATCGGCGGCTTGATGGGGGAGGGGGCACCGCTGTCGTTCATGACGCAACTCCTTCGCCTGGGATCGTTCGGTGCGCCCGAACTCCAGCATCCTGCCTGCGGAAGGGGCCGAACGGACAGGGCCGATAGGCCCTCATCCACCTGCTTCCCCGCGGGGGTGGGCACCACGAGAAAGGGACCTTCGGCCCTTCGCGGGGGGCACATGGGCCTTCCCGGGACCGGTCTGTGTCCGGTGAGCTGGTGCCGCACGGGGAAGGGCGCGGCTCGACCGCAGGGCCGCACGCAGCGTGGAGGTTCCATGACGACCACCTTGATCGACCTGAAGGCCGCGGTGAGGAACGACGGCGACGTGCGCGTCACCCTGGCCGGAGAACTCGACTTCCACACGGCGGGGCTGGTGGAGCCCCGCCTCACCCATCTCGCCGCATCCGGTCACCGCAGCCTCGTCCTGGACCTGTCCGGGATCTCCTTCTGCGACAGCTCGGGAATCGACCTCTTCGTGCGTGTGCACCACCGCTGCCGCTTGGCCGGAACCCGGCTCCGGCTGTGTGGCGTGCCGCCTCTGGTGGCCAAGTCGATACGGGTGCTCGGCGCCGATCACGTGCTGCGGCTCGCAGCGGTCTGACCAGGGCGGTAGCCGAAACCGGTCCCCGGGGCGGGACCATTCGGCCCTGGTTCTCGAGGTGCTCGAGAGGGAGGCTGGTGGCCCGGAAGCCGCAAGGACCGATCGATACCGGATGAAGGTGCGCAGCATGGGCGAGGACGGCGGCATACGGCGCACAGATGGTCAGGATGGCGATGTGACGGCTACCCGAAGCATGCGGGAGCTCGACAGGGCAGAGGCGCTCAGACTGGTGGCGACGGTGTCCCTGGGGCGCATCGTCTTCACGCAGCACGCTCTGCCGGCAGTCCGTCCGGTCAACCACCTCGTCGAGGGTGAGGACATCATCGTGCGGATCCACGACGACGGGGCGCTCGCCTCCCTCGTAGCCCCGGCCGATGTCCCCGGCGTGGTGGTCGCCTACGAAGCGGACGCCATCGATCCCGTCACCCACCTCGGCTGGAGCGTCGTCGTCACCGGCTACGCGTGCCCGGTAACCGATGCCGACGAGGTGGTCCGGTTCGCTTCCCTGCTGCGTCCCTGGGTGGGACACCCCATGACCGGAGCCCTGAGGATCCATCCCGACCTCGTCACCGGATTCCGGCTGGAGGCGGAGCGGACGATGCAGGAGCCGGCCGGCCTGGGGTGATTGCGTCGGGGCCGTCAGCTCCCGGTGGGGAGCGGCGCCCGCCAAACGAGCCGGCTGCCCCCCTCGTCGGGGCTGTCCACGGTGAAGGATCCGCCCAGGCTCCGCGCCCGGTCCTCGAGGTTGCGCAGACCGCTTCTGCGGCCCTGGGCCGGGATGCCCCTGCCGTTGTCGGAGACCGTCAGCACGATCTCGCCCGGTTCGGCCTTGAGCGCCACGGCGACCCTGGTCGCCCCCGCGTGGCGCGCGGCGTTGCTCAGGAGCTCGCCCAGCGCCGCCATGGCATGGTCAGCGACCTCGGATGGGACGTCCGTATCGAGCAGGCCCTCCATGCTCAGGCGCGGCGGATGGCCGAGGGTGGTGGCCGCTTCGCCGACGGCGCGGGCCGCGCGGGCCCGCAGACCCGGTCCGCTCTCGCGGTCTTTTGTGCGCAGACCGAAGATCGTCGAGCGGATGATCTTGATGGTTTCGTCCAGGTCTTCGACCGCACGGCTGACGCGTTCGGCGGCCCCTTCGTGCTCGACGAGCCGTGCGGCGCTCTGGAGGGTCATTCCGGTGGCGAAGAGCCGCTGGATGGCCAGGTCGTGCAGGTCCCGTGCGATCCGGTCGCGCTCCTCCAGCAGGGCTATCTGTTCCGCGTCCCGGCGCCGCTCCGCCAGCTCGAGGGCGATCGCCGCCTGACCCGCGAAGGCGACGAGCGGCTCGAGCTCGTTCTCGCCGAAGGCGGGCTCGCCGGCCGGGCGCGCGAGCAGCAGTACGCCCCTGCTCTGCCCGCCGGAGGTGCCCAGCGGGACCGCGACGGCGGGACCCAGCCCGCCCTGTGTCTGTGCATCGGTCGGGTAGCGGTCGTCGTCCGAGACGTGCAGGACCGTGACGGGTTGCCCGGTTTGGTGAGCGGTTCCGGAGAGGGTTCCCGCGAAGGGGACGACGAGTCCCTGTCTGGCCTTGTTGTCCGCACCGGCCGCGAACTCCACGAACAACCCCTCCGCGCCGGGAACCGGCATGGAGATGTCCGCGATCCGGGCCCCCGTGATCTCCTGGGCCCGCAGTGCGATGAGCTCCAGCACCGCCGGACGGGGACTGCCCGACAGCAGGCTCTCGGTGATCTCCGCATTGGCCTTGAGCCACAGCTGCTGGCGCTGGGACCCCTCGTAGAGCCGGGCGTTGTCGATCGCCACGCCCGCCGCCACCGAGAGGGTGGAGATCACCGTCTCGTCCTCCGTGTCGAAATCGACCCCGCCCCGCTTGTCGGTCAGGTAGAGATTCCCGAACACCTCGTCCCGCACCCGGATCGGTACACCGAGGAACGTGCGCATGGGCGGGTGGTGGGGAGGAAACCCGTACGACGAGGAGTGGGCGCTGAGATCCGTGAGGCGCAGGGCCTCCGGGTGGTGGATGACCTCCCCGAGCAGACCGTGACCGGCAGGCAGGGGGCCGATCTCGGCGATGGCCTCCTCGTCGAGCCCCACGGTCAAGAACTGCGACAGCGTGCGGCCGTCAGGCCCGATGACCCCGAGCGCCCCGTAGTCGGCGTCGACGAGCAGGGCCGCGGCCTCCACGATCCGCCGCAGCACCTGGGCCAGATCCAGCTCCCGGCCCACCGAGACGACGACTTCCAGCAGGCTGTGCACCCGGTCCCGGGTGCCGCGCACGGCGTCGATGCGTGCTTGGAGCTCGTCGAGCAGCTCGTCCAGCCGCATCCGAGGCACTTGCGTCAACGGATCCCCCACACTCACGTGATTCCCTTTCGCCGACCGCCCCGTCCGGCGCCAGCGTATCGGCACAGACGGGCCCGAAGTGGGCATCGGCCGCCGGCACTACGAACGGGGGAGCGGACGCCCGTTGAGACCTGACGGTGAGGTCGGGTCGGCGCCCCGACATGGGTGCGCGACGCGGGAGGCGTCCTTGCGCACGGACGCGTGCCGTGAACGACTTGATCACAGCACTGGACGGCGAGAGGGACGGACACGGCGATGGGTCGGGAGCGTTCGCAGTGGTACTTCCAGCGGTACGTCGAGCATCTGCCCGCCGCCGGCGAGATCGTCCTCTTCGACCGCAGCTGGTACAACCGCGCCGGAGTGGAGCACGTCATGGGGTTCTGCACGCCCGCCGAGCACCAGCGCTTCCTGCGCCAGTGCCCGGTGTTCGAGCGGATGCTGGTCGAGGACGGGATCCTGCTCCGCAAGTACTGGTTCTCCGTCAGCGACGCGGTGCAGGAGGAGCGGTTCCGGCGCCGCGCGGAGGACCCGCTGCGCCGGTGGAAACTCTCCCCGATGGATCTGGATTCCCTCACCTGCTGGGAGGCGTACTCGAGAGCCAAGGACGAGATGCTCGTCCACACGGACACGGCCGAAGCCCCCTGGTACGTGGTCGAGAGCGACGACAAGCGCAGCGCACGGATCAACATGATGGTCCACCTGCTGTCCACGGTCCCAAAGAGCTGCGGACCGCCGTACCCGACCACGCGGCCACTCTCGGGAAGGACTGAACCACGCCGGACAATGGCGGGCAAGGCCGAGCGGACCGTCAGAAGGAGCGCGATGTCGGCAAGCGGAAGGCCGTCCCCGGCACCCACGGGCCTCCGGGGGTACCACCGGTCCTGGCGCGGGCGGGACGCGTTGGCGGGTGTCATCGTCGCCGCGTACCTGGTGCCGCAGGTCATGGCGTACGCGGGTGTGGCCGGGCTGCCGCCGCTCGCCGGGCTCTGGGCGGTCCTGCCGGCCATGGTCCTCTACACCCTGATCGGTTCCTCGCGGCTGCTGTCGGTCGGACCCGAGTCGACCACGGCGCCGATGACCGCCGTTGCCGCTCGCCGCCGGCGATCCGGGCCGGTATGCGGTGCTCGGAGCGGCCCTCGCCGTGGTCGTCGGCCTCGTCTCGTTGGCCGCTTGGGCCGTACGGCTCGGGTTCCTCGCCGACTTGCTCTCCCGGCCCGTGCTCGTCCCGGGCTGGCGGGCATGCACGACGTGGACGACTACCCAACGGCGAGGACCGTCCCCGGGCTCGTGATCTACCGGTACGACTCACCGCTGTTCTTCGCCAACGCGGAGGACTTCCGTCGGCGCGCCCTGGCGGCGGTCGACGAACAGAGCCGTCCGGTCCGCTGGTTCGTCCTCAACGCGGAAGCTAACGTCGAAGTGGACATCACCGCTCTGGACGCTGTCGAAGCCCTCCGCCAGGAACTCGTGCACCGCGGCATCATCTTCGCCCTGGCCCGCGTCAAGCAGGAACTCCGTGAGGACCTGGACGCGTTCGGCCTGACGGCCTTGGTCGGCGCGGAACACATCTACCCCACCCTGCCCATGGCCCTGGGGGCCTACCGGGCCTCGAGTCACGAGGCGGGGCCCGCGCCGTAATGAGCCGAAGCTACCGGTCCGCGTCCGCCTCGCCGTGCACGTGACGCAGTACCCTCCGAGCGCCGCCCCAGCTGCGGCCGACGACGAGGGCCACGTCGTTGCCGGCGAACTGATGGCGCTGACGGCCAGCAAGCCCGCCATGTCAACCGACTTTCGTGTCATGCCCGGATCCGTATTTCCGTGCTCGCCTCGACTGCCCGGCTACCAGGTGTTTTCGAGCAGGTACCCAGCGTCCCCTCGGAGAGGCGAACGGCCCCTCGGCGGGATGTGCCCGCTTCGTCGGGGCGTAGAGCAGTGGGCCGACCGGCCCCACGAAGGGCCGTCCGGCCCCTCTCGGACGCGGAGCGGGACAGCCAGTGTGAGGCAGAGCACGGTACCGCCGAGGAGACTGGTGGCAGTCATGGGTTCCTATGTGTACGACTTCGCCGAGGGCGGCCGGGACATGGCCGATCTGCTCGGAGGCAAGGGCGCGAACCTTGCGGAGATGGCGCGCATGGGCCTGCCCGTGCCACCTGGCTTCACCATCACGACGGAGGCCTGCCGCGTCTTCTTGGCTACCGGTGAGCTGCCCGCGGGCCTGGACCGCGAGGTCGTCGAGCACCTGGCGGCGCTCGAGCGGGCTGCCGGCAAACGGTTGGGACAGGTGGACGACCCGCTGCTCCTCTCGGTCAGGTCGGGGGCGAGGTTCTCCATGCCGGGCATGTTGGAGACCATCCTGGACATCGGTCTGAACGACCTCTCGGTGCTCGGCCTGGCCAAGGTTCCCGTCCGGGAGCGGTTCGCGTGGGATTCCTACCGCCGCCTCGTGCAGATGTTCGGGAGTACGGTCATGGGCGTCGACGGTTCGCTCTTCGAAGACGTGCTCCGCCGGGTCAAGGATCAGCACCGCGTCGTAGACGACTCCCAACTGGACGTCTGTGACCTCATGCGGATCGTCGAAATGTTCAAGGACCTC
The DNA here is from genome assembly GCF_059758875.1 of Streptomyces sp. GQ60. Taxonomy (NCBI): domain Bacteria; kingdom Bacillati; phylum Actinomycetota; class Actinomycetes; order Kitasatosporales; family Streptomycetaceae; genus Streptomyces; species Streptomyces sp. GQ60. The sequence goes on along the minus strand of NZ_JCAXEG010000020.1, from coordinate 28,191 downwards.
ATCCTCGAACGTACCGGGAGTGCGTTTCCGCAAGACCCGACCGAGCAGCTGCGGCAGGCGATCCTCGCCGTCTTCGCGTCGTGGAACGGCGACCGCGCACGCCTCTATCGTCACCGCGAGCACATTCCGGACGGCCTCGGGACAGCGGTCAACATCCAGCGCATGGTCTTCGGGAACCTCGGCTCCGATTCCGGCAGTGGGGTCGCGTTCACGCGCGACCCGGCCACCGGACGCCCCGGCCTGTACGGCGACTACCTTCCCAATGCCCAGGGTGAGGACGTCGTCTCCGGTGTCCGCGACGCCGTACCGTTGCAGGAGCTGGCCACGCTCGACCCGGTCTCGTTCGCCCGGCTGCGCGGCTACATGGGGCAGCTCGAAACACACTACCGAGACCTGTGCGACATCGAGTTCACGATCGAGCACGGCGCCCTGTGGATGCTCCAGACCCGTGTCGGGAAGCGCACCGCGCAGGCGGCCTTCAGCATCGCCTCCCAACTGGCCGACGAGGGCCTCATCTCCACTGACGAAGCGCTTGCCCGCGTCGACGGCGACATGCTGGCGCGGCTGATGTTCCCCCGGTTCGACGCAGGCGTCGCGGCTCCCGTGCTCACACGCGGTATCCCGGCCTCGCCCGGCGCGGCCGTGGGCGTGGTCGTCTTCGACTCCTCGGAGGCGGTTCGGCGGGCCGCCGCCGGAGAGCAAGTCGTGCTCGTACGGCGGGAGACCACGCCCGACGATCTCCCGGGGATGGTCGCCGCCCAGGCGGTGCTCACGAGCCGGGGCGGCAAGACCAGCCATGCGGCGGTGGTGGCGCGCGGTATGGGCAAGGTCTGCGTCTGCGGGGCCGACGCGCTGTCCGTCGACTTGGGGGCACGCCGTTTCTCCGTCGGCGATGTCATCGTCTCCGAGGGCGAGACCATCTCCGTGGACGGCTTCGAAGGCCTCGTCCGCCTCGGCGCGGTACCGCTGGTCGACTCCGCGGTCATGCGCTACTTCGAGGCGGGCTCACCCGCGCCGGACGCCACCGCGCAGGAGGGCGTACCCGAGGTGCACCGCCTCATGGAGCACGCCGATGCCACCCGACGCCTGGAGGTACGGGCGAACGCCGACACACCGCAGGACGCGGCTCGAGCCCGCCGATTCGGCGCACAAGGCATCGGGCTGTGCCGTACGGAGCACATGTTCCTCGGGGACCGCCGTCCACTGGTGGAAGCCATGATCCTCGCGCCCACGGAGACCGATCGCGAGGCCGCACTGGCCGCACTCCTGCCGTTGCAGCGCGACGACTTCACCGGAATCCTCGCCGCCATGGACGGCCTGCCCGTGACCATCCGGCTGCTCGACCCGCCTCTGCACGAGTTCCTGCCCGACCGGACGGACCTGGCCGTACGCCTTGCCCGGGACGAAGCACTGGGCCGGACACGGACTCCCTACGACAGCGACCTGTTGGCGGCAGTCACCCGCATGCACGAGGAGAATCCGATGCTCGGCCTGCGGGGCGTCCGGCTGGGTCTCGTGAAACGGGGCCTGGTAGGCATGCAGGCGCGTGCCATCGCAGAGGCCGTCGTCGCCCGCAAGCGGGCGGGAGGCGATCCGCGTGCCGAGATCATGGTCCCGCTCGTCGGCGCGGTCGAGGAGCTTCAACTCGTCCGGCAAGAGGTGGAGGAGGTGCTGTCCAGGGTCGCGCGCGAGACGGGAATCCCGGTGACCTGCCCGATCGGAACCATGATCGAGCTGCCCAGAGCAGCCCTGACCGCCGGCCGTATCGCGAGCCAGGCGGAGTTCTTCTCCTTCGGAACGAACGACCTGACGCAGACCACATGGGGCTTCTCCCGCGACGACGTCGAGGCGGAGTTCTTCTCCGCTTATCTCGACAAGGGAATCTTCGAGACCTCCCCGTTCGAGACGATCGACCGGGAAGGAGTCGGGCGCCTGGTGGAGATCGCGGTCCGTGAAGGGCGTGCGGCTCGACCCGACCTCAAGATCGGCGTCTGCGGCGAGCACGGCGGAGACCCGACTTCCGTGCACTTCTTCCACGAGGCCGGACTCGACTACGTCGCCTGCTCGCCGTTCCGCGTCCCGGTCGCCCGCCTGGAGGCCGGCCGCGCGTCCCTGCCGACACGGCGTGCGGACGAGACGAAATGACACGCTCACCGACCCTGCCAGGGCCTCGCCCTCAAGCCGACAGGGGCGGGCTCGTTGCCTACTCCGCGGAACGAGGAGCACGCCATGTCCGCGCGAGCGCGCGCGGCCCGGGCCCTCACCCCCAGCACCACCTCCACCAGCCGGGCGTGGGCCTTCTCGACCTGTACGCGCCCTATGGCAGCGGCAGCTTCCTCTGATCGTCCACACGCCGAAGGAGCCGGTCATGCCCGCGTCCCGCTACACCGTCAGTGACGTCATGACGCACACCGCCGTCGCCATCGGCCGCGAGGCCTCCTACAAGGAGATCGTCGAGCTGATGCACCAGCGGAAGGTCAGCGCGGTCCCCGTCCTGGAAGGCGAGGGCCGGGTCGTCGGCGTCGTCTCCGAGGCGGACCTGCTGCCGAAGGAGGAGTTCCGGCGTACGGACCCCGCGCTGCCCGAGCAGTTGGAGGATGCGTCGAAGGCCGGCGCGGTGCTGGCCGAGGAGCTGATGTCGAGCCCGGCGATCACCGTGCACCCCGACGCGCCCGTCGCCGAAGCTGCGGGGATCATGGCGCGCAAGCACGTCAAACGCCTGCCCGTGGTGAACGCGCTCGGGATGCTGGAGGGTGTGGTCACCCGCAGCGACCTCCTGAAGGTGTTCCTGAGGCCTGACGAGGAGCTCGAGGAGGAGATCCGCCAGACGGTGCTCGCCGAACTGGCGCCCCGTAAGACCTTGGAATTCGTCGTACACGACGGCGTCGTTACTCTTCGCGGCTCGCTGCGGTATCGGGCCTTGGTCCCCCTGCTCGCACGGGCAATCAGCGCGGTCGAGGGCGTCGTGGACGTCCGGACGGAGCTGGAAAGCAGCATCGCCTAGCGGGCCTTCTCGTCGGCCACGGGTGCGTTGTGCATCTTCCTGAGACAATGCGGAGGGAAACGCACCTCACGGACCTAGCCAGGGGCGATCATGTCCGAGGATCCGAACACGTCCGCCGGGGCGCCGATCAAGGTGTTCCTCCTCGATGACCACGAGGTGGTCCGGCGCGGGCTGCACGACCTTCTGGACGCAGAGCCGGACATCACGGTCGTGGGTGAAGCCGGCACGGCCGAGCAGGCGCTCGCCCGCGGGCCGGCGCTCCGTCCGGACGTCGCCGTACTCGATGTGCGGCTACCCGACAGCGACGGCATCACCGTCTGCCGCGAGCTGCGCTCGCGCATGCCGGGGCTGGCCTGTCTGATGCTGACCTCGTTCGACGACGAGGACGCCTTGCTGGACGCGATCATGGCGGGGGCCGCAGGGTACGTGCTGAAGCAGATCAAAGGCGCTGACCTGGTCTCGGCCGTACGTACGGTCGCCACCGGCCAGTCCATGCTGGACCCTGCGACCACCGCCCGTCTGATGCGCTCCCTGCGCGACCCGGAGGCGGCGAAGGCGCCGGAGGACGCCCGCCTGGCGGCTCTGTCCGAACGGGAGCGGGCCGTCTTGGAGCTGATAGGAGAGGGTCTCACCAACCGGCAGATCGCCAAGCGGCTCTACCTGTCCGAGAAGACGGTCAAGAACCACATCTCGCGGTTGCTGGGCAAGCTCGGAGTGGAGCGGCGGGTCCAGGCGGCCGTGATCGCCGCCCAGGTCCACGAGCACGACGCCGCGACGGCGAAGCCGTAGGTACGTCTGACAGCGGTCACCGCGTCGGAGGGACCAGGGGTACCTGCCACTCCAGGCGAGTGCCCCGCTCCCCGTCGCCCAGCGCCGCAATCTCCATCCGGCCGCTGAGCCTTTCGGCACGCTCCGCCAGGTTCCGCAGTCCGCTGCGCCGACCGCCGACGGGCAAACCCACCCCGTTGTCAGTCACCGTGATCGTCAGCTTCCGGTCGGCCGCGGCGATCGAGACCTCCACCCGAGTGGCCCCGGCATGGCGCGCGACGTTGCTGAGAGCTTCCCCCACCACGGCGAGGACCTCGTCCGCGACGGCCGACGGCACGTCGGTGTCGATCAGTCCTTCCATCCGCAGGGCAGGGGCGAAGCCGAGGGCTGTAGCCGCCTCGTCCAGGGCCTTGACGGCGCGGGAGCGCAGCTTGGACGCTTCGCCGGGGGCTTCGTGCTTGCGGAGTCCGAAGATGGTCGATCGGATGATCTTGATGGTCGCGTCGAGGTCGTCCACGGCGCGCGCGAGGCGTTCGGACGCCTGAGGGTGGTCGACGAAGCGCTGGGCGCTCTGGAGGGTCATGCCGGTGGCGAAGAGGCGTTGGATGGCTAGGTCGTGCAGGTCACGGGCGATGCGATCGTGGTCCTCCAGCAGGCTCATCTGCTCGGCGTCGTGGCGCCGGTCTGCAAGCTCCAGGGCGAGGGCGGCCTGGCTCGCAAACCCCGGAAGTGCGGCGACTTCCGTGGTGGCGAAAACGGGGCGACCGTGTCGCCGGGCCAGCATCAGGACGCCGCTCAAGCTTTCCTTGGTGCCGACGGTGACGGCGACCGCCGGGCCGAAGCCCGTCCACCGCTCGGGGTGCACGGTGACGCGCTCGTCGGTCGCCACGTCGGGGACTGTGATGAGGCCGTTGCGGGCCAGTGCGGCCTCGGCGAGAGTGCCCTGGGTGCTGGGCAGGATAATCCCGCGGTGCGCCTCCGCTCCTTCCCCTAGGGCGAGGGAGCCTCGCAGTTCACCGGCGGAGCCGAGCAGGTAGAAGACGCCGATGTCGGCGCGGGTGATGTCCTTGGCCCGCTCCAGCATGCCTTCGAGGACTTCGTTCTCGGGCGCTCCGGAGAGCAGGGCGCTGGTGATGTCGGCGCTGGCCTCCAGCCAGCGCTCGCGCAGCCGGACCTCCTCGAAGAGCCGGGCGTTCTCGATGGCGATGCCGGCCGCGACGGCTAGGGTCGACAGGACCGCTTCGTCCTCGGCGTCGAAGTCGGCTCCGCCGCGCTTCTCGGTCAGATAGAGGTTGCCGAAGACCTCCTCGCGGACCCGGATCGGCACGCCGAGGAAGGAGTGCATCGGCGGGTGGTGGTCGGGGAACCCGTACGAGGCCGGGTGCTCGGACAGCTCCGACAGCCGCAGTGGTTCGGGGTGGCGGATCAGCTCGCCGAGGATGCCGTGGCCGGAGGGCAGGTCTCCGATCTGTGCGCGGAGGGCGTCGCTGATGCCGACGGGAAGGAACTCGGCCAGTTTCTTGTCGTTCCCGATGACTCCGAGGGCTCCGTATTCGGCGTCCACGAGCACTACGGCGGCCTCGACGATGCCTTGCAGGACCTGCGGCAGGTCGAGTTCCCGGCCCACGGACATGACGGCCTCGAGCAGACCGTTCAGCCGGTCCCGCGTGCCTCTGACCTCGTCGATCCGTACCTGGAGCTCATCCAGCAGTTCGTCGAGCCGCAGTCGAGGAACACCGCTCCGGGTGGGCTGTTCCCCTGTGCTCATGCCCGCCTCCGGCCGGAAGTGATGGCGAGACGGCCATCACTTCCACGGTATCTCCGGTCGGGGCGCCCGGCCTTTCCACTCAACGGGAGGCCACTGCCCCGTCCGGCTTCTCCTCGTGTCGCGGCGTACCGGTTTCGTCGTGCAGGTGGCGGACGTGGGCATCCGGGCCGGGGAAGAACACGGTGGTACGGCCGGTGTCGGACCAGCGCACGTGTACGGAGGGGTGCCGTCCTCATGGCGCAGGGCGATGACTTCTCCGTCTCGGCCCGGCGTTCCGACCGTGGGGCCGCCCACGACGATCTGGTCGCCCACCTCGGCGTGCACCCCATGCCTGTGGGCAAGCGGATTCGCGTTCATGATCATGCCCTTCTGTGGAATGCGCCTCGCAGGAGCCGGGCGGCGACGAATGCCGCGAGGGCTGCCGCGGTGGCGAGCCCTGTGCCGGTCCAGCCCACCGGCTGGGTGTCCAGCAGCGACTGCAGAGCGGGAATGTGCAGGGCAGCCATCGCAAGGAGGGCGGAGCCCACCACGGAGGCGGGGAGGAAGAGGTTCTGCGTGGTGAGCAGCCGGGCCCGCAGGCCCAGGGCCACGCCCAGCTGGGTTCCGAGCAGAGACAGGAAGAGCACGCTCTGCCAGGGCAGGCCCATGGTGCGCGCGGCGATGCCGGCGATCAGGCTGAACGCTGTGACAGCCGCAGCGAGGACGAGGAGGCGTTGCCACACACCTGCGGCCAGGATGTGCTGTCCGGGCGGCCGGGGCGGGCGCCGCATGGCCTGCGGTACGGCCGGTTCGGCGCCCATCGCCACCCCGGTGAGGCCGTGGGTGAGGAGGTTGATCCACAGGATCTGGCCCGCTCGAAGAGGCAGGGCCAGGCCGAGTCGTGCCGCGCCGCCCAGGACGGGGACGGGGAAGCCGCTGAGCAGATCGCCGGTGACGGCCACCTCAGGGTGGCGGGCACGTACCCAATTGCACGCTTGTTCGAGTCTGTCGGATGCGGCCTGCCGCAGGCCCGTCTGGCCGGGGGTGTCGTCGACGTGATGGGTGTCGTGCTGGGGCGGTACGGCGAGCATCAGGCGCAGCGGGAGCCGGCGCCGTTGTGCCTCGTCGGCGGCCCAGGCCAGGGAAAGGCGCCAGTCCCTGTCCGGGTCGATGCCCACGACGATGTCACGGCTTCCTGCCGGGTGGATGGTCATGACCGGCTCCCGAAGTCGCTGCCGGTCCGGGGGATGAGAAGGACGGGGCAGTGGGCGTGGTGGAGCAGGCTGTGCGTGGCCTTGCCCAGGTCGGGGGCGAGTCCGAGGGGCCCTGGGACCCGGCGGCCGCCCATGACGAGCAGGTCTGCGTGCCGGGACGCCTCGACCAGGACACCGGCCACGGAGATGCTCTTCTCCGCGTCGGCCTGCACCTCCAGGTCGGGGAACTCACGGCGGACCACGTCCGTGACCCGCAGGGTCTCTGCGTGGCCGCTGGAGATTCGGCTTCCCGGGCGGCGTACCGGGCGATGAGGAGGTCGTGCTCATCGCGGATCGCCGCGAGGACCGTGCCGGTCTCCTCGGCCCCGTCGATGCCCCGGACGACGATGACGGGCGTCATGGCGATGGCCGCGGTGCCCAGCCCGACCGAGCCGAGCATGAGGGAGTTGAAACCGCCCAGGCCGCGGTTGCCCACCACGACCGTGCCGTGGAGCCCGCCGGCCCGGTGAAGGCTGTCGACGGCGCTTGCGCGGCTGAACTCGGTGGTCACGTTCAACCCGGGGTACTCGGCCGACACGGCCTTCGCCGTGTCGTCAAGGATGGCCCGGCCGTTGACACGGATCTGTTCGATGGTCTCCGCCGACACGTACAAGGCCCTGCCGTCGGTGTCGGAGCCGTAGGCGATGTGGAGCGGACGGTCACGGCGTGCGACCTCCTTGGCCGCCCACAGGGCAGCGACGACCGCCGACTGGGAGCCGTCCACGCCGACGGTGACCGAGCTGGTGTCCGGGGTGCGGAATGCGCTTTCCGCGATTCCTCCCAACCGAGAAGCCGATGAGGGACACCACCCACGGTGGAACCGTCGCCACTTCGGCAAGAGGGCCGCCCGGGACCGCCGACGGGACCAAAGGTCCCCATCGTCGTCGACCGGACACCTCGGGCCCTTGCGGACCCCCGAACGGGACCGTTTGGCCCTCGATCGACGGCCGCCGTCGACGGATGGTGGGGGCACACCCCACACCGGACACCAGCCTCGCGTGAGACGGCGGAGCAGGAGGGCCTCATGAAGCACCTCAAGGTGGCGGATCTGATGACCGACGAGGTTGTGTCCGTGGCCCCCGGCACCGGCTTCAAGGACGTCGCGAAGCTCCTCGCCCAGTACGACATCTCCGGGGTCCCTGCCCTGGACGGCGAGGACCGCGTGGTGGGCGTCGTCTCGCAGACGGACCTGCTGGCCCACACGGTGCCCGGCTCCCATCCCTCTGAGCAGAGCCCCCCAGCGCCTGGGCCGCCCACCGCGGGCGAGGTCATGTCCGCGCCAGCGGTCACCGTCCACGCCGAAGAGACAGTGGCTGACGCCGCCCGGCTGATGACCCGCCGGAGTATCGAACGCCTCCCCGTCGTGGACGTGCAGGACCGTCTCGTCGGCATCGTCACCCTCCGGGACCTGCTCCGCCTGCTCCTGCGCCCGGACTCCGAGATACGCCGACGCGGCACCGACGAGGTCCTCACGGGGGTGCTCGGTGTGCCGGCCGGTGACGTCGACGCCCATGTGGTGGACGGCATCGTCACTCTGGAGGGCCATGTCGAGCGCCGGAGCCAGCTCCCTGCGCTTCTTGGCCTCGTCGAACGGCTCGACGGGGTTGTCGCCGTGGCATCGCACGTCATCGCCCGCACCGACGACACGGCATCCACTCACGCGGACCATGCCCGGCACGCAATGCCGTGGTGATGAGCGCCGGACCGTACGAAGGGAATCGAAGCCATGAAGAACCACGTGACTGTCGGAGTCGACGGCTCCCCGGAGAGCCGGGCAGCAGCACGCTGGGCCGCGCAGGAGGCCGTCCTGCGGCAGATGCCGCTACGGCTCGTGCACGCCGTTGACTGGCCACTGGACCCGGTGTTCCCCGGCCTGGGCCGCCAGGACGTGGACCGCTGGGCGGACCAGGCCTTGACCGAGGCCGCGCAGGAGCTGCACGGGTGCCACCCGCACCTGGAGATCACGACCCGCTGCCTGACATCGCGGCCGGCCGCCGCCCTCGCGGCCGAGGCCGCCGACGCCGGGCTGCTGGTGCTGGGATCGCGCGGTCTGGGCGGCCTGGTCGGTTTCATCGTCGGCTCGGTGGCAATGTCCACCGCGGTCGCGACCGACACCCCGGTCGTCCTCGTTCGCGTCACCGACGACCCGGACGGCCCGGGCCCCGGCTTCGGCGCTGAGGTCGTCGTGGGGGTCGACATCCACGAAGCGTGCGACCGGGTACTCGCCTTCGCCTTCGAAGAGGCAGCCCGGCGCGACTGTACGTTGCGGGCCGTGCACGGCTGGAAGATGCCGGCCGCCTACAGCTACGTCCCCTTCTTCGACCCGGACAACGAACGGGACATCGGCAGGAGCGTCACACACATGGTGGACGACATGCTGCTGCCCTGGCAGCACAAGTTCCCTGACGTGAACGTCAGCCACAACGTGTTCATGGGATCCGCGGGCGATCATCTCGTCCGGGCCTCACAAGGAGCGGGACTCGTCGTCGTGGGACGCCATGTCCGCCGCTCCGCACTCGGGGCGCACCTGGGATCGGTCGCCCACGCGGTCCTGCACCACGCAGCAGCCCCCGTGGCCGTCATCGCCCACGGCTGAAGGAGCGGTACCGGTGGCCAGACCACCTGAGAGCCCCGGACGGCCCTACCCCCGGACGGTCGCCCCGCACGCCGTCACGAGCACGGCCGTCCATTGAGGAGGAAGACCATGAAGCACCTGCGCACGTCGAGGACGTCATGACACACGCCGTGATCTCGTCGACCGAGGAACCGCATTCAAGGACATTGTGGAAGCGCTGCGCATTTGGAACGTCAGCGCGCTTCCCGTCCTTGCCCAGGACGGACAGGTGGCCGGCGTCGTCTCCGAAGCTGACCTGCTGCTCAAGCCCCAAGGCTCCGACACGGCCCACGACACCAGCGCCGAGCAGCTGATGACCCGCCCGGCCGTGACCGTCACGAAGGACGCCACCATCCCCACCGCAGCGCGTCTGATGGCCCGCGGGCACCTCAATCGCCCTCCCGTGGTCGACGGCGACGGCTGCCTCGTCAGCCGCGGACGTGGCTGTGCATGCCGGCCCACCGGTGCCACAGGACGTGCTGAGGTCCGGACTGTGAGCCCGATCCGTACCCGGGAGGTGGTTGTGGTGCAGGAGAGCCAGGCGGTGCCCTCCGCCTCCACTCCGGCCCGGTGCTCGACGAGATGCCTCCCGGCCAAGGCGCGGTAGCGGTCGCCACCCGCGTTGGTGACGTCGCCGTCGAGTACGGACCCGATCTCGATCCTGCCGCTCCAGCCGTACGCTCGGAACACCGTGTTCTGCGCGGCCAGGTTCGGGTCGCCCATGTGGACGAGGCGGGTATGCGTGACGCACAGGCGGCGGCCTTCGGCGTCGTGGAAGAGCCTGCGGCGGGTGAGCGTTCCGGCGCGCAGGTCCAGCGACACGTGGCTGTGACGCAGGGTCGGGTGGTCGGGCGTGAGCCAGTCACCGGGCAGTGCGCCCTCGGGCAGGCAGCGATACCGCAGGGCGGTCCAGTCCGGCAGCCGGACCATGTCCTCGTTGGAGACCGTGCGGCCGCCGACGGTGGAGGCGAGCCGGTTGTAGCAGCCGGCCAGGTAGGTGCCCGGGCAGTGGATGTCATCGGCGACGGTTTCGGGCGCTGAACCGCGTGTGGCGAAGGGGCCGTTGCCCAGGGTGCACAGGGACTCGACCAGCCGCTCGGTCTTGGGGTCGTAGCGTTGGTACTCCCAGCTCCAGGCCTTGGTCACGGGCGGCCGCCTTCGAGTGCGGCGGGCAGTCCGCCGAGGTCGGGTAGGACGAGGTGGGCGCCGTGTGCGCGCAGGGCATCCCTCATGTGCGGGTCGTCCTCGCGGTTGAGTCCCACCACCAGGCGGAAACGGCCTCGGTGTCCCGCTTCGACGCCGGCGAGGACGTCCTCCACCACGGCGGTGTGAGCGGGGGGCGCGCCGAGACGGCCGGCGGCTTCAAGGAGGAGGGCAGGGTCGGGCTTGCCCGGAAGAGCAAGTGCGGCAGCGTCCTGGCCGTCCACCAAGGCGCCGAAGTAGCCGATGAGCCCTGCGGACTCCAAGAGGGAGCGGGCGCGCCGGGAAGCTGAGACGGCTGCGCACCGGATCGTCTTCTCCCCCAGTCCCTCCCGGACACGATGGCCCACCAGCAGGGTGGATGCGAAGGGTTGGAGGCACTCCATGAGCACCATGCACACCATCCTCGAAGTGATGGCACCGGAAGCCCGCGAAACCCTGCTCGCCCACTCCCACCAGGTGGCCTTCCCGGCCGGCACCTGCATCGTCAACGAACGCCGACGGGCCGAGAAGTTCTGGATCATCCAGTGCGGCACCGTGGACCTCGACACCCACGTCCCCGGTCAGAAGAACGTGGTCGTCGACACCCTCGGCTACGGCGAGCTCCTCGGGTGGTCCGGGATGCACCGAAGACTCGGCCGTCGGCCGCTCCGTCGCCGTGGGCTCGGTCATCGCCGACCGGCTCGACTCCGCCCGCACCCAGCTCCTCGACCTGTTCGCCCCCTCAGGGAAGCGGCACCCCGCTCGCCTACGCACGCTGAGGACCCCGTCATGCCTCCCCCCGTACACCGTCGCCGACGTCATGACCACCAAGGTCATCGCCGTCGCCCCCTCGACCGGCTTCAAGGACATCGCCACCGCGAGGGAGTGGTGGCAGGTGACCGCCCTACCCGTCATCGAAGGCGACGGGCACGTAGTCGGCGTGGTCCCCGAAGCCGACCTCCTGCCCAAGGAGGAGTTTCACGAGCACCGCCCGGGCCTGATCGAGCAGATGCGCCGCCTCGGCGACACCGCCAAGGCCGGCTCCACCCTCGCCGAGAACATGATGACCACCCCGGCCGTCACGATCCGCTCCGACGCCACACTCCCTCAGGCCGCCCACCTCATGGCCGACCGCCACATCAAGCGCCTCCCGGTCGTCGACGCCGACGGCACCCTCCAGGGCATCGTCAGCCGCGCCGACCTCCTCAAGGTCTTCCTCCGCACCGACGAGGAACTCGCCACCGAGATCCGCCGCACCGTCGTCGAACGCCTCTTCCCCTTCTCCCACGAAGCCGTCAAGGTCACGGTGACCCAAGGGATCGCCACCCTGACCGGACAGGTCCGTGACGGCGACCTGATCCCCCTGGCCGAACGCCTCGCCCACTCCGTCGAGGGCATCGTCGACGTCCACGGCCACTCAAGCGCCAGACTGGCGCCACCAGTTCCTGAACCTCCACAGGACGGGGTACCGCAACTGGCAGAACGCCGTCGCTGCGATTCCGTGGGGGATTCTGGAAGGCGCCATCCAAACTGAGGGGCCCCGTGCCGCTGGAGACGCTGGCGCTGCCGGGGTCGTGATCGCCGTGGTGGGCGCACCGCTACCCACTGGGTGGGGCGCAGGAGGGGGCGGCAGCCTTGGAGTCCGTGCCACTGGGCGACGTCCGCTCTGTTCGTCCGGTGATTCGTTTCGCCTTTCAGGTCTGCTTCGTGCAGCCTGCTCTGCCGACTGGCAGTCCGCTTGTCCAAGATTTGCCCACGGTCGGGCCAAGCTGTGATGGCACGGGCCCAGCCGCTCCAGGGCGCGTCTAGCTTGGTACGGCATGACTGCCGATGCTGAGCTTCATGGGTTGGTGGGGCGGCGGCGGTTCGTTCGGACCGCGCTGACGGGAACGGTGGCCGTGGGTGCCGGACTGGTCTCCGGTTCGCCGGCGATGTCGACCGCCGCCACCGGGTTGAAAGGCCTGCGGTACCCCACCCCTGAGTCCGCATTGGGGGAACTCGCCGCAGGGAACCGGCGCTGGCGGACGTTCCATGATCGACATCCGGACCGGACGTGGGCCGTGCGGCACGCGCTGGCCGCGGGGCAGCATCCCTTCGCCGTGATCCTGGGCTGCGTCGATTCCCGCGTGCCTCCGGAACTGGTCTTCGATCAGGGCCTGGGCGACCTGCTGACCTTGCGCTCGGCCGGCGAGGTCCTGGACGAAGCGGTCCTCGGGAGCATCGCGTACGGGGTGTTGGAGTTGGCCATCCCGCTGGTCGTGGTCCTGGGGCACCAGTCGTGCGGGCCGTCACTGCTGCTGTCCAGGCGGCCGAGAGTGGGGAACGGCTGCCCGGGCACATTCAGTACCTGGCTGATCAGGTCCGTCCCGCTACCGACCGCACGCTGACGGGGGCCGCCCGTGTCGATGCGGCGATCACTGAGAACGTGCGGCTGGTTCGGTCGCGTCTGGCCGTCGAGCCCGCCCTGTCTCCGAGGATCGAGGGGAAGGGGCTGGCGGTGGTCGGAGCCCGGTATGAACTCACCAGCCAGCGGGTGCACCGCATCCACTGACCTCCGCCCGCGACGCGGTTTGCGTCGCACTCGCAGCAGCTAGACTTGCAGAGTTATGCAATTTACTAGTTCCAATTGGTTGGACGGGGGTTGCGGTGTGGCTGGGTTCGCGGAAGCGGCGCTGGAGCGGGTCCGGGTGGCGCGAGCTCGTCTCGCGGCTGCGCGGGAGGCCGATGATGCCTTCGAAGAGGCGCAGGCCTCGGACGAGCTGGAGGACGCGCTGCGCGTGGCCCACGATCACGGCGTGGCCACTGGCGACGAGAGCACCCGGTGAGCCCGGGGGCGGCGCCGAGTCGGCCGGTCGCACGGTGATGGTCCGCCGTGCGAGCGGGCAGGCTCCGGCAGCGCCGACGCGCAGGCATGCGTGGACGGTGCCGCTGGTGCCGGGCTCGGTGCGGTCTGCGCGCGAGCGCACCGAGCGGTCGCTCGTGCTGTTCGGCCTGGAGAGCGGCTCTTCGCTGTTCGGGGCGGTGCTGCTGGTGGTCAGCGAGCTCGTCGCCAACGCCGTACGGCATGCCCGGCAGACACCGGACGCCGAGGTCACCCTGCAGATGACCGAGCACCTGCTGGTGGTCGGCGTGGGCGACTTGGATCCGCGCCCCATGACCCTGGCAGACGCCGAGCGTACGTCGGGGCAGGGGTTGCGCACCGTGGCCGAACTGGCCCGTACGTACGGCGGCGACGTCCGCGTGGAGCCCGCGGGCGAGCGCGGCAAGGCCATCGTGGTCCGCTTCATCCTGCCGGAAGGATCCCCGTGATCAGCAGTCACAGACCAGACGCCCAGCTGTATCGGATCACCTATCCCGGCAGCGTCGGCAATGCCGATGCGCGTACCCTCGAGGCGGGTGAGGTCGCGGGCATCGTCGAGGAGGCCGGGCAGCACGGCAGGCAGGTCCTCGTGCGCCCGTACGCGCACCCGCAGGGTGCCCTGGACACCGGGGAACGGAGAGGACTCGTGATCGACGGCAAACCCGAGGAGAGCGCGGCGGCGAAGCACGAAAGGTGGCTGGCGAAGGGTGTCGCCCTGCGTGCCTTCTTCTATATCGCCGGCACGCACCTGTTCGCCGGGTTCGTGTGGCTGCTGTTCTACCTGGGCCAGCACGCACAGAAGTAGGAAGCGGCCGTCTCCCGGTGTCAGAAGCGCGATGAACCCCGCGCTACGGGAGACGGCCGCCGTTCATGGCCCCGTGCTATCGGGGGCTGTTGGCGCGAAGGTCGGCGAGCAGTTCGGCCTGGCCTTGAAGGACACCGGAGAGGATGCTGCGGGCGACTCGCAGCAGCTCCGCGACCTCGTCGCTGGTGAGCCGGTAGTACACGTTCGCGCCTTCGCGGCGGGTGACCACCAGGTTGGCCTTGCGTAGGACGGCGAGCTGTTGGGACAGGCTCGCGGCTTCGACACCGACCTCGGGCAGCAGCTCGGCAACCGCGTGCTCACGCACGCTGAGCAGCTCCAGGACGCGGATGCGGACCGGGTGACCCAGTGTTTTGAAGAACTCCGCCTTGAGCTGGTACAGCGGTGCGCTCACTTGGGTACCCCTGCCTCGACTGCCCATCGCATCCACCCAGAACCGTTTCGCCGTAGGGGGCGTCCTTTCGCCCCTACACACCTTGTGACCTCCACAATTGCAGATCAGCGCAACTCCTGGGACAGGGCGTCCTGTCTTTGTGACGTTCGGCCCAGCACGGAGGGCTTTCGCCATCAGCCCTCCGTGGCAAACGCGGTCCTCATGGAGCGGGCCTGCTCGGCCGGCCATTCGTCGCTGCTCCATTGGCGCTGCTCGTCGCCCACCGCGTGGTGGGCGGCCAGCGCGGCGGGCAGGTCGCAGTGGACGGGGATGGGCGGGCAGGAGCCGTCTGGGACGAGGGAGCCGTCGGCGGGGATCGATGCGAGTTCCAGGGGCCGCCCCTCCTCGGCGAGCCGGTGGGCCGCCTGGGCGACGGCGATTTGTCCGCCCACCGACCAGCCCAGCAGTCCGCTCAGGTCGAGGATGACCGGTCCGGTGCCGCGGGCCAGGACCCACCCGATCGCGCCGGTGAAGCGCGCGATCGCATCTGAGCCGAGGTGTCCGGCCAGGGACAGGACCCCCAGGCCGGGATGGGTGGTGTAGCGCCACTCGATCGTCATCGTCATTTCCTCAGGTCTCACAGGGGAAGGGTGATCCAGATGCTCTTGCCGCGCCCGTCCGCATCCGGCCGGACCACTGCGGTCCCGCCAAGCTCCATAGTCATCTCGACGACGGTGGCCAGCCCGCTGCCCGGAGCCGTGGCCAGCGCCCCGAAGAGGGCTGGCTGGTACGGGTGACGGTCGTGGACGGCGAATGCGAACGCACCCGCCCCGTGTGCGAAGGTGACGGTGATCGTCGGCGACAGTACGGCGGCGTGGCGGACGCTGTTGGTGACCAGCTCGGCCAGGATCAGCAGCCCCGGCCCGACGCTCGGATGCCGTAGGCCCACACGGCACTCGACCAGCACCAGTTCGGCCGTCTCACGGGCGATACGTACGGCCGAACCCATGGTGGGCACGCTCAGCACGTGCCGGTAGGGCATCGTCTGGACCTCGACGCTCACCGCCCGGCCCCCTGAACGGGGCGGGCGAGACGGAACCCCGAAACCTGCTGCGGGTGGATGCGCAGCAGCGTGTCGTGCGGGCCGTGGGCCCAGCCGGGCAGCGTCCGCCGGTAGTGCGCGGCCTCGTCCGGGTCCGTGATGATGTCGGCGGGGCCGTGGGCCGTCACCGTCCATCCGGTGCCGGTCGGGGTGCGGATCTCGTCCGCGTGATAGGTCAGCACCGCCCTGCCGGGGATCGCCGCGGCCTGCACGGGCGTGCGGACGATCAGGCGCCCGTACTCCAGGACGTGGGTGGCCGGGCGGACGAGAGCGTGCTCGCGCTGGACGTAGACCAGGCGTCCCTGGGCAGAGCCTTCGAGGAGCCACAGGGCCTCGGTGCCGGAGACATCGATCATGAGGCGTTCGCCGGGGACGGTCATCGTGCGGCCTTCCGGATACGGTGCGGATGGTGCTTGAGAGGCAGCAGCCCTGCCTGTTCCAGATGTTTGCGGGCTCCGGCGATCGCCTCGGGCGTGGTGGCGTACTCCCGGCCCTCGTGCCGCAGCAGGTCGAGTGCACCGACGGCCTCCAGTGCCTGGCGCTGACCGGGCCGGATGCCGGACGTCATGACGGCGATGCCACGCCGGTTCAGCTTCTGGACCGCGTCCTTCAGGACCAGTGCGCCGGTGGCGTCCATCGTGGTGACGCGGGACATGCGCAGGATCACCACCTTCACGTCGGAGACCTCCGACAGCTCCAGCAGGAAGCGGTGCGCGCCGGCGAAGAAGACGGGCCCGTCGATGCGGTAGGCGACGATGTGCTCGGCCAGCAGCGCGTGCTCCTCGTCGCTGTGTTCGCCAGGCAGGTCCGGGCGGAAATCCACCTGGTCCATCCGCGCCTGGCTCGCGACCGCCTTCAGGGCGAGCGCCCCGGCCACGACGAGGCCGATGATCACCGCGTAGACGAGATCGAGGACCAAGGTGGCGGCCGCCGTCAGTACCAGCACGACGGCGTCCGAGCGGGTCGCCTTCGCCATCGCCCGGAGCGAGCCGACCTCGACCATCCGGATCGCGGTCGCCAGCAGCACCCCCGCCAGGGCGGCGAGCGGGATCTTCGAGACCAGGGGGGCGGCGGCGAACACGATCACCGCGAGCACGGCGGCATGCGTCAGGGCGGCGAGCCGGGAGGAGGCGCCGGTGCGGACGTTGACCGCCGTACGGGCTATCGCCGCGGTGGCCGGTACGCCGCCGAACAGCGGGGCCGCCAGGTTGGCGATGCCCTGGCCGAACAGTTCCTTGTCCGGGTCGTGCTGCTGCCCCACCGTCATCCCGTCCGCGACCGTCGCCGACAGCAGCGACTCCAGTGCGGCCAGCGCGGCCACCGCGATGGCGGGGGCGAGGAGGGCACCCAGCGCGGAGAGGTCGAGGAAGGCCAGGGAGGGCGCGGGCAGCCCGGAGGGCAGATCGCCGATGGGGGCCGCGGCGTCCAGGTGGAAGACCTGTGCGATCACGGTCGCGGCGGCGACCGCGACAATGGAGAACGGGACGGTGGGGCGCCAGCGGGCGCCGAGCAGCATCACGGCCGCGACGCCGAGCGAGAGCGCGATGGCCGTCCAGTTCGGGGCGTGCGCGAACTCGACGACGGCCCGCCAGCCAACGGCGAGGACCTTCTCACCGTCCGGCTTGGGCACCCCGAGCGCGCCCGGTATCTGCTGAAGTCCGATCACGCACGCGATGCCGAGGGTGAAGCCCTCGACGACCGGCGCCGGCACGTAGCGCATGTACTGCCCGGCCTTCATCAGCGCCAAGGCGACGAGGAGGACACCGGCCATCAGCCCGACGGTCAGCACCCCGCCGGGCCCGTACTGGGCGACGATCGGCACCAGAACCACCGTCATCGCACCCGTGGGCCCCGACACCTGAAGATTGGACCCGCCGAACAGCGCGGCGAGCGCGCCCGCGACCACGGCGGTGGCGAGCCCGGCCTCGGCGCCGAGCCCGGAGGAGACACCGAAGCCGAGCGCGAGCGGCAGAGCGACGATCGCCACGGTGAGACCGGCCAGGAGATCCCCGCGGGGGTTTCGGCGCATCACCGCGAAGTCGGTCCGGGCCGGCATCAAGGAGCGAACCCGGTCGAGTCCGGTGGTCAGCACGGTATTCATGGTGCGGGGACCTCGGATTCGCGCAGCTCCTCCAGGAGCTCACTCTGTCCGGTCAGCACCTCGGTCAGGATCCGCCGGGCCGCCCGCATCAGCTGCGCGACGTCCCCGCCCGCCAGCTCGTAGACCACCGTCGAGCCGTCACGGACCGAGGTCACGATTCCCGAGCGGCGCAGCACCGCAAGCTGCTGGGACAACGCCGAGGGCTCGACCTCGATCGCGGCCAGGATGTCCCGTACCGGCATCGACCCGTCCTGCAACAGCTCCAGGACCCTTATCCGTACGGGGTGCCCGAGCATGCGGAAGAAGTCAGCCTTGGCCTGATACAGGGGAACAGGCATGGTCTCGCATCCTTCTCATCGCCCCGGGCGCCGGGGAAGTGGCTGGTTGCTGTGCCCGCGGCTACCCATGGGCGCGGCCAGTCCAGCATCTACGAAATTGCATAATTTTGCAATTCGTGGATTCTGCGACCGTTCCCCTCTCGAAGGCTGTAACGTCACGGCATGGGCCCCGCCGCATCCCCCGTCGGCGGGGCCCTTCCGGCGGGTCTCGTGCGGGCGTCGGTCACCCTGGAGCAGCTCCAGGACGTGGGTGCGCAATGTGTGCCCGGGCGTACCGGGGGGACGCGGTCGTTGCCTGATGTGGTGGAACGGGCGCCCGTGCCCTCGACCTCCCGCGCTCGTGTGTGCGCTGCGCCGCTACGAACGGACGCGCGCCCTGGAGGCATAAGGAATTGCAGAAGTTTGCAATTCGGATATCCTCGTCTCGCCATGGCGCGGGTGCCTCAAGCCCCGTATGTACGTACCGAGCTAGGACAGAACAGATGACGGCGAGCCTGCCCCCGTGCCCGAAGTGCTCCGGCGAGTACACCTACGAGATGAACGCGCTGATGTTCTGCCCGGAGTGCGCCCACGAGTGGGTTCCCAAGGTGACCGGGACTGGTGACGAGAGTGCCTCGAGCGAGCGGGTGATCAAGGATGCCGTCGGGAACGTGCTGAGCGACGGTGACGCGGTCACCGTCGTCAAGGCTCTCAAGGTCAAGGGGAGCCCCTCGGGGATCAAGGCGGGCACCAAGGTGCGCAACATCCGCCTGGTCGACGGGGTCGACGGCCACGACATCGACTGCAAGATCGAGGGGTTCGGTGCCATGCAGCTCAAGTCGAGCGTGGTCAAGAAGGCTTGACCTGGCTCTCGGTTGAGGAGAAGGGGCTGCTCAACGTTTCGGGTGCACTCCCGTAGGCAGGCGCTCTCGGCGGCCAGCGGCTTCTGTCGCGCTCCTCCAACAGTCTCGGCAGCCTGGCCCGCGGTGTGGTGCTACCTCCGTATTGGGTCGGCGGGGAGGTTGGCAGGCGCTCCACCTTCCGCCTCATCGATCACGAAGCGACCCGCACGGCCTTCAAGGTCTCCGGACTGGGTCAGTCGTCGTGCCGCCGTCCGGTTGGGCCGGTACAGAGTTCCAGTCCGCCTTGTGCAACGCTTGCGACAACATGCGGATCCGTGTCCTGGCACGGCTGTGGTTCAGGCCCGGCGTGCGGCCCGGGCCGCGCTGCGCAGTAACCGGGTACGTCCTACTGTGGGAAATGTGACCGGCCGCGAGCCCTGCACGCAGCCGCAGCCCCTGGTGCGGCTCACCATGGTGCTCGTCCTTGCCGTCATCGTCGGGCTGCTCGGCAT
The DNA here is from genome assembly GCF_059758875.1 of Streptomyces sp. GQ60. NCBI lineage: Bacteria > Bacillati > Actinomycetota > Actinomycetes > Kitasatosporales > Streptomycetaceae > Streptomyces > Streptomyces sp. GQ60. The sequence continues at coordinate 8,693 of NZ_JCAXEG010000020.1, read as the reverse complement.
GCACGCCTTGGGCGCCGCCGCCCCGCCGTCGGCAGGCGCCGCCGAGCACAGTTCCCACCACGTGGCGGCAGCCCCCGCCGCCCCCGGCTTGCCGTACCGATGCCCCGACGACGATCGCGACACGGGCCGTCATGTCATCCACACGGACCAGATGTGCGCGTCGGCTGCCGTGCCGGGTTCCCCCGGTATCGCCGCAGCAGACACCGATCCGGTCACCACCGCGGCGCATGGTGTTGATGCCCCGGTCCCGTGCCCGATCCCGCTGGCCTACGAGCCGGCTGGGGGGCGAGCACCGCCCTCATTTGCCGGACTGCAGCTCCTGCGGATGTAGAGCCCGTCTGCGGCCCGCCCCCACGGTGCCACACACCGCGCTTCCCGTTCGCATCCGATCACTGGAGCTCAGCGAAATGAACACGAACCACTCCCTGCCACGTCGCGCGGCCCTGGCGGCCACCACGGCCGCTGCCTGCCTGGTCCTGGCCGCCTTCGGCGGCAGCGACAGCGACAGCACGAACAGGGCCGGCACGACTGGCGCGGCGGCTGCCACTGAGGCCGACCGGCACCACCAGGCGGACGTCACCTTCGCGCAAGAAATGATCCCCCACCACCGGCAGGCCATCGTCATGTCCGACATGGTCGAATCTCACGGCGCCTCCAGCGAGGTAAAGGCGCTCGCGGAAAAGATCAAGAAGGCGCAGAAGCCCGAGATCGACACCATGACCGGCTGGCTCAAGGCATGGGGCGAGAAGGTCCCCACCGGCTTCGGCATGGGGCACGGCGACGACAATTTCGGCATGCCCGGGATGATGGGTGGCCAGGACATAAACCGGCTCGGGAATGCCGAGGGCAATGCCTTCGACACCATGTTCCTGACCATGATGATCGAGCACCACGAGGGCGCGATCGACATGGCCAAGACGGAGAAGCAACTGGGCGCCTACGGTCCCGCGAAGGCCCTCGCCGACAGCATCATCATCTCTCAGACCGCCGAGATCGCCCTGATGCGGACGATGCTTGCCGGCTGAACGCCAACCGGGGGCGGCGCCCTGGCTTCCTCCTTCTGGGCAAGCCGCACCGGCCGGCACGGACCCGTGGGCGTACGGACTCTACGGCCCGGTAGGGGGACCCTGAAGACATGCGGATCCACCTCCTCGTTGTGCCCGACTGCCCGCACCACAAGCCCGCAGCCGAGCGGCTGCGCGGGTACTCGAGGACATCGGGAGCAGCACCACGATCGCCACAAGGGTCACCACCGACCAGGCGAGGCGGAACGGATCGACTTCCTCGGCTCCCCGGCCATCCTCATCGACGGCCGCGATCCCTTCCCCGAACCGGGACGCCCCGCCGGGCTGGCCTGCCGGATGTACCAGATCCCGGACGGCCCGGCCGGCTTCCCCAGCCGTGACCAGCTGCACCGGACCCTGACCGACATTCCTCCAGGCTGACCTGCGAATTGCCCCCGCCCGGGTGCAGAGGAGCTGAGAAACACATGCAGGGGCGGGTCACCGCAAGCACCAGGGCCAGGTTGGCGAACACCCTGGCCGGCATCGGACCGGAGACGCCTACCCCTACGGCGAATGGGTCGATCCCGTGCGTGGCTCCGGCGGACTGGCGATCCCGTGCGGAAAGGTGAGTGGCCGACGCAGGAAGGCGAAGCCGGATGGCCCGGCTGTTCAACGTGGCGGGTGTGGCGCTGGTGCTGTTCGTCCTGAGGGACGAGTTCCACACGCTATGGCATCCCACGCTCCACGGTGGCTGGGGTCGACTGGTCATGACTGCTCTGTGGCGGCTGTCCTCCTCGTTGACGCCACGGCGTCGGGCCTCCGGCCTGGCCGGCCCGGTGGCCATGGTGGCCGTGGTCACGGTATGGGCCCTGACCGTGGTCGTGGGCTGGGCGCTGATCTACTGGCCGCACATGCCGGACGCGTTCACCTACACCGCCGGACTTCGACCCGCCGACCAGGCCTCATTCGTCGACGCTGTACATCTCCCTGGTCAACGTCTCCACCCTCGGCCTCGGCGACATCGCACCCACCGAGGGATGGCTCCGGATCCTCGCCCCGCTGGAGGCGCTCGTCGGCTTCGTCCTCGACCTCCACCGGTGTGTGGCTGCTCGGACCACTGGACCCCGCATAGCAAGCAAACTTGTCGCCCAGACGGACCGGTTTGAATTTGGACGGCTGTTCATGTCCGCTCGAACAGGCCGTTCGGGTCACTACCGCCAGCCCGGCGGCCGGCTACTCCTGCGGACTCGACGCGGCTCCCTAGTCCAAACCGATTCCCCGACCTGGTCGCAGTCGCCGGGCAGCTACCGGGGGCGATCTGATCCACGGCCGCTGTATGGGCGCGCCGAATTCCGTCCCCTTGGGAGGTAGAGGCAGCCGAGGGCCCCTTCGCGGGTGTGGCTGCCGCTACCGGCGCCCGACGGCAGCCCTGGCTTCGACCGCGTACCGCACTTGGCCTCTGACTGCTTCGACCGTGCGAATCGTTCCTGCGGTGAATGTCTGCGGCCGTGTGGGTGAGTGCAGCCCGCTATGTCGCCGGTGGAGGTGAGCAGGCGGTAGAAGACGGGGGTCGTTCCGTCGTCCTGAGGGGTGTTCGTGATGAGCCGAGGCTTGATCGTCGTGGATGTGCAGAAGGACTTCTGCGAAGGAGGCAGTGTTCCCGTCGCGGGAGGCGCGCAGATCGCCACCTCGATCGCCGAGCTGGTGGAGCGGAGCGCGGGCGGTGACTACCAGTACGTCGTGGCCACCCGCGACCACCACATCGACCCGGGCAGCCACTTCTCCTCGAGCCCAGACTTCAAGGACAGCTTCCCCGTCCACTGCGTCGCCGGAGACGAAGGCGGCGAGTTCCACCCGAACTTCGCCCCCGCCGCCGCCGGCGGCAAGGTCCACGCCGTCTTCTTCAAGGGCGCCCACAGCGCGTCCAAGAGCGGCTTCGAAGGCGCGGACGCCGAAGGCACCTCCCTCGCGGACTGGCTGCGCGCACGCGGGGTGCGCAACGTCGACGTGGTGGGCATCGCAACCGACCACTGCGTGCGTGCCACCGCCCTGGACGCTGCAGCGGCCGGATTCGGAACCCGGGTACGCCTGGACTACACCGTCGGTGTCGCCGCCGACACCATTGCCTCCACTTTGAACGACTTCCACCAGGCAGGCATCGAGGTGTCCGGCAAGGCACCGGCGCCGAGGTAGCCCAGCAGGCAGGACAACGCCCTCGCCCTGTGGCGGTCCACGCTCGCGGAGCCGGTTCTGCGAGAGCTCGTTGGGCTGGCGGGTCGCCCCCGGGGTGCCTCGATCCTTCGGGGCGGGGCGGGGCGGGGCGGGGCGGGGCGGCCGGGCTGGCGTCTTCCATGATCGGCCCGCGCCGTGCCTGGTAGTGAGCCGCCTTCAGGGCGCGCCGTAGCTCAGCAGTAGGTCTGGTGGCACAGCGAGGCGATGGCGGGACTGGTGACGCCGTGCGGCGCTGCACAGCTCCCGTACGTCCCCAGCACCCGCACCGGGTGCGGGAGGGACCGGTCGGTGCGGTGGCGGGGCCTTCGGTTTCGCTGCGGGAGCGTGGCCCGCTTCGGATGGTGGCCCCCGGCGAGCCCATGGCTTTCCTGCCCCGGCCGTTCGACGGGGCGCGCCCAGTGCGCCGGGCCTCGCTGGTGTTCCGTCCGCTACGCGGGGCGGTGGGGGCCGGGCCGGTGGTCCTGCTCGGAGGCCGGGCCGGCCGGGTGGCAGGCAGCTGGGCAAGGGGGAGAGCGGTCAGAGATGCCGATGCGGCCGCCATCACTTCCACGTTGAGCACTCCGTGAGCGCACGGTCCAGACCGGTCACACCGTCGTGGTCGAGGTTCTCGTCGACGGCAAGGAGACCGGGCACGGCACGGCCCACGACGACCACCCCGTCACCGTGTACGTGGAGCTGCCCGCGGATCCGCCGACCCAGGTGGCCGTACGCGCCATTCCGGGACCCGGCATGCCGCGATGCATCCTGGAGGCCCCCGGGGCGGAAGACCAGGTCATGTCGCCGCGCTCGTACTGACAATTGCAGCCGGCTGGCCCAGGCCGCGAGCGGCGGCATGGGCCAGCGCATTTCAGGAGCGGGATTCCCTCCAGACCGAGACGACGGACGGGCGCGGGATGCTGCCCGGCCGTCGGGCTAGTGGGAGGCGGGGTTCCCGGTGGTAGAGCCGTCGGCCTCGCCCGGGTGCTGGGCGGCGATGAGGATGCGGTCCTCGGTGATGATCGGGCCGCAGGTCTCCGCCGCCTTCGGGATGGTGAGGAACTGCCTGACGTGGCCGCGCTCGGGGCCCTTGACCGAGACGGCGAAGAGGCCGTCGTTGGAGCCGAGGGCGCTGCCATCGGTGGCGAACCAAAGGTTGCCGTGCTCGTCGAAGGCAATGTTGTCCGGGCAGGAGATCCGGCTGACCTGCGACTTGTCGTAGCCCGCGAAGTAGGTGGACGGGTCGGCGGGGTCGCCGCAGACCAGCATCAGGCGCCACTGGAAGGTGTGGGCGGCGGCGTCGGAGCGGTGCTCGTCGAGCTCCAGGATGTGGCCGTGCTTGTTGCCCTTGCGGGGGTTCGCCTCGTCGACGCCGGGCTTGCCGGTGGCGCCGCGGTCCTTGTTGTTGGTCAGCGCGACGTACAGACGGCCGGTCTGGGGGTGGGGCTCGACGTCCTCGGGGCGGTCCATCTTGGTGGCGCCCGCCTTGTCGGCGATCAGGCGCGTGAAGACGTACACCTCGGCGGCGGTCATGCCCTCGATGTGGGAGACGTTGCCGGTGCCGTCGATGTCGGCGGCCGGGCTGTCGCCGGCGAAGCGGGCGACGCGGCGGCGCGCCGTGCGCGGCGGCGGAGGTGGTAGAGGGCCGTTCCGGCGGCGCCGGCCGTGGCGAGGAGGGCGGCTGGCCAGGCGTAGGTGGTGCGGGTGGGGGTGGTGTTCGAAGGGGGCGCGGCCAGAGGTGCGGGGCCGGCGGGTGAGGGCTTCGGAGGTGGCGGAGGCTGGAGCGTGCCGACAGGGTCGATGTGTCCTGCGGCGGCGAAGCCCCAGTCGAGCAGGGTGCGTGCCTCCTCGTAGACGGCGAATCCGCCTCCGTGCTGGGGGTTCATGACGGTGACCAGCAGGGTGCGGCCGTCGCGGCGGGCGGCCGAGACGAGGGTGTGGCCGGCCTGCGAGGTGTAGCCGTTCTTGATGCCGATGATGCCCGGGTAGCGTCCGACGCCGTCCTCGCCCGTGAGCAGGCGGTTGGTGTTCTCGATGCCGTAGGTCCAGGTGGGGCTGCCGTCGCTGTGGGTGTCGCCGGGGAACCGGGCGTCGGCCAGGGCCGCGTAGCGGGCGAAGGCGGGGTCCGCCAGTCCGGTGCGGCCGAAGACGGCCAGGTCGTAGGCGGAGGAGACCTGACCGTCGGCGTCGTATCCGTCCGGGGAGACGACGTGGGTGTCCTTGGCGCCCAGGGAGCGGGCCTTGGCCTGCATCCGGGCCGCGGTCTTGTCCCAGCCGCCGTTCATGTCGGCCAGGACGTGGACGGCGTCGTTGCCGGAGCTGAGGAAGACGCCCTTCCAGAGGTCGGCGATCTTGTAGGAGTGGCCGGCGTCGAGGCCGACCAGGCTGCTGCCCTCGCCCACGTCCTCGAGTTCGGCTTCGGTGACCGTGTGGGTGCCGGCGGGCAGCTGGGGCAGGACGGTGAGGGCGAAGAGGGTCTTGATGGTGCTGGCGGGCGGCAGGGGCCGGTGGGCGTTGTGCGCGGCGAGTACGTCGCCGGTGCGGACGTCTGCCACGAGCCAGGACAGGGCGGAGACATCGTCCGGCAGGGTGGGGGCTCCCTGCCTCACCCGCACGTGGGTTCCGGGGCGGTGCAGCAGCGACGCATCGACGGCCGACGCGGGCCGAGGCGGCAGGGGGTCGGCTCGTGGAGCTCCCGTGGCGGGCGGTGCGAGGAGGACCACCGCACCGACCGCGAGGGCTGCCGTAGCGGAGAGGGGCCCGCAGGCAGTAGATCTGATGCTCATTCAGGCAGCGTAGGAACGGATGCGGCCGCCCGCAGTGCGCTGTGCGCCGACCGGCCGTATCCGTATCCGGATCACGCGTCGATGATCACCGGGATGATGAGGGGCTTGCGCCGGTGGGTGCGGAACGCCCAGTTGGCCACGGCGCGGGCGATGAGCTGTTCGAGCTGCACGGCGTCGCCGACGCCTTCCGCGGCAGCGGTGGCGAGGGCCTTTTCGATCACCGGGATGACGGGGGCGAACGTGGTGTCGTCGTGTTCGAATCCGCGGGCCAGGAAGTCGGGGGCCTCGGCCAGCGCGCCCGTGTTGGCGTCGACGATAGCCACGACGGTGACGACGCCCTCTTGGGCGAGGGTGACGCGGTCCTTGAGGGATGCTTCGGTGGCGCCGCCGACCGTCATGCCGTCCACGTACACGTTTCCGGCCGGGACCTTGCCGGTAATGGAGGCGCGTCCGTCGACGAGGTCGACGACGACGCCGTCCTCGGCGATGACGACCCGGTCGGGGTCGACTCCCGTGGCGATGGCCAGGTCGGCATTGGCGCGCAGGTGCTTCCACTCGCCGTGCACGGGCATCACGTTGCGGGGCTTGACGATGTTGTAGCAGTACACGAGTTCACCGGCGCTGGCGTGGCCGGATACGTGCACCTTTGCGTTGCCCTTGTGGACGACTTTCGCGCCCCAGCGGGTCAGCCCGTTGATGATCCGGTAGATGGCGCTCTCGTTGCCGGGGATGAGGGAGCTGGCGAGCAGGACTGTGTCGCCCTGGCCGATACGGATCTGGTGGTCGCGGTTGGCCATGCGCGCCAGGGCGGCCATGGGCTCGCCCTGGGAGCCGGTGCAGACCAAGGTGATCTTGTTGTCCGGGAGCTGCTCCAGTTCCTTCAGGTTGACGATCAGGCCAGCGGGGACGTTGAGGTAGCCGAGTTCGCGGGCGATGCCCATGTTGCGGACCATGGACCGGCCGACGAAGGCGACCTTGCGTCCGTGCTGGTGGGCGGCGTCCAGCACCTGCTGGATGCGGTGCACGTGGCTGGCGAAGCTGGAGACGATGACCCGGCGCGGGGCGGTGCGCATGACCTGTTCGATCGCCGGGTTCAGCTCGCGCTCGGAGGTGGTGAAGCCGGGGACCTCGGCGTTGGTGGAGTCGGTGAGGAACAGGTCGACCCCCTCCTCGCCGAGGCGGGCGAAGGCGCGCAGGTCGGTGATGCGGTCGTCCAGCGGGAACTGGTCCATCTTGAAGTCACCCGTGTGGAGCACCATCCCGGCGCCGGTGCGGATGGCGACCGCTAGGCCGTCCGGAATGGAGTGGTTGACCGCCACGAACTCGCAGTCAAAGGGGCCGAACTTCCTGCGGTCACCCTCCCGGACCCGTGTCGTGGAGGGCCTGATGCCGTGTTCCTTGAGCTTCGCCTCAAGGAAGGCCAGCGTCAGCTTCGAGCCGACGACGGGGATGTCACGTCGTTCGCGCAGCAGGTACGGCACGCCCCCGATGTGGTCTTCGTGGCCGTGTGTCAGCACCACGGCCACGATGTCGTCCAGCCGGTCCCGGATGGAGGTGAAGTCGGGAAGGATGACATCGACCCCGGGCTGGTGCTCCTCGGGAAACAGCACGCCGCAGTCCACGATGAGCAGCTTGCCGGCGTGCTCGAAGACGGTCATGTTGCGGCCGATTTCGCCCAGGCCGCCCAGGGCGGTGACCCTCAGCCCTCCTGCGGGCAGCGGCGGGGCGGCTTTCAATTCGGGATGCGGGTGACTCATACCTTGACATTACTGGAGGGTCTGCCGAGGTGATCCTTAGCCCGTCCACCGATTGGCCGACCGCACCTCCGACGCCTCTGCCCCGGCCAGGGATGGACTCCTACGCAGTCCCCCCACCCTCGGGCGACGTGGCTGAAGTTTCGAGGGAGAGCAGACGGCCGCCGCGCCCGCTCTTCGGATCGGCCGCGCACCCTACAGGTCCCTCTATGGGACAACATCCATGCTGGCGAGATTCGTCTGCCACGCCACGCCCGCGCGCACAGGAAGGCCGGCACGTGCACCACGTGTCGGCCTACTTCGCGCTTTGCCAGACTCAGTTGACGGACACCACCACGGCCGTCACACATCCCGCGACGACCGCGCCGGAGACGAGCATGGTCATCAGCAGCCCACGCGTCCCCTTCGGGAGGCGCTCCGGGAGTGTGACTTCCTGAGGGCGCTTGGGGTCGTAGATCACATCAAGACGCCCCCCGACCGCGACGGGCGGAAACACGAATGGTCCGACGGTGTACTGCCGCGCCGGGCCGCCCACCGGGGTGTACTCCAGCAGGAGCACGGAACCCTGCGCGACCTGACCGACGTTCACACACACCGCGGACGTCCGCACCCCGCGCTTCAGCAGCGGGCTGGAGTGAAAGTAGAAACCCGCCGAGAACGCGAACACCAAGAACCCGACGATCAAAATCATGATGGTTCCGCCCACCGAAGCCCCCCGACTGCCGAAAGCCCGGATTATCGCCAACCCGTGCGCGGAGACACAAGAGCCGCCGCCCTGACGCGGGACCACAAGGAATGCGCGGGCATCGCCCAATCGCTCTCCCCAGGCGAGAAGTACCTTCTCGGCACCAACCTGTCGGCCGCTCGAGCACCGAGAGGCGAAGGTGCCGCAAGATCCGCTCCTCGGCCGCCGTGTGGTCAGGTGCGGAGGTCGCGTAGTC